>JAPOXB010000080.1:0-6368 GCA_026707335.1 Chloroflexota bacterium
GCGCGGCGGTCAGTGTGAACAGGCTCTAGCCGCATACCGGGCCTGGAGTAGGCTGGGCCTATGCCGCCCTCCCCGATGGCGCCGACGCCGATGGCCCCCGAGCCGCTCGTGCAGCTGCGCCTGCCGGGCTTCGAGGGGCCGCTCGACCTGCTGCTGCAACTGATCGAGCGGCGCGACCTGGACATCTCCGAGCTGTCGCTCGTGCAGGTGGCCGACCAGTTCCTGGAGCACGTCGACGCGCTCAAGGCGTCGGGCGCCCGCGACGATCCCGGCGACCCGGTCGCCGGGCAACTGGCGGAGTTCCTGGCCGTGGGCGGGCGGCTGATGCTGCTCAAGTCGCGGCGCATCCTGCCCGGCGCCGCCGCCGGGGAGGAGCCGCCCGACGAGGACGACCCGGGCGTGGAACTCGTGGCGATGCTGGAGGAGCGCCGCCGCTACCGCGACGCGATCGAGATGTTCGGCAAGATCGACCGCAGCGGGCTGCGCAACTTCGCGGGGGGCGCGCCGCCGCCCGTCGACCGGGAGCCGCCACCGGGCCTGCCCGACTCGGTCACGCTGGACCTGCTGAGCAAGCTCGTGCGCGAGGCGCTGGCCCGCGCCGCCGAGCGGCCCCCGCAGCACCCCCAGGTCGCCCTGAAGCGCGACCCGCTGACCGTGCAGGACAAGATCGGCGAGCTGCGCGCCCGCCTGCGCGACGGCGGGCGCGTCTCCTTCCGCGAGTGGATCGCCGAGGCGGAGACGCGCACCGATGTGATCGTGACCTTCATCGCCATCCTGGAGTTGTACAAGTCGCGCGCGATCGAGATGCACCAGGACGACGCCTACGGCGACATCCAGATCGTCGCCAAGCCCGCCGCCGCGGGCGCGAGCGACTGAGAGGACGCCGTGCCCACCCAACTGGCCCGCGCGGAGTTGCGGCGCGTGGCGCCCCAGCGCCCGACAACGATCACCATCGGCGTCTTCGACGGCGTGCACCGCGGCCACGTCGCGCTGCTGCGCCGCGTCATCGATCGGGCCGCCGCCAACGGCAGCGCGGCCGGCGTCGTCACCTTCCACCCGCACCCCCAGCACGTGCTGCGGCCCGACGTGCCGCTGAGCTACCTGACCAGCCTGGAGGACCGCCTGAGCCTGCTGACAGAGGCCGGCCTGGAGATCGTCGCGCCGATCACCTTCACCTCGGAGTTGTCCCAGACCGACGCCGGCGACTTCGTGCGCCTGCTGGTCGAGGAGCTGCGGCTGACGGAACTGGTGACCGGCCCCGACTTCGCCCTCGGCCGGCAGCGCGGCGGCGACATCGCGACGCTGCGCGCCCTCGGCGACGAGCTGGGCTTCCGCGTCACCGTCATCGACATGGTCCGCGACGGCGGCCGGAACACTGAGGACGACGCCGACGCCAAGATCTCCTCCAGCGACATCCGCGACGGCCTCGCGGCGGGCGACGTGGCGCGCGTCAACGACCTGCTGGGCCGCCGCTTCAGCCTGCACGGCCCCGTCGTGCGGGGCCAGGAGCGGGGGCGCGGCATCGGCTTCCCCACGGCCAACATCGCCGTCGGGCCCGACCAGGCGCTGCCCGCCACCGGCGTCTACGCCACCCTGGCCTCGCTCGACGGCCGCCTGCGCCCCTCCGCGACCAACATCGGCGTGCGCCCCACCTTCGACGACCACCCCGCCATCACCGTCGAGTGCCACATCCTCGACTACGAGGCCGGCCTCTACGGCCGCGACCTGCGCATCGACTTCGTGTCGCGGCTGCGCGGCGAGGTCAAGTTCGAGGGCGTCGAAGCGCTGACGTCGCAACTGGCGCGCGACTGCCGTGACGCCCGCGCGGCCATCGCCGCCGCGGGAGACTGGCCGTGAGCGCCGGCGGCCCGCCCCTCAGCGCCGCCCAGCGCGCCGAGGTCGAGCGGCAGCACGCGCTGATCATGCGCGGCACTCGCTTCGGCGACGCGGAGACGCGCGCCACGATGGAGCGTGAACTGCGCGACCGCCTGGCCGAATCGCTGCGGGACGATCGCCCCCTGCGCGTCTACCTCGGCGTCGACCCCACGGCGCCCGACCTGCACCTGGGGCACTGCGTCGCGCTGCGCAAGCTGCGCACCTTCCAGGAGCTGGGGCACCAGGCCGTGCTGCTGATCGGCGACTTCACCGCCCTGATCGGCGACCCCTCCGACAAGGACGCATCGCGCCCCATGAACCCCGCCGCGACCATCGCCGCGCACGCCGCCACCTACCAGGAGCAGGCCTTCAAGCTGCTCGACCGCGCCCGCACCGAGGTGCGCCGTAACAGCGAGTGGCTCGCCGGGCTGACCTTCGAGGACGTCGTGCAGCTGGCCAGCAACTTCACCGTGGCGCAGTTCATCGAGCGCGACACCTTCCGCAACCGCCTCGACCGCGGTGAGCCCGTCTACGTGCACGAGTTCATGTACGGCCTCATGCAGGGCTACGACGCCGTCGCGCTGGAGACCGACGTGCAGGTCGGCGGCACCGACCAGACCTTCAACCTGATGGCCGGCCGCATCCTGCAGCGCACCTACGAGCAGCCGCCCCAGATCGCGATCACCTCGCCCATCCTCGTCGGGCTCGATGGCGTCGAGCGGATGTCGAAGAGCGCCGGCAACTACATCGGCATCGACGAGCCGCCCGACCAGCAGTACGGCAAGGCGATGTCGATCCCCGACGACGTGCTGATCGACTTCTTCACGCTGGGCACGAACCTGGAGGCGGCGGAGGTCGACGCGATCGAGGCCGGCCTGCGCGACGGGACGCTGCACCCCATGCGCGCCAAGCAGCGCCTCGCCCACGCCATCGTCGCCGAGTGGCACGGCGCGGAGGCGGCCGAGGCGGCGGCGGAGGGCTTCGCGCGCGTCTTCTCCCGCCGCGAGCAGCCCGCCGACATGCCCGAGTTGGCCCTCGCCTTCGAGGACGGGGCCGCGAGCGTCGTCCTCGCCGACCTGCTGACCCGCGCCGGCCTCGCCGCCAGCCGCGCCGAGGCCAAGCGCCTCATCGCCGGCGGCGCCGTCCAGCTCGACGGCGAGCGGGTCGAGGGCCCCGAGGTCCGCGTCGAGCCGGGCAGCGTGCTGCGGGTCGGCCGGCGGCGCTGGCTGCGCCTCGTCGCCGAGGGCTAGCGGCGGCTAGCCGGGCGCGGGAACATTCGAGCGTCGGCGGTCGTTACGGGAGACATGCCCCACCGCAGGCGCTTCGCCATCGTCGTGACGCCGATCGTCGCGCTGCTCGCCGCGGCGGCGGCGGTCCTGCTGCCCGTCAACGCCGCGCCGACGGCGGCGCAGGGCGCGGAGCCGGCGGTCGAGTGCTTCGAGATCACCGTGGGTTGGTCGATCTGCGCGGCCCCGGCGGTGCCAGCCCCTCCGCCGCCGTGTCGCGTTGTTGAGTGCATCGAGCCAGCCCCCGGCCACGTCGAGCGCAAGATCTGGGCGCTTGGCGAGACCATGGACGAGGACGATTACTTCCTGATCCTCTTCTGGAATGTGCACACCTGGGTGACGGAGGGGTATCGGCCTTTGACCTCTCTCTACAGGTCCCGCGCTTCGTGGTACCCGATCTCATACGATGACCGTTGGGTGCTCTTCGAATGGCTGTTGTCGAGCGAGGCGAACTCCTGGAGTGACGCCCCGTCCTTCACGCTACTCCACGATCGCGAGACTGGGAGGACGTGGCGGTGGCCCGGCGATCTCCTCTGGGCTCGCAGACTTTCGGGCGAGCACATCCTCTTCCAGGAACACCCCGGCGGCGAGCAGGCCCAGCCGGGAGATACGCACTTTGCCCTCGTCACTGCGTCGCTCGATGTCGTCGCCAGATTTGCGCTGGCAATCGGTGATCCCCCTGCAGCGGCCGATCTGCGCGATATCCGGCCGGCGCTGGTAGCTCCCGACGGAGGAACGGTGGCGCTTCGACTTCCCGGCCGCGTGGAGCTTGTGGACGTTGCGACCGGAGACACCACGCTGGCGTTCGAGCCGGAGCCGCGCGAGGGCTACTCTGCCGGGGTCGGGATCTCCGAATGGCGAGGCGGCCTGCAGATCGCCGTCACGACGGTCTACTACCCCCCCGACCGGGATCAGCCCCTAATCAGGCAGAGGAAGATCTCCGACTGGACCGGGACGGAACTGGTAGACGTCTCGTGCCCCGGGCGGCTCTCCCCGGACGGGCGCCATGTCGCCCGGCAGGAGGGATCGCCGGTCGCGATCAAGCACATCGGGTTCGTCCAGCCCGTCCAGCCGTGGGCGTCGGTCGTCATCGCCGACGCGAGGACTTGCGAGCCCATCCTGCGCGTGCGCTCCGCGTACGCAATCCAGAGCGGCTGGACGGGGAGATGGCTTCCATCCGGCGATGGCTTCGTGGTGGGGGTCGCGCCGCACCCAGAGACCGGGCGAGACTTCGCGCTCGTGCGCGTCCGTCCCAGCCCCGCGCTCATCGATCTGCCCCCATCCCCGGTCCCTCCTCCATACGGTTCCCACCACCGGATCGGGCCGTGGTTCGCACCCGTGGGCGGCGACCGCTACTTCGCACGGGCACACGTCGGGGTCTACGACGCGCACCTGCAGCGCTGGATGCGCCCGGTCACTGAGGGCTTTTGGCCGGACAACTGGACGAGCGGTGGCGGCTGGACCAGCGCTGGCGAGGTCGTGCAGGTGGCCTCCCCCTACGATCCCTACGAGGGCGGAGCGAGCTGGCTCCTCGTCCAGCCGAAGCTCGAGTTCCCGCCCTTCAGCGAGGATCTCAGCTTCCGGGTCGTCGGCGCGGGCGCCTGCGTCGAGTTGCGGTTCGCGGACGGCGACAGCGCCTGCCTCGCCGACGGGACGCCCGTCACCTACGCCGGGGGAGAGAACGTCACCGTGACGTACCCCGGCAGAGGATCTACAGACGAAGACCCTGGCCTGCACTCTGACCAGGAAGGCTTCTCGCTCTGGGTGCGCACCGACGAGGGCGTCGAGGGGTGGATTCCGACCGAGAATCTGGCGTGGCGCTGACCGGCGCGCTGACCTGCGCCTCGTCCCCGACGGCTAGCCCGACCCCTCGCCCTCCTGCGAGGCGGCGACGACCTTCTCCGCGACGTGCGCCGGGACGGGGTCGTGGCGCGTGTACTCGAACTCGTAGATGCCGCGGCCGCCGGTCATCGAGCGCAGGTCGGTCGCGTAGTGCAGCAGCTCCGCCATCGGCCCCTCGGCGCTGATCGTCGTGCCGCCGGCCTCGTTGGGCTCCAGGCCCTGCACGCGCGCGCGGCGGCCGTTGAGGTCGCTCATCACGTCGCCGGTGGCGCTCTCGGGGACGTGGATGCGCAGCGTCAGGATGGGCTCCAGCAGGATCGGGCGGGCGCCGTTGGTCGCCTCCTTGAGCGCCTGGCTGGCGGCCAGCTTGAAGGCCATCTCGCTCGAATCGACGTCGTGGTGCTTGCCGTCGAACAGGACGACGCGCAGGTCGGTCAGCGGGTAGCGGGCCATCGTGCCGTTGGGCAGCGCCTCGACGACGCCCTTCTCGACGGCCGGGATGAACTGCCGCGGCACGTTGCCCCCCACCACCTCGTTGCCGAACTCGAAGCCGTCGCCGCGCGCCATCGGCTCGACCCGCAGGGCGACGCGGGCGTACTGCCCGTGCCCGCCGGTCTGCTTCTTGTGCGTGTACTCGGCCTGGCCGCGCGCCGTGATCGTCTCCTGGTAGGGGATGCGGCGGTCGTGCACGTCGACCTCGACCTTGAACTTGCGGCGCAGCGTCTCCGCCGCCAGCGCCACGTGCGACTCGCCCAGCCCGCTGAGGATCGTCTCGCCGGTCTGCGGCTCGCGCTCCATGCGCAGCGTCGTGTCCTCCTCGAGCAGCCGCTGCAGGCTGGGCCCCAGGCGGTCGACGTCGGCCTTGCTCATGGGCGTGATGGCGGCCGAGAAGACCGGCGCCGGCGTGGACGGCCGATCGATCGCGACCGGCGTCGCCTTGTCGGCGAGCGTCTCGAAGGTGTGCGTGGCGTTGAGCTTCGTCACCGCGCCGATGTCGCCCGCGACGATCGCGCCGCTGGTGCGCAGATCCTTGCCGAAGATGTTGGACAGGTTCGAGATGCGCTCGTCGGCGTTGCTGGCGTGGTTGTAGAGGTGCGCGTCGCCGCGGATCGTGCCGCTGAAGACGCGGAAGTAGGTCAGCCGCCCGACGAACTCGTCGGCGCTCGTCTTGAAGACCAGCGCCGCGACGGGGCCCTTCGGGTCGGGCGCCAGCTCGCGCCGCTGGCCGGCGACCGTGGCCGTCAGCGGCGGCGCGTCAAGCGGGCTGGGGAACTCGTCGCGGATGGCGCGCAGCAGCGGCATGCTGCCGACGTTGGCCGTGCCCGACGCGCAGAAGATCGGCACCAGCGTGCCGGCCCGGATCGC
>JAPOXB010000080.1:7068-10314 GCA_026707335.1 Chloroflexota bacterium
TTGCGGATCTGGGCCGTGCCGACACTCACGATGCAAGCCTCCTGCGGTGGCGCCCCTGCGTGGGCTGCGGTCAGTGTAGTCAAGCGGGCCGCACTGTCACGCCCCGGCGGCGGGGGCGAGGTCGTGAATCTCCAACTCCAGGCTGTCGTAGGGGCCGCCCTTGCGCAGGCTCCAGACGGCGTCGACCCGATCGCCCCGCTGCACCGGCGCGGCGCCCTGGCGGAAGGCGATCGCGCTCCAGTGCCGTTGGCCAGCGCGCAGCCGCAGCCGCAGGTGGTCGGCGTCGGCGCCGACGCGCTGCGCATCGACGATGTCGAGCCCCGTGCTGACGAAGGTCGGTGGGGGGTTTCCCGCCCCGAACGGCGCCAGCAGGGACAGCTGCCGGATGCGGTCGCCGTGCAGCCAATCGAGCGGGATCTGTCCATCGACGTGCAGGCGCGGGTGCAGCGCGACGTCGGCCAGGCGCTCGCCCGCCAGCTCCGTCAGCGAGGCGCGGATCGCCGCGAGGTCGGGCGTGCGCGCCGTGAAACCCGCCGCCATCGCATGGCCGCCGTGCTTGACGAAGAGGTGGCCGCGGTCGCGCAGCGCCTGCGCGATGTCGAACTCCGGGATCGAGCGGCAGGAGGCCCGCGCGAAGTCCAGCCCTTCCTCGCAGACGACGGCCGGGCGGTGGCGTTCCTCCGCCAGCCGCCCCGCCACCAGCCCCACGATGCCCTGCGGGATTTCCGGGTCCTGCACGAAGGTCAGCGGCGCGTCGGCCGTGTCGATCTGCGCGGCCAGGGCGCCCGCGGCGCGCTGCATCGCGTCGGTGGTCATCTGGCGGCGGCGCAGGTTGAGCCGGTCGAGTTCCTCCGCCGCCGGGCGGGCGCGGTCGGGGTCGGTCTCGGTCAGCAACTCGAGCGCCAAGCGGGCGTGGGCCAGCCGGCCGGCCGCGTTGATCCGCGGCGCCAGCCCGAAGGCGATGCCGTCCGTGTCGACGTCGCCCTCCCACATGCCCGCTACGTCCAGCAATGCGCGCAGTCCCGGCCGCCGCGTCTCCCGGATCGCCACCAGCCCGTCGCGGACCAGGGCGCGGTTCTCGCCCTCCAGCGGCACGACGTCGGCCACGGTGCTCAGCGTCGCCAGGTCGAGCCAGTGCGCCGGGTCGGCCCGCTTGCCGAAGCGCTCCAGGATCAGCGGCGCGACCCGGTAGGCCAGCCCGCCGGTCGAGAGCTCCGCGAAGCCGTAGGGCGAGCCGGGCATGCGCGGGTTGATCGTGGCGCAGGCGTCGGGCGTCTCGGCCGGGACGCTGTGGTGATCGACGATGATCACGTCCTGCCCCAGCTCGCCGGCGAACTCCACCTCGGGGATGGCCGTGATGCCGAGGTCGGCGGTGATCACCAGCGTCGCGTCGCGATCCCGGCGCAGGTGCGACAGGGCCGCCGTGTTCAGCCCGTAGCCCTCCTGGAAGCGGTCGGGGATGTACGGCTCGACCTTCGCCCCGGCCATGCGCAGCGCCTCCGTCAGGATCGCCGTCGCGGTGACGCCGTCCACGTCGAAGTCGCCGAACACGGCGATGGTCTCGCCGCGGCGCACCGCGCGCTCGATCCGGTCCAGGGCGGGCCCGATGTCGGGAAGGAGCGCCGCGTCGGGCTCGGCCGGCGGCGCGTCGAAGAGGAAGGCCTGGGCGGCGGCGGCGTCGGTCACGCCGCGGCGGCGCAGCAGCGACGTCAGCCAGGCGGGGTAGGGCGTGCCGGGGATGGGCGTGAGTTCGTGCGGCTCGGGGATGACCCAGCGGCGGCCGCGGTAGCTGTCGTGGCGCTCCCGCGGCACGGCCGCTACGGCTCCCAGCGACTGAAGATGAGCACGGCGTTGTGGCCGCCGAAGCCGAACGAGTTGCTCATCGCGGCCTGCACGTCCACGCGCCGCGCCTCGTTCACGACGTAGTCGAGGTCGCAGTCGGGGTCCGGCGTGCGGTAGTTGATCGTCGGCGGCACGACGCCCGTCTCGACGGCCTTCAGGCAGGCGATCGCCTCGATCACGCCCGCCGCGCCCATCAGGTGCCCGGTCATCGACTTGGTCGACGACATCGGCACGCCGTAGGCCGCCTCGCCGAAGACCTGCTTGACGGCGTGCGTCTCGACGCGGTCGTTGATCGGCGTCGATGTGCCGTGCGCGTTGATGTAGTCGATGTCGGTGGCGGCCATGCCCGCCTGGGCGAGCGCCAGCCGCATCGCGCGGACGCCGCCGTCGCCGGTCTCCGTGGGCTGGGTGATGTGATGGGCGTCGGCGACGTTGGCGTAGCCGCGCAGCTCGGCCAGGATCGCCGCCCCGCGCGCCATCGCGTGCTCGGCGCGCTCCAGGATCAGCGCGCCGCCGCCCTCGCCCAGCACGAAGCCGTCGCGCTCGCGGTCGAAGGGGCGCGAGGCGTGCTCGGGGTCGTCGTTGCGATGGCTCAGCGCCCGCGCCGCGTCGAAGCCGGCCACCGAGATCTCGCACAGCGGCGCCTCCGCCCCGCCGGCGACCATCACGTCGGCGTCGCCGGCGCGGATCGTCTGCGCCGCCAGCCCGATGGCGTCGCTGGCGCTCGAGCAGGCCGAGGTCGGCGAGAGGTTGGGGCCGCGCGCGCCCAGGTGGATGCTCACCTGCCCGCTGGCCATGTTGGGCAGCAGCATCGGCACGACGAACGGGCTCAGGCGGTCCGGGCCGCGGTCGTCCATGACGCGGAACCCCTGGTTGGTGGTCGAGATGCCGCCGATGCCGGTGCCCATCATGACGCCCGTGCGCTCGCCGTCCGCCTCGGCCGCGGTCAGGCCGGCCTGCCCGGCGGCTTCGAGCGCGGCGGCGACCGCGAAGTGGCTGTAGCGGTCCATGCGCCGCGCTTCCTTGCGGCCGATGCGCGCGGGCGCGTCGAAGTCCTTGACCTCGCCCGCGAAGCGCACGCCCATGCGGTGCGGGTCGAAGACCGTGATCGGCCCCACGCCGTTGCGGCCGCAGACCAGCCCATCCCAGTAGTCGGACACCGTGTTCCCCAGCGGGGTCACCGCGCCCATGCCCGTCACCACGACTCGCGTCCGGCGCCGCTCACTCATCGACGATGGTCCCTCCCGGCGCTGCGTTGGCCGGGATGATACCACTTGCGACCGCGGCCACGCCCCCCGGTGCGTCCGCCGGCATGTGACTTGCGTGACTACTGCGGCGGCGGCCCCGGCATCTCCATGCCGCCCGCGCCGGGCAGTCCCATCCCCGGCGCGCCGACCGGCGCCT
>JAPOXB010000181.1 GCA_026707335.1 Chloroflexota bacterium
GGCGGCGTCCGCCGCGACGGCGGCGGCGCGAGCGGCGGGGTCCATCGGGGGATGTGGCGGCGCCGTTCGGGGCGGCCGGGTCAGCGCCGCGGGGCGCGACGGGTGCCGCGGGCCGCGAGGGCCGGGCGGCGGTGGCGGTGGAGTCGTGTTTGCGGATCAGTCGGTTGAGTAGTCCCAAGGTTCCTGCTCACGAATGCGGCTGCCGCGACGGCGCTTGCCCGTCTGCGCGGGTTCGGTTTCGCGGGTGGGGACGGGGCGCGGCAGCGCGATGGTTTGTCGGATCACGTCGTCTCGCGGTCACCGTACCACGACCCGCGATTCGGGCGTATCATCCACGACCCGCGGGCCGCCCCGGCAGCGCCCCGCCGGCAGCCGGTAGACTCGGCCCTGATGCAGTTCACCCTGGAGTCGGCGCCGACCCTGGCCGACGCGGAGGCGCGCGTCGCGACGCTGGTCGGCGCCGCCCGGCCCGGCGCGATGTCGCGCGTCAACCTGCTGGTCGGCTCGAACCTGCAGCGGCTGTCGCTGCGGCGGCGGCTGGCGGCCGACCTGGGCCCGACGGCCAACGTGCGCTTCTTCACGCCCATCGACCTCGCCTCGGCCGTGCGCGACCGGGGGACGGGCACCCCGCGGCAGCCGCTGCCCGACGGCGCCGACACGCTGCTCGTCGATGGCATCCTGCAGGAGTTGGCGGCCGAGGGGGCGCTGCGCCGCCTGCAACCGGGCGTCTCGGGCGTCGCCGAGGCGGTGGCCTCATCGATGACGGACCTGCGCGAGGCGCATCTCTCAAGCGACGCCTTCGCCCGTGCGCTGCGCCCCAACGACGACCCCAAGCTGCACGAGCTGGCCGCCATCTACCGCCGCTACGAGGCGCAAATGGCGCGCTTCCTCGATCGCACCAGCCTGTACGAGGACGCCCTCGACCCGCTGCTGCCCGACGACGCCTACGCGGCGGCGCTGGGCGGCGGCCCGCTGATCGTGGCGGGCATCTACGACGTGCCGGTCGTGCAGTTGCAGTTGCTGCTGCGGGCGGCGGCCGTGAGCGACCTGCACCTCGTGCTGGTGCGGGATCCGGACCGCCCGGCGCTGGAGTTCGCGGAGGATCTGGCCTCGCAACTGCGGGACGCGGGCGCGACGGATCCGCCGCCGCCGGCTGGCGACGCGGCCGTCGCGATCCCCGAACGCGCCTACTTCAGCGCCCCCAGCCGGCAGGCCGAGGCGGAGGAGATCACGCGCCGCGTGCTGACGCTGGCGCACGACCACGACGTCCCCTTCCACGAGATCGCCGTCCTGCACCGCCTCGACCACGCCGCCGACGACACTATCGCGGCCGCCCTGGGCCGAGCCGGGGCACCCGTCTATCGGGCCGCCGGGCGGCCGCTGCGTCACACCGCGGTGGGCCGGGCGGCGCTGGTCCTGCTCGACCTGCTGCTGCTCGAGCCCGAGCGGCACCGGCTGCTCGAGTTCTTCGCCAGCCCCGTCGCGGCGCCCGACATCCCGCCCGGCGTCGAGGCGAAGCCGGTGCTGTGGGAGCGGCACTCGAAGCGGGCGGGGATGGTCAGCGGCTGGGCCCGCTTCGGGGACCAACTCGACCACTACACCCGCGGGCTGCCCCGTCGCGAGGCCGGCGACCGCGCCCGCGAGACGGCGGCGGAGTTGCGCGACGTCGTGCGGGAGCTGGCCAACCGCGCGCGGACGCTGCAAGCCTGCCGCCGCTGGGCCGACTTCGCGCGGGAGTTCCTCTCGGTGCTCGATGCGTACGTCGCCGGGGAGGATCGGCTGGACGCCGAGGGCGGCGACGCCTTGGCGCTGGCGCGGGCGCAGATCGAGGCGCTGGCGCGGCTCGACGGGGTCGGCATCCCCGGCGACGCAGACCGCTTCCGCACCGCCGCCCGGCGGGCGCTGCGGCGCGCCGTCCTGAACGACCGCGACGCGCTGCGGCGCGGCGTGTTCGTCGGGACCGTCTCGGCCGCGCGCGGGGTGCGCTTCCGGGCGCTCTTCCTGGCCGAGTGCGCGGAACGCATCTTCCCGCCGCTGGTGCGCCAGGATCCGCTGCTGCTCGACGGCGAGCGGGAGGCGATCAACGAGCGGCTGGGGCACCGCGCGCTGGCGGTCAAGCGCGAGCGGGCGCGCGAGGAGCCGCTGCTGTTCGAACTGGTGCAGCAATCGGCGGCGGAGTTCCTCACCATCTCCTGGGCGCGCCGCACCAACACGACGGGCGCGCCCAAGCTGCCCTCGGCGCTGCTGTTGCGCTCGATCCCGGGCGACGACGTGGCGGAGCTGGCGAGCGTGGAGGAGTTGTACGAGCGCGGCGCGATCCGCAAGCTGCCGGCGCGGCTGGCCGGCGCGGCCCCGGCCGAGTCCGAGGTCCGCGCCGGCGACTGGTCGCGCACGGCGACGGCGCTGGACGAATCGGATTTCTCGCTGGCCCTCCTGGAGGCGGCCGGCAGCGCGACGGCGGCGCGGCAACTGCTCACGCGCCTCTGGCCCGACTACCGGCGCTACCAGGCCGCCCGCCTGTCGCGCGCGGACGGCCGCTTCGGCGAGTGGGACGGCGTCGTGCCGGCGGGGGAGATGGACGAGAGCCCGCTGGGGCGGTCGGCCTCGCCCACGTCGCTGGAGGAGTACGCGACCTGCCCCTACCGCTACTACCTGAAGCAGGTGCTGGGACTGGGCGCGGTGCCGGAGCCCGCCGAGGCGCTGCAGATGACCCCGCTCGACCGGGGCTCGATGGTGCACGACATCCTCGAGCGCTGGGTGCAGGCGTGGCGCGAGAGCGCCGGCGAGTGGGCCGCCTTCCTCGACGACGAGTCGCGTCTGCTGGCCATCGCCGAGGAGGAGTTCGACCGGCAGCAGCGCGGCGGCCTCGCGGGGCTGCCGGCCACCTGGACCATCGTGCGGCAGGAGGTGCTGGGCGACCTGCAGGCGCTTCTCGCCGAGGAGCAGCGGCGGGCGGCCGAGGGCTACGCGCCGCTGTTCGACCCGGAGTGGGGCTTCTCGGACGTCGCGGTGCCGCTGCCCAACGGCGAGACGCTCCGCTTCCGCGGGCGCATCGACCGGGTCGACCAGGGGCCGGAGGGAGCGGTCGCGATCGACTACAAGACCGGCGCGGCGTCGAAGCAGGGCAGCGACTATCGCAGCGGCGCCGCCCTGCAATTGCCGGTCTACCTGCAGGCCGTCGCCGAGGAGACCGGCGCGCCGATCGAGGACGTGCGGGCCGAGTACTGGTACGCGACGCGCAAGGGCAAGTTCACCCGCTCCGGCATCTCGGGCCGGGAGGTCGCCGAGGACCCGCTCTACTTCGACGCCCTGCAGGTGATCAGCGACGGCATCCGCGGCGGCCGCTTCTTCCCCTACCCGGGCGATGGCAATCCGCCGCGCCCCAACTGCCGCTTCTGCGACTACGTGAGCGTCTGCACCACCGACGTCGACAAGCGCGTCGACCGCAAGTCCCGCGAGGACCACGGCGTCGTGCAGGACTTCCTGAAGCTGCAGGCGCGCCGATGAGCCCGCCACCGCCCGCCGCCGCCCGCGACCGCCCGCCCGCCGACCAAGCGGTGCGCGAGGCCGCCCAGCGCGACCTCGACACGTCGATCTTCCTGCAGGCGGGGGCCGGCACCGGCAAGACATCGGTGCTGGTGGGGCGGGTGATCGAGGCGGTGCGCACGGGCCGCGCCGAGCTGCGCGAGATCGTCGCGATCACCTTCACCGAGAAGGCGGCCGGGGAGCTGCGCGATCGGGTGCGGCGGGAGTTGTACCAGGCGCTCACCGGCGCCGACGCGACCGTGGAGGGCCGGCTGCGCCGCGCCATCGGGCAGGTGGACGCGGCCCACATCGAGACGATCCACGCCTTCGCCTCGAGCCTGCTGCGCGAGCGCCCGCTCGACGCGGGGCTCGATCCCGCCTTCGAGGTGATGGACGCCGTCGGCGAGCAACTCGCCTTCGACGAGGACTGGCAGAACTGGCTCTGGAGCGAGGAGCAGGGCGCCGCCCGGCCGCGCATCGAGCGCTGCCTGCGGCTGGGGCTCCAGCTGAGCCACCTGCGCGACCTGGCCTTCGAGATCGCCGAGTTCCGCGACCTGGAGGCGCGCGACGTGGCGTCGCCGTCGCCCCTGCCCGGCGACGTGCTGGCGGCCCACCTGCGCCGCGCGGGGGCGATCCGCGAGCGGGCGGCCGACGTGTCGCAGGCGCTGGAGACGCGGGCGGCGAAGCTGGTCGCGGACCTGGAGGCGCTGGAATCGACGCCGGCGGAGGTCGTCGAGGGGGATCTGGCCTCGCTGCCCATCCGCGCGCCCAGCCTGGGCCGCGGCCGGGGCGAGGATCGGGTGCGGCTGCTGGAGGACTGGAAGCGCTTCGAGGAGGAGCACCAGGACTACGCGGCGGGCGTGCGCGCGCAGGCCCTGGCGCAGTTCATCGACGTGGCGGCCGGCTTCGTGGAGGCGGCGGCGGCGGAGCGGCGGCGGGCCGGGCGGCTGTCGTTCCAGGACCTGCTGCTCTACGCGCGCGACCTGCTGAAGGAGCAGCCGCGCGTGCGGCGATACTTCCGGCGGCGCTACCGCTTCCTGCTGGTCGACGAGTTCCAGGACACGGACCCGCTGCAGGCCGAGATCGTGATGCTGCTGGCCGCGCGCAACGACCCGGCCGGCTGGCGCGACGCGGAGTTGGAGCCGGGCCGCCTCTTCCTCGTGGGCGACCCGAAGCAGTCGATCTACCGCTTCCGCCGCGCCGATATCGACATCTACGCGGAGATCGAGGATCGCTTCCGCGCCGCCGCCGCGGACGCACCGGGCAGCGCCCGCGTCGATGTGCTGAGCACGAACTTCCGCTCCCGGCCCGACCTCGTGACGTGGCAAAACGACGTCTTCGCCACGGTGATCGCGCCCGACCACGACTTCCCGCACGCGCAGCCGTCGTACCAGCCGCTGGTCGCGCACCGGCAGGACGGCGGCCCCAGCGTGATCACGCTGCGCCCCAACACCGGCGCGGGCTGGCGCCGGGCCGACGAGGCCCGCCGCGACGAGGCGGCGGCGCTGGCCCGGCTGATCCTCTCGATGGTGGCGTCGGAGGACGGCGCGGTGACCGTGCGCGACGCCGACGCCCCCGGCGGGCGGCGGGCGCCCCGCTTCCGCGACGTCTGCCTGCTGGTCCGCAATCGCACGGCGATCGAGCTGTACACGGAGGCGCTCGACGCGGCGGGCGTGCCCTACCACCTCGACAGCGGGCGGGGCTTCTTCGAGCACCAGGAGGTCCGCGACGCGGCGGCCATCCTGACCGCGCTCGACGATCCGTCGGACGAGGTCGCGGTCGTGGCGGCGCTGAAGAGCGCGCCCTTCGCGGCGTCGGACGTGGAACTGCTGCGGCTGGCCAACGCCCAGCGCGACGCCGGCGCGCGGGACGGCAGGCGGGGCCGGGCCGGCTTCCAACTCGGCGGCGACATCCTGCCCGCCGGCTACGACGGCCCGCTGAAGGGACCGATCGAGACGCTGCGCGACCTGGCCGCCCGCAAGGCCGCCCTGCCGCTGCCCGCCTACGTCGACCTGGTCCTGCGCGAGACGCACCTGCTGGAGATCCAACTCGCGCGGGGGCGCACGCTGGGCGCCGCCAACCTGCAGATCATCGTGCAGCGGGCGGCCGACTTCGCCGCCAACGAGGTCGACTCGCTGCGGCCGTTCGTGCGCTGGCTGAGCACGCAGTCGCGCGCCGACCTGGCGGAGGCGGAGTCGCCGGTCACGGAGGTCGACGACGACGTCGTGCGGCTGCTGACCATCCATCAGGCCAAGGGACTGGAGTTCCCCGTCGTGATCCTGGCCAAGATGGCGGCGGCGGCGAACCGCGCGCGGCAGATCTCGGTCGTCAACCGCGATGCGGGCCGGATCGACTTCCAGATCGGCCCCGCCGAGCGGCGCTTCGAGACGCCGGGCTACGCGGCGGCGCGCGACCGGCAGGAGGTCTACGCGCGGGCCGAGGAGCGGCGCCTGCTGTACGTCGCGGCGACGCGGGCGCGGGACTGGTTGGTGCTGCCGGTCTTCTTCACGGAGCGCACGCTGGGCTTTCACGCCGACCTGGCCGAGGCGCTGCCGGGCTGGCTCGACCAGTCGCAGGAGGTGGGGGCGCGCGGCACGATGACGCTGCGGGTGGAGGAACTGCCCGCGACGCCCGCGCCGGCCGCGGTGCTATACGAGCCCGACGCGGAGACCCTGCGCGACGACTGGCGCCGCCGGCACGCCGCCGCCCTCGAACGGGGCGAGCGGGGGCCGGACTTCGTGGTGCCGTCGCAGGTCGGGCACGACGGGCCCAAGCAGCCCCGCGAGACGGAGCCGCGGGCGCGCAGCCAGCCGACGTCGCACCCCGACGCGGCCGGCGAGGACGGCCGCCCGCTGGCCGACGCCGGCGGCGCCGACAGCCTGGCCTGGAGTCCGCCCACCGGGGCGGCGGGGCGGCGGCGCGGCATCGCGCTGCACGACGGCCTTTTCCTGGCCGACTTCGACGACCCGCAGGCCAGCGTCTGGCGGGTCGAGCGGCTGCTCGAGGAGCGGGGGCTCGCGTCGCTGCGGGCGGAGGTCGGGCGCGACCTGCGCCGCACGCTCGCCAGCGACCTGCTGGGCCGGGCGCGGGCCGCGCAGCAGGTCGAGCGGGAGCTGCCGCTGGTCACGGCGGACGCCGATCGGGTGTCGGAGGGATACGTCGACCTGGCCTTCCGCGAGCCGGCGGGCTGGGTGCTGGTGGACTACAAGAGCGACCGCGACCCCTCGGCCGAGGCGGTGGCGGGCTACGAGCGGCAAGTGCGGACCTACGCCTCGATGCTGCGGAAGACGGGCGAGCCGGTCGTCGAGGGCTACCTGCTGTTCACGGCCGACGGCCGCGAGCACCCCGTCCCGCTCGACGCCTAGCCGGACCTGGCCTGGGCCGCCGAGCGGCCGGCGATGCGTCCGAAGACCGCCCCCGCCATCAGCCCCGAGCCGCCCGCGTAGTTGTTGTAGAACAGCCCGCCGACGAGCTCGCCGGCGGCGTAGAGGCCGGGGATCGGCCGCTCCTCGGTGTCGAGCACCTGCGCGCTGCGGTGGTCGATCTTGAGGCCGCCGAACGTAAAGGTGATGCCGCAGGTGACGGCGAAGCCCACGTAGGGCGGCGTGTCGAGCGGCTGCGCCCAGTTCGACTTGGGCGGCTCGATGCCCCGCGTGCCCAGCCCGTCGAGCGTGGCCGGGTTGAACGCGCCGTCCGGGCAGGCGGCGTTGAACTCGGCGACGGTGCGCTCCAGCGCGTCGGGGTCGGCGCCCAGCCGCTCGGCCAGCTCCCGCATCGATCCTGCCTCGG
The DNA here is from genome assembly GCA_026707335.1 of Chloroflexota bacterium. Taxonomy (GTDB): domain Bacteria; phylum Chloroflexota; class Dehalococcoidia; order Bin125; family Bin125; genus TK10-74A. The sequence goes on from JAPOXB010000181.1 coordinate 7,315, forward strand.
CCTTGGTCGCGTAGCGCACGCGGTACTCGTCGCGCAGGAGCGGCACGGTCTTCTGGTCGAAGAGCTGGAAGGCGGTGCGCAGCGGCTGCTGAAGGATCGCGCGGCCGTACTTGGCGTAGGTGTAGTTGCGATAGTCGGCGCCCTCGTCGAGGAACCGGCGCCCGTCGACGTTGACGACGATGCCGTATGGATAGGAGTGCTTCTGGTACAGGTCGCCGACGCCGCGGTTGCCCGTCGGCGGCGCGTTGAGGTCCCAGGCGACGGCGTGCGCGCCCGACCAGTTGCCGAAGGGCTGCGCGCCCGCGTCGAGCGCGGCGCGGATGGCGTCGCCGGTGTTGAAGCGCGCGCCCCGCACCTTGGCCAGGTCCCAGCCCGGGCCGAGGTAGCGGGTGCGCATCTCGGTGTTGGCCTCGAAGCCGCCTGCGGCCAGCACGACCGCGTCGGCCTCGATGGCGAGGTCGCCGGCGGGGGTCCGCGCATCCACGCCCACGACGCGGCCGCCGTCGCCCCGCAGGCGCAGCAGCTTGTGCTCGTAGCGCAGGTCGACGCCGCGCGCGGCCGCCGACTCGAACAGCCGGTCGGAGAGGCCGGCGCCGCCGCCCACCGCCTCGACGATCAGCCCACCGAAGAAGACCAGCTTGCCGCCCACCTCGTAGGCCTGGCGGCCCGACATCAGCACCCAGCGCCCGCCCTGCTCGCGCAGCCAGCGCATGGTGGGGGCCGCCTCGCGTACGAGGGTGTCGGCCAGGCCGTCCTCGATCAGGCCGTCGCTGACCGTGGCCAGGTCGGACCGGAACTGCGCCGCGCTGTAGCGGCCCACCTCGATGCGGGCCGTCTCGGCGTCGCTGAGGTCCGGGATCAACCGGCGGATGTCGTCGAGGCCGTCGTAGGGGAAGCGGAAGCCGCCGCCGCTGAAGTAGGTGTTGCCGCCCCGCTCCGACGGCGGCGCCTTCTCGAGCACCGTGACGCGCGCCCCGGCCTCCCGCGCCGACAGGGCCGCGCTGAGGGCGGCGTTGCCCGCCCCCACGACCACGACGTGCGGCGTCACCGGGCTCACCGGGCGGGGTTCCGGCGGGGCCAACTGCGGTCCTGCATGCGCCCTCCCGCGGCATGCTACCGCGACGCGGCGTCTCCGGCGGGACGTGGTCACGTCCTGCTACGCTCATAGTCACGAAGCGGTGAGGGAGAGCGGCATGACCACGACCAGCGGCGGCGAGGTCCGCACCATCAAGGCGTCCGAGTTCAAGGCCAAGTGCCTCGCGCTCATGGACGAGGTCGCCGAGAGCGGCGAGGAGATCGTCATCACCAAACGCGGCAAGCAGGTCGCGAAGTTGACGCCCTGCGAGCCAGCGCCGGTGACCCGGTTCGGTCGCGACCGCCACATCATCCAGATCCACGGTGACATCATGTCCCCGATTGACGTCGAGTGGGAGGCGGAGACCGGCGACAACTGGGATCTGCCGTGATCCTGCTCGATACGCAGGTCTTGCTCTGGCACCGTTTCGGCTACGGGAAGCTCGGCAGGCGGACGCGCGGCGCCATCGACCGAGCGTGGGCTCGCGGCAACGCTGCCGTCTCGGCGATCACGTTCTGGGAAGTCGGAATGCTGCACGACCGGGGCAAGCTAAAGCTGATGAGCGACATCGACGCGTGGCGCGCCGACCTCCTGCGCGACGGCCTGGTGGCGCTTCCCGTCGATGACGTGATCGCGACCCGCGCCGGCCTGCTGACCGACCTGCACGGCGACCCCGCCGACCGCCTCATCTTGGCGACGGCGCTGGAAGGACACCAGCTCGTCACGGCCGACGTCCGCCTGCTCGACTGGCCGGGCGCCGTCGGCCGGATCGACGCGCGGGAGTAGCGGCCCGCCGCCGTCCCGACCGGTATCCTGGGCCCATGCCCGACGCGACGAACGTCCTGATCATCACCGGCCTCACCCTGCCCGAGGTGCCCGCGCCCCACCTGGAGCGCATCCGCGCGACGCTGGGGCCCGACGGCCAGGTGACCGTCGCGACGACGCGCGCCGAGGCGCTGGCCGCCGCGCCCACGGCCGACGTCATCCTGGGCTTCCTCGACCCCGAGCTGTTCGCCGTCTGCGAGCGGCTGCGCTGGGTGCACGCCATCGCCTCCGGCGTCGACGCGTTCATGTTCCCGGAGTTCCTCGCCGGCGACGTGGTGCTGACGGGGGAGAAGGGGCTGGTCGGCGGGCACCTGGCCGACCACGCCTTCGCGCTGCTGCTGGCGATCACGCGGCGGCTGGCCGCGGCCGTGCGGCTGGGCCCGGCCGCCTGGGAGCAGCGCGTCGCCTTCCGGCGCGAGGAGATCGAGCTCGAGGGCCTGACGATGGGCATCGTCGGCTTCGGCGGGACGGGGCGGGCCGTCGCGCGGCGGGCCGCCGCCTTCGGTATGCGCTGCCGGGCGGTCGACCGCGACGCCGTCGAGGGCACGCCGGAGGCGCCGCTGGTGCACCCGATGTCGCACTTCCCGCGCCTGCTGGAGCAGTCCGACGTGGTGGCCGTCTGCTGCCCGCTGACCGACGAGACGCGCTACCTCTTCGACGACGCCGCCTTCGCGCGGATGAAGCCGTCGGCCATCCTGATCAACGTGACACGCGGGGAGATCGTCGACGGCGACGCGCTGGTGCGGGCGGTCGAATCGGGCGCGATCGCCGGCGCCGGCCTCGACGTCGCCCCCGGCGAGCCGCTGCCGTCCGACCACCCGCTGTGGCGGCTGGAGACCGTCGTGATGACGCCGCACACGGCGGGCGCGAGCCAACTGCGGGCGGGGCGCAACCTCGACCGCTTCACGGAGAACCTGCGCCGCTTCCAGAACGGCCGGCCGCTGGTCGGCGTGGTCGATACGGCGCTCGGCTACTAGGGCCGCTTCACGCTGATCGTCCGGACCTCACCCCCTGTCCCCCTCTCCACCTGAACGGTGGAGAGGGGGAACGTGGTCGCGGGCGCCGAGGCGGCCGCACCCAAAAACAAAACCCCGGG
>JAPOXB010000011.1 GCA_026707335.1 Chloroflexota bacterium
CAGTCCGCCTACCGGCGCCTGGCGCGCAAGTACCACCCCGACGTCACCGGCGGCGACAAGGCCGCCGAGGACCGCTTCAAGGCGATCAACGAGGCCCACGAGGTGTTGGGCGACGACAAGAAGCGCGCCGCCTACGACAGGTGGGGCGACCGCTGGATGCACGCCGAGCGGTTGGAGGAGGCGCAGCGCCGCGGCGGCTTCGCGGCCGGTCCCGGCAGCGGCGTGCGCTTCGAGTTCGGCGGGCAGGGCGCGCCCTTCGGCGGCCTGGGCGACCTCTTCGGTGGCGGCGGCGGCGGCGACGAGGGCCTCTTCGACCGGCTGTTCCGCGGCGGCGCGGCGGCCGGGCCCCGCCCCGGCAAGGGCGAGGACCTGCGCCACCGGGTGACGGTCTCCCTGCCCGAGGCGTTCTCGGGCAGCACGCGCACCGTGCAACTGCAGACGTCGGAGGCGTGCCCCACCTGCGCCGGCGCCGGCCGCGCCGGCAGCGCGACCTGCCACGAGTGCCGCGGCCGGGGCCAGCGGCGGGCGGACAAACGCCTGGAGGTGACGATCCCGGCCGGCATCGAGAGCGGCGGCAAGATCCGGCTGCGCGGCAAGGGCGGCCCCGGCCGCGCCGGCGGCCCCCCGGGCGACGTCGTGCTGGAGGTCACGGTCGCGGACGACCCGCGCTTCGAGCGGCGGGGGCCGGCGCTGCACACCGAGGCGCCCGTCGGCCTGACGACGGCGCTGCTGGGCGGCGAGGTCATCGTGCCCACCGTCACGGGCCAGGTCGCCCTGCAGGTGCCCGAGGGGACGCAGAACGGCCGCGTCTTCCGTCTGGCCGGCAAGGGCATGCCGGTGATGAAAGGCGACCGCACGGGCGACCTGTTCGCCAAGGTGCGCGTGGTCCTGCCGGAGCAGATCGACGACGAGCGCCGGGCGCTGTTCGAGCGCCTGCGCGACCTGGAATCGGACGGTCCCGCGGATGGGAGGACGCCATGATGGACCGGGAGGCCCGCGAGCGGATCCGGGTGCGGGTCGAGCAGCACAGCACGGAGCCGCTCTACATCATCAGCGTGGCCGCGCGGATGCTCGACGTGCACGCGCAGACGCTGCGCACCTACGAGCGCGAGGGCCTCGTCCGGCCGGCGCGGTCGCGCGGCGGCGTGCGCATGTACTCCGACCACGACATCGAGCGGCTGCGGCGCATCCGCACCCTCGTCGATGAGCTGGGCTGCAACCTGGCCGGCGTCGACGTGATCCTCAACCTCATGGAGCGCATGCAGGGCATGCAGGCGGAGATCGGGCGGCTGCGCGACGAGTTGCAGCGCGAACGCGACCGCCACCTGCCCGCCCCGCGGGCGCCACGGACCGACTAGGAAACGACGGGGAGGAGCGACAACGATGATGCGACAAGACCGCTTCACCGAGCAGGCGCAGAAGGTCCTCTCGGCCAGCCAGGAGCTCGTGCGGCGCAGCCGCCACAGCCAGTGGGACGTCGAGCACGTGCTGCTCGCCCTCGCGACCGAGGGCGGCCTCGCGGCGCAGATCTTCGAGGACCTGGAGGTCGACACCAAGCGGCTCGCCGCGCAGGCCGAGGCGGCGCTGGAGCAATCGCCGAAGCTGGCCCAGGACGTGGTCCAGGTCTACACGACGCCGCGCGTCGTCAAGATGCTCGAGCGCGCCAACGCCGAGGCCTCGCGGCTGAAGGACGAGTACGTCGGCGTCGAGCACCTGCTGATCGCGATCACCGCCATCACCGACGGCCCCCGCCCGTACGAGAACGGGGCCAGCATCCTGCGCGAGCACGGCCTCACGCAGGAACGCATCTACGACGCCCTGCAGCGCATCCGCGGCAGCCAGCGGGTGACCGAGCCCACGGCCGAGTCGCGCTACGGCTCGCTGCAGAAGTACACCACCGACCTCACCCGCCTCGCGCGCGAGTCGAAGCTCGACCCGGTGATCGGCCGCGAGGTCGAGGTGCGCCGGGTGATGCAGATCCTCAACCGGCGCACGAAGAACAACCCCGTCGTGATCGGCGAGGCGGGCGTCGGCAAGACGGCCGTGGTCGAGGGGCTGGCGCAGCGCATCGCCGCCGGCGACGTGCCGGGCGCCCTGGCCGACAAGCAGGTGCTGGCGCTCGACATGGGGCTGCTGCTGGCCGGCGCCAAGTTCCGCGGCGAGTTCGAGGAGCGCCTCACCGCCGTGATGAACGAGGTCAAGACGGCGGAGGGCGAGATCATCCTCTTCATCGACGAGCTGCATCAGGTCGTGGGCGCGGGCGCGGCCGAGGGCGCGATCGACGCGGCCAACATGCTCAAGCCCGCCCTGGCGCGCGGCGAGTTGCACGTCATCGGCGCGACGACTCCCGACGAGTACCGGCAGCGCATCGAGAAGGACGCGGCGCTGGAGCGCCGCTTCGCGCCCGTCTACCTCGAGGAGCCCAGCGTCGAGGACTCGGTCGCGATCCTGCGCGGCCTGCGCGCCCGCTACGAGGCGCACCACGGCGTGACGATCACCGACGCTGCCCTGGAGGCTTCCGTGGGCCTGAGCCAGCGCTACCTCACCGAGCGGCGCCTGCCCGACAAGGCCATCGACCTGATCGACGAGGCGGCCTCGCGGCGGGTGATCGCCAATCAGTCGCGGCCCGAGCCGGTGGCCGACCTCGAGCGCCGCGTGCGGGAGCTGGGCGACCAGCAGGAGGCCGCCGCCGCCCGCTCCGACTTCGAGGCGGCGGCCCGCATCAAGTCGGAGCTGCTGCAGATCGAGGACGACTACCGGACGCGCAAGGCGGAGTGGGAGCGCGAGCACGCCATCACGACCGACGTCGGCGAGGCCGACATCGCGGCGCTGCTGGCCGACATGACCGGCATCCCCGTCGCGCGGATGCTGGAGGGCGAGGCCGAGAAGCTGCTGCACATGGAGGCCGACCTGCACCGCCGCGTGATCGGCCAGGACCGGGCGATCGGCGTGCTGGCCGACGCCATCCGCCGCGCCCGCGCCGGCCTGAAGGACCCCAAGCGCCCCATCGGCTCGTTCATCTTCCTGGGGCCCACCGGCGTCGGCAAGACGGAGCTCGCCAAGGCGCTGGCCGAGTACCTCTTCGACGACGAGGAGGCGCTGGTGCGGCTCGACATGTCCGAGTACCAGGAGCGCCACACGGTCAGCCGCATCGTGGGGGCGCCGCCGGGCTACGTCGGCTACGACGAGGCGGGCGGCCTGACCGAACTCGTGCGGCGGCGTCCCTACCGGGTGATCCTGCTGGACGAGATCGAGAAGGCGCACCCGGACGTGTTCAACGTGCTGCTGCAGGTGCTCGACGACGGCCGCCTGACCGACGGGCACGGCCGCGTGGTCGACTTCCGCAACACGGTGCTGATCATGACCAGCAACCTGGGCACGACGCGCGGCGGGTCGCCGGGGCTGGGCTTCCTCTCCGGCTCCCGCACGACGAGCGCCGGCGAGCACCGCGACCGCGCCGACAAGGCGGAGCGCGCCCTGCGCGACTTCTTCCGCCCGGAGTTCCTCAACCGGCTCGACGAGGTGATCGTCTTCGAGCCGCTGACGCACGACGAACTCACGCAGATCGTCGACCTGCTGGCCGCGGAGGAGCGGGCCCGGCTGGAGCAGCGCGGGCTGACCTTCGCGCTGACGCCCGCCGCCCGCGAGGCGCTCGTCAAGGAGGGCTACGACCCCGCCTTCGGCGCCCGCCCCCTGCGGCGGGTGATCCAGCGCCGGGTCGAGAACCCGCTCAGCAAGGAGCTGCTGCGCGGCGGCTACGAGTCGGGCGACTGCATCGAGGTCGATTACGACGAGCCGGCCGACGGCGAGGACGGCGGCTACCGCTTCTCACGGCGGCCGGGCGCGTTCGCGCCGGCGGCCCCCGCCGAGGCGCCCCGCGAGGCGGCGCCGGTCAGCGCTTAGCCAGCAGACGGTTGCCGGGACGGCGAGAGCCCCGGGCGATGCCCGGGCCTCGTCGATCGTGCGGCCGGATCCCGCGCTACTGGGTGATGGTGGTGGGCGAGGTCGCGTGGACGAAGAGCACGTCGAACGCGTTGATCGCGCGGATGCCCTGCGCGAATTCGGGCAGGCCGGGGCGGTACGACTCGTAGCGCTGGGTCGTCGCGTTGAAACGGAACAACGCCCTCACGGCGCCGGAGTCGGCGACGGCGTCGAGCACCTCCTGCGGGGTCGCGTCGGGGCCCGCCCAGCCGATGGCCGTGAAGCCGGCCGCGATCGTCCGCGTCCCGGTCAGAGCGCCGTCGGACGGCATCTCCCAGGTCAGCGCGCTCTTCACAAGGAGGTAGTAGGCGACGCCGGCGCGCAGGTCGGAGATCCCCTGCGCGAAGGCGGGCAGCCCGGGGCGATACGAGTCCCAATTCTGGTCTTCGGCGTTGTACTCGAAGATGGCGGACAACTCGGACGTGTCGGGGAAGGTCTCGAGCGCATCGTCGATGTCCTGCGTATGGCCGGTCCAGACGACGAAGTTGAAGCCCGTCAGCAGGGCGACCTCGCGGACAGGGCGCTCCGGGCCGCCGATCGTCAGGACGAAGTCCGGCTCCACGTGGGCCGGGCCGAGCTCGTACAACTCCGAGACGCTGTTGTTCCTGGCGCGGAAGCGGAACGAGTCGACGTCGTTCGGGATCACGACACTCCAGCCCATACTCTCGCGTTCAACCGTGGCGACGACGTTGCCGTCCTCGTCGATCACGTCGATGGTGGAGCCGTCCCAGGGCTGGCCGTCGACGGTCACCGTATCGTTGCTGCCCCAGAACTGCCTCGGGGGCAGCTCCGGGTTCTGCTGCGCGGAGACGACCGCGGGCAGCGCGACGAGCAGCGCCGCCGTCAGGAGCGCGACCACGAGCAGGGGGCGGCGGGCGAGGGGGCCAAACAGGTGCATCGGCATGGGCAGTTCCTTCACGCCGCGGCCGGCGGGGCGGACGCGCGTGCTACAGATGCGCATGGGGCCGCAGGCTGCGCCCCGTGACACTCGGCAGCCTATCGCACGCCCCGCGCTGCCACACCCGCGCGTGACGTAAGGAGGACGCGGCGCGAGGACGCTAGCCGCGCGGCAGCCCCAGGCCCCGCGTGGCGATGATGCCCCGCTGGATCTCGCTGGTGCCGGCGGCGATCGTCGCGCTGACGGCGTGCAAGTAGCCCCGGCCGGGGGATCCGCGGAGCGCCGCCCGAGGGTCGCCGGGGTCGATCAGCGCGGCGGACGTCCCCAGCATCGCCATGCCCGTGTCCTGGAGGCGCTGCGCCAGTTCCGACGCGAACAGCTTCGACACCGAGGCCTCGTAGTTCGCGACGATGCCGCGCGTCTGCATGTCCGTGATGCGGTAGGCCAGGTGCGTGCCCACCTGCACCTCGATGGCGCGGTCGGCCAGGTCGTAGCGCAGGCTGGGCCGCCGCCGGATCGTCTGCGGGTGGTCGCGGGCGTAGCCGGCGTACTCCTCGACGATGCGCCGCCCGCGCGCGAAGCCGCCGATGCCGGAGCGCTCGAAGTCGAGCGCCACGGCCATGTGGTACCAGCCCCGATTGACCTCGCCCACGACGTTCGTCTTGGGCACGCGCACGTCCTCGAAGAAGACCTCGTTGAAGGAATGGCCGCCGGCCATGTTGACCAGCGGCCGCACCGTGACGCCGGGGCTGCGCATGTCGACCATGAACATCGTCAGGCCCTTGTGCTTGGGCGCGTCCGGGTCGGTGCGGGCGGCGAGCCAGCCCCAATCGGCGCTCTGCGCGCCCGAGGTCCAGATCTTCTGCCCGTTGATCAGGTAGTCGTCGCCGTCGGCGACGGCGCGCGTCTGCATGGCCGCGAGGTCGCTGCCGGCGCCGGGCTCCGAGTAGAGCGTGCACCACCAGGCCTCGGCGTCGGCGATGGCGCGGACGTGCTGGGCCTTCTGCGCCTCCGTGCCGTAGAGCAGCAGCGCCGGTCCCACCCACATCACGCCCATGTTCCCCCCGGGCGCGCGGTGGTAGGCCATCTCCTCAGTTCATGACGAGTTGCCGCCAGTGCGACGCGCCCAGCCCGCCGTACTCGCGGGGCCAGGCCATGGTCAGCCAGCGGCGCTCCGCCATCGCGCGCTGGAACGTGCGCCCCGCCTCGATCGCGCGCGCGCCGTAGGCGCCGTCGTCGTCGTGCGTCGCCCAGTCGGCGGGCAGGTGCTCGCCGATGAAGCGGCGCACCTCGCCCCGGAAGTCGGCCAGCGCGGCATCGTCGCGGAAGTGCATGGCGGTTCCCTCCGGCGCTACGCGTCCGGCGCGGGGCCGGCGCCCTCCCGCCGCGGCACGCCCAGCCGCGTCAGGACGTCGGCGAACACCGGCCAGTCCTGCGCGCCGCGGATCACGAACTTGTCGTCCAGGATGAACGTCGGCGTGCCGTGGATGCCGTTCCCCCGCGCGAGCTGCGTGTACTCGTCGACGCGCGCACGGTAGGCGCCCGCCTCCAGCGCCGCGCGCAGCGCAGCCCGATCGACGCCCGTCTCCGCGACGGCGGCGTCCACCTGGTCGATCGTGCTCACGTTGGCGCCGCCTGCGAAGTAGGCGTGGAAGATCGCCCGGTGCACGCGCTCGAAGGTCTCACGGCTCTGCTCGCGCGCCCATTCGGCGGCCTCCAGCGCCTTGTGGCCGTTCGCCTGGTGGGCGTTGCCGCGCATCGGCAGGTTCTCGGCCGCAGCCAAGCCGTACAGGCGCTCCCGCGCCTCCGGGTCGCTGCGGGCCGGGTCCTTCTCCCGGCCCTCGGCGGGGATGTCGGGGTGCAACTCGAATGGAACCCATTCGACCTCGACCGCGAACTCGCGCGACATCCGGTCCACGCGCGCCGTGCCGATGTAGCACCACGGTCAGATGTAGTCCGACACGACCGCCACCGGCATCGGGTTCTGCTCGCTGTAGGCCGCTTCCGCCTGGGCCACGCCGCCCCCCTCTCCGACACCCGCGGCGACGGGCGTCGCGGCGCGGGGAACGCCGGCAGTATACGCCCGGCGGCGGCGCCTACTCATACGCGGCCGGCGCCCCCTCGCCGCCCGCGGCGACGCCCGGCTGCCAGGGGCGCCCCGCGCTCCCGCTCCAGACGCCCCAGGCGGGCTTCTCGGCGCCGCCCGCCGCGCGCAGCCCCATCCGCGCGAAGAGGTCGAAGGGGGGCGCCGTCGCGAAGGACGGGTCGTCGGGCGTCAGCCAGACGATCAGCGCCCAGCCGCCCGCCTCGGCCTCGCGCAGCACGCGCTGGAGGAACTGCTGCTGGCCGCGCAGCGTGCCGAAGGTGACGCCGTCGCGGGCCGGCGCCGACGCATAGCCGCTGGGCACCAGGGCAATCGGCTTCTGGAACGTCTCCAGGCGCGAGTAGTAGCTGTCGGGGATGTCGCTGGCGAAGGGGAAGATCAGCGACGGGTAGCTGCTCACCGCCAGGAGGTCGAGCACGTCCTGGAAGCGCAGCACCAGCGACCACTGCGGCAGGTGCTCCGACCAGGGCACCAGCCCCTGCAGGTCCTCGAGTTGGAAGGTCGCGAAGACGAGCGTCTCGGGCGCGATGGCCTTGACCGCCGCGTAGGCGCGCCGGTAGGCCGCCTCGATCGCGTCGAGGTCGTCCGGCCGGGCGCGGACGACGGCGTCGAGATCGACGGCGAGCGCCAGCCAGCGCGGCCGGTACTCGCGCACGACGAACTCGGCGTAGGCGACGTAGGCCCGGCCCACCGCCTCGTCCTGGAAGCTCTCGCCCGGCGCGTCCCCGGCCAGGCGGCCGCGATCGGCCAGGTCCCACGGATCGATGGCGAAGAGCAGGTCCAGGCCGCGCTCGTCGAGCAGTTGGCGCTCCCAGGCGATCGTGGCGCGGGTCTCGGGCCGCACGACGCCGTCGGGGCCCACCTCTGTCCAGGCGACGGGGCGCTGGATCATGATCAGGTCGGCGCTGCGGGCAGCGTCGTCGAACACGTCGACGTAGGCGTCGGGGGTGAGCAGGGCGGGCGTCGCGGTGAAGCCGAGCGCGTAGGGCCGCGCCGGACCGCCGCGCGCGGGCACGGTGGGCGGCACCCGGCTGCGCAGCCGGTCGAGCTCGGAGGGCGGCTCGGCCGGCGCCTCCGCGACGGCCGGCGCGGGCCCGGCGCTCCCGGCGTCCGGGGTGTCGGGTTGGTCGTCGCCGCCGCAGGCGGACAGCACCAGCGCCAGCGCCAGCGCCAGCACCGCACAGGGGAACGACGACCGCATCGCCGGCGTCAATCTCATGTGCCCGATCGTACGTCCTCCCCCACCGAGACGGCGGCTCGCGCCGCGGGGTTCCCTTGGTTACACTTGCCCGTACGAGGGCGGGGGCCTCGGAAGTCCATGTTCGCGCGCCCGCGCTTCACGCTCACCCTTCCCATCGCGCTGCTGATCGTCGCCGTGGCGAGCGCCGCCTGCGTCTTCGGCGGCGAGGGCGAGCGCGACCTCTCGGAGTTCTTCCCGGAGGCCCCCGCCGACGAGCCGGCGGAAGACGCCGCGGCCGGCGACGCCGGGGACGAGCAGCCCGCCGCCACCGGGACCGGGCCGGCCGAACCCACCTCCCTGCAAGACCAAGACGTGGACGAAGACCTGCTCGACGTGAGCGTGCCGCCGGAAACGGCCGTGGAGGCGGTGCAGAAGTACTTCGCGCTGATCGCCAGCGACCGCTTCGGCGACGCCTACCGGCTGCTGGCCCTCGACGCCCGCGAGCGGATCACCGCCGAGGCCTTCGTGCAGCGGCACGAGGACATCTGGGCCGAGGCGACGATCCGCGGCTTGCGCTGGGCGATCGTGCCGCCCCCGGCCGACAACGTGGCCGGCGTCGAGGTGGACCTGGTCTACGAGACGGACTTCTTCGGCGACGTGGCGGACCGGGTCTTCGTGCCGACCCTGCGCCAGCCCAATTGGGTGCTCGACTGGACGCCGGACGTGATCTTCGACGGGCTGGGGCAGCCCGGCACGCTGGTGCACCGCTTCATCGACGTGCCCGTGCGCGGCGACATCTTCGACCGCAACGGCGCGCCCCTGGCCGTCAAGGGCGAGCAGGCCGTGATCGGCATCTCGCACGACCTGATCGACACCCGCGACGAGGACCTGGTGGTCGACACGTTCGTCGAGAAGCTGCACCTCGACGAGACGGCGGTGCGCAACCTGGTCTTCCAGGACGTGCCGTCGTACTACTTCATCCCCATCGTGCGGCTCGAGCACAACGCCTCGCCGGCGCTGATCGCCGAGTTCGAGCAACTGGCGGAGCTGGGCATCCTGGTGCGCCGCGAGACGATCCGGCTCTACCCCCAGGGCGAGACGGCGGCGCACATCGTCGGCTTCATGGGCGAGGTCAACCCGGAGGAGTTGGCCGAGCTCGAGGTGGAGGGCTTCCGGCCCGGCGACGCGATCGGCCGCGACGGCGCGGAGGCCATCTTCGAATCGACGCTGGCGGGCACGCGCGGCGGCCAGCTGACGATCATCGCGCCCAACGGGTCGACGCTGCGCCTGCTGGCGGAGCGGCCGTCGTCGCCCGCCCGCGACGTGTACCTGAGCATCGACCTGCGCATCCAGCAATTGGCCGAGGCGGCCCTCGGCGAGGAGTCCGGCGCGATCATCGTGATGGACCCGCGCACCAACCAACTGCTGGCGGCGGCCTCGTATCCGCGCTTCAACCCCAACGACTTCGTCGGCGGGATCAGCCAGGAGGAGCTCGACGCCTACCTGGAGAACGAGCAGCGGCCGTTCGTCAACCGGGTGACGGAGGAGACCTACGCGCCGGGATCGACGTTCAAGGTCGTGACGGCCGCCGCCGCCCTGGAGGCGCTCGACTACACGCTCGACACCTACCTGCCCTGCGACTCGGTCTGGTTCGGGCTCGGACCGGACGTGCCGCTGAAGAACTGGAAGGAGGACGACGCGGGCAACCTCAACCTGCCGCAGGCGCTGGCCGAGAGCTGCAACACGTTCTTCTACCAGGTGGGGCTGGAGCTGCACTCGCAGGGCGAGAACCTGCTGCGCGAGTACACGGCGGGCTTCGGCTTCGGGCGGGAGACGGGCGTGCTGGGGCTCACCGAGGTGCCGGGCATCAATCCCGGCCCCGAGTGGAAGCGCCTCAACCTCAACGACTTCTGGTTCACCGGCGACACGGTCAACGTGAGCATCGGCCAGGGCTTCCTCGACGTGACGCCGATGCAGATCGCCAACGCCTACGCCGCCCTCGCGACCGACGGCATCCTGCGCACGCCGCTGGCGGCGCACTCGCTGCGCACGCCCGAGGGG
>JAPOXB010000051.1 GCA_026707335.1 Chloroflexota bacterium
ACGTCAAGGTTTTTGGGTGTAAAGTTTCCACATTTGACGTAAGGGAGTGATGGGGAGGACGTGCCCCCCCTCTCTATGAGGGAGTGGGGAGGGCGTCGCGCAAAAAAAATTCGCGCGCGGGCGGTGGGGCGGACGGGCGCCCGAACCTCACCCCCTAACCCCCTCTCCATTGCCGAGCAACGGAGAGGGGGGACCGGAAGGAGAGTCCCAACGGTCGCTTCCACGTTCCCCCTCTCCATCCAGAAGGATGGAGAGGGGGACAGGGGGTGAGGTTGGCTACGGTCGTGTAGGCTATGCGCATGGTGGCATTCGACACCCTGCGGGCAGCCCAACGACTCCGCGACGAGGCGGATCAATCGTCGGCCGCGGCCGAGACGATCGCGGCCGTGATCGGGGAGGCCGTCACGCCCGGGCGCGACGACGTGACGTCGCTGCGCGAGGACGTGGGATCGCTGCGGGGCGAACTCCGTGACGAGGTGGCGGCGCTCCGCGAGGACATGGCGGCCCTGCGGGCCGAGATGCGCGAGGACATGGCGGCCCTGCGGGCCGAGGTGCGCGAGGACATCGCGGCGCTGCGGGGCGAACTCCGAGAGGGCCTGCAAGCCATGCGGACGGAAATGCAGGCCATGCGGGCGGAGATGTATCAGCTCCAGTTGCGCCTCGCCGGCTTCGCCATCGCCGTCGCGACGATCGCCGTCGCCATCGCGAAGCTCACCTAGCCCCCCACTTCCCGGCCCTCACCCCAACCATCTCCCCAGGGAGAGGGGACAGCGGTGAACGCGTCACGGGTTACGTCCGGGCGCCGCTGGCGACGGTCGTGCGTTGCTGGGGCCGAACGAGCGACCCTATGATCCGGTATCGGCGGCGCTGCCGGGCTGCGCCGTCGGACCGAGACCCGAGGAAGATCGCATGTCCCGAGAGTTGACCGTCGCATTGGTCGGCGCGAGCGGCGTCGTGGGGACGGAGTTCCTGCGCACGATGGAGGAGCGGGCGCTGCCCGTGAAGGAACTGCGCCTGCTCGCCACGAAGCGCTCCGCCGGGCAGACGCGCCGCTTCCGGGGCGAGGATCTGACCATCGCCGAGACGACGACGGAGGCCTTCCAAGGGGCCGACATCGCCTTCATCTCGGCCAGCACGGCGGCCTCCAAGGAACTCTGCCCGATCGCCCGCGACGCCGGCGCCATCGCCTTCGACGATTCGTCGGCCTTCCGGCAGCACCCCGACGTGCCGCTGGTCGTGCCCGAGGTCAACCCGGCGGACCTGCGCGACCATCGCGGCATCATCGCGACGCCGAATTGCAGCACGGTGCCGCTGGTGCTGGCGCTGTGGCCGCTGATGGCCGAGCGGCGCGTGACGCGCGTCATCGCCGATACGTACCAATCGACGTCGGGCGCGGGCACGGCGGCGATGGCCGAACTCGGCGAGCAGCTGCAGGCGCTGGCGCAGGAGCAGCCCGTCACGATCGAAAACTTCCCGAAGCAGATCGCCTACAACGCGATCCCGCAGGTCGATGCGTTCCTGGAGGACGGCTACACGAAGGAGGAGTGGAAGATGCTGGTGGAGAGCCGCAAGATCCTGCATCAGCCGGATCTGCCGCTCAGCGCCACCTGCGTGCGCATCCCCACCCTCGTCTCGCACGCCATCGCCGCGCACGTCGATTTCGACGCGCCGCTGGCCGCCGCCGAGGCGCGAACGCTGTGGGCTGGGCAGTCGGGCCTGACCGTGGTCGACGACCCCCTGCACGGCGGCTATCCCACACCGCTAGACTGCGCAGCCCAGGATGCGGTGTTCGTGGGGCGGGCGCGGCAGGACGCGTCGAACCCCAACGGCCTCGCCTTCTGGTGCGTCACCGACAATCTGCGCAAGGGCGCCGCCCTGAACATGGTGCAGATGGTGGAGTGGATGCTGGACGACGGCTGCCTCTAGGCCGCCGCCCGGCGGCGCCCGGCGCGGGCCAGGCAGGAGGGCTGCGATGACCGACTTCACCGAGTTCGGGCGGGTCTTCACCGCCATGGTCACCCCCATGCGCGAGGACGGCTCCGTCGATCTGGAGCAGGCGACGGCGCTGGCCACGGCGCTGCTGGAGAACGGCAGCGACGGCCTCGTCGTCTGCGGCACGACTGGGGAGGCCTCGACGCTGGAGTTCGAGGAGGAGCGGTCGCTGTTCCGCGCCCTCCTGCCGATCTGCCGCGCGCACGGCGCGGCGCTGGTCGCGGGCACGGGGTCGAACAGCACCCGCACCGCCATCGACAGCTCGCGGCGGGCGGAGACAATCGGCGTCGACGGGCTGCTGCTGGTCGTGCCGTACTACAACAAGCCGTCGCAGGAGGGCATGTACCGGCACTTCCGCACGATCGCGGAGTCGGTCACGCTGCCCTGCATCCTCTACAACGTGCCCAGCCGCACGGGGATCTCGATGAGCGCCGCCACGCAGCTCCGCCTGGGCCGCGACGTGTCGAACATCCAGGGCACGAAGGAGGCCAGCGGCGACCTGGACCTGATCGGCGCGATCATCGACGGCGCGCCCGACGGCTTCCGCGTCTGGAGCGGCAACGATGGCGACACGCTGCCGATCCTGGCGCTGGGCGGCTACGGCGTGGTCAGCGTGGTGTCGCATCTGGCCGGCCGGCAGGTGCGGGCGATGATCGACGGCTTCCTCGCCGGCCGCCGCGACGAGGCCGCCGCGATCCACCGGCGCCTGCAGCCGCTCACCAACAGCCTCTTCCTCGAGGGCAACCCCGTGCCGGTGAAGTACGCGCTGAACCAGGTCGGCTTCCGGGTGGGGCCGACGCGGCTGCCGCTCGTCGAGCCGGGCGAGGCGGCGCGGGCCGCCATCGACGCCGCGCTGGCGAACTCCCAGATCGACCTGCCGGCTCCGGTCTAGGACCGGCCGGACGCCCCGCGTGGCGCCGCCGGCCGCCCGCTTCGACGCCTGGGATCCGCCCCAGAGCCGCCTGGAGGCGTACGCCTTCGCGCTCTTCGCGACCCGGCGGACCCTGACGCAGACGCTCGTCGGGCTCAGCGAGGCGCAACTCTGGGCGCCGGCCGGCGACGGGCGCTCGCCGGCGGCGGTCGCACGCGCGGCCTGGGACCGCGAGTTCCACTGGCTCTGGCCGCTCGACATGGACGCGCCGGCGCTGCCCGCGACGCCGTCGCTGGTGGAGGCCCTCTACGCGCTCGTGCGGCATCGGGCGGTCAGCGAGGAGTTGCTGATGGCGGCGTCGGACGCCGACCTGGAGCGGCCGCACGTCTCGCGCGCCACCCGGGACGCGCCGCGCAGCCTCGCCCAGGTGCTGGCCTTCGTCTCGCAGTCGGAGTTGGCCGATGCCGAGCGCCTCGCCGCCGATCGGCGCGCGTTGGACCCCGGCTGGCCCGGCGCGGACGAACTGCTGACCCGCGCCCGCGCCGCGGTCAGCGCGCTCGCGGAGGGCTGATGCGCGTCGTCCTCTGGACCCACCAGCGTTGAAGCGCCTGCCGGGTGGTCAAGAAGTTTCTTGACGAGCGGGCGGTGTCGTACGAGGTGCGCCGGGTGGGGGTGGACGCGGCGGCGAGCGCGGCGTTCCAGGCGCGCGGCTGGCGCCTGCCGCCCGTCGTGGAGATCGGCGGCGACGTCGTCGAGGGCTACGACCCCGAGCGGCTGGAGTCGCTGCTGGAATCGGCCGGGCCCGGCGGCTGAGCCGCGGCTACTGCGGGGTACCCTCGCCGGGGACGATGGTGGCGGGCAGGGGCAGGGTCTGCAGCCAGGCGTGGATGTGGGCGACGTCCTGGTCGCTGACCAAGTCGGGCGGCTGCTGCGGCATCACGTCGCGCGGGTTGCGGTACTGGTCGATCTGCTGCGCCAGGGAGAAGCCCGTCTGCGCGATGGTGGGGCCGATACCGCCCTCGCCGGTCTCGCCGTGGCAGGCTTGGCAACCGTTCTGGAAGAAGAGTTGCTGGCCGAGCGTGGGGTCGCCGTCGACCAGTTCGACCGGCTCCACGGGCGTCGCGGCGACCTGTTCGACCTCGGGGGCCTCTTGCCCCTCTAGTTCGAGGCGGATGCGGAGCGGGTCCGTCTCGTCGAGGTCGGCCAGCGTGATGCGTCCCGATTCGAGCTGCGCGACGATGGCCTCTTCCGCGCCGGCGCGGGCGATGTGGGCGTCCTTCTCGTCGGCCTTGTCGATGGCGAAGCCGACCAGGGCAATGATGCCCGCGCCGAGCAGCCCGAAGACCATGGTGAGCCAGAAGGACTGGGGGATCCCCCGCGACGGCATGGCAACCCTTCGCTCCGGTCCGGCGGGGCGCGCGGGACGACCCAGCGCACGCACGCGGACGGGCGCGCCTCATGGTAGCGAAGGGTCCGCTTTGCGGAAACCGTCACAATCGGGCGCGGTGGATGCAGTCGCGGCGGCCGGCGCTAGGTGGCGACGAACGAGAACGCGCTGTTGCCCAGGAAGGCGCCGCAGCCCAGCACCAGCAGCGATGTGAGCATGCCCAGCCCCGCGACGACGCCCGACTGCACCTGCAGCCGCCGGATGCGACGGTCGCCGCCCTCGATCTGGTCGATGGCGCGCTGGTTGAGTTCCATCAGGCGCGGCCCCAGCACGAAGCTGTGCAGCGCGACCAGTCCGGCCATGACCAGGAAGAGCCCCATCTTGATGGCGAAGATCCAGCCCCAACGCAGGTCGTAGATGCTGTCGAAGCCGTCGCGGATCGTGCCGATGCGCTCGCCGGTCAGGGCGCCGCCGGTGAGCAGCACGATCAGCAGCGCGCCCCAGGCGAGCCAGCCGAAGCGCCGGGTGAACACGCGCAGCAGCTCCATGCGGTCGGCGCGGCTCTCGATCCGGCGCAACGTGGGGATGACCGCGTAGCCCGTGAGGACCTGCGAACCGATCCACACCGCGATGAAGGCCAGGTGCAGCCACAGGATGATTGAGCGGACTTCCTCGGACATGGCGCCTCCCACTCGCGCCGCGGCGCGTCAGATGATCGGGTCGACGATGATCGCCTGGTCGCGCTCCGGCCCCACGCTGACGAGCGCCGCGGGCGCGCCGATCAGCCGTTCGATGCGGCGCACGTAGTCCTGCGCCTGCGGCGGCAGGTCGTCGAAGTTGCGGCAGCGGCTGGTGTCGGTCCGCCAGCCGGGCAGTTCCTCGTAGATGGGGCGGGCGGTGGTCGTGGCGCGCCGCCCCGCCGGCAGGGTGTTCGTGCGGCGCCCGTCGACCTCGTAGGCGACGCAGACCTTGAGCGCCTCGAAGCTGTCGAGCACGTCGAGGCGGGTGAGGGAGATGCTCTGGCAGCCGTTGAGCTGCACCGTGTAGCGGGCCGCGACGCCGTCGAACCAGCCGCAGCGCCGGGGGCGGCCCGTGGTGGTGCCGTACTCCTGGCCGCACTCGCGCAGCCGGTCGCCGGTCGCGTCGGTGAGTTCGGTGGGCATGGGGCCGCCGCCGACGCGCGTCTGGTAGGCCTTGTAGACGCCGACCACGCGGTCGATGTCGCGCGGGCTGATGCCGACGCCCATCGCCGCGCCGGCCGCCATCGACGTGGGCACCGACGAGGTCACGTAGTCGTAGGTGCCGTTGTCGAGGTCGAGCAGGGTGCCCTGGGCGCCCTCCAGCAGCACGCGCTCGCCGCGGCGCAGCGCCTCGCGGCAGAGCTCGCCGGTGTCCGCCACGTAGCGCGCCAGGCGGCTCCAATGCTCGCGGTACTCCGCCTCGATGGCAGCGGCGTCCAGGGGCTCCAGGTCGTAGTAGCGGGTCAGCAGCCGGTTCTTGTGCTCCAGCACGAAGCGCAGCCGCTCGGCGAAGCCCTCCGGGTCGGCGAGTTCGGCGATGCGGATGCCCAGCCGTCCCACCTTGTCGACGAAGGCGGGCGTGATGCCCTTGCCGGTCGTGCCGACGGCGTTGCGGCCGCGCAGTTGTTCGTCGGCGGCGTCGAGCACGGGATGCCAGGGCATGACGAGTTGCGCCCGGTCGGAGACGCGCAGCCGCTCGGTGCTCACGCCGCGGGTCTCGAGCGCCGTGATCTCGTCGATCAGGACGGCCGGGTCGATGACCAGCCCGTTGCCGATCACGCAGGTCTTCTCGGGGTAGAAGATGCCCGCCGGCACGAGGTGCAGCGCGAAGCGGCCCATGTGGTTGATGATCGTGTGGCCCGCGTTGTGGCCGGCCGAGTAGCGCGCCACGATCGACGCCTTGCGCGCCAGCAGGTCGACGATGCGGCCCTTGCCCTCGTCGCCCCACTGGCCGCCGATCACCACCACCGCGGGCATCCGGTTCCACCTTGTCCGATCGCGCGCGCCGGCCGCGATCGCTGAGCGCTCAACGACCCCGCCAGCGGGGCGGGGCCGTGCGCCTGACGTTGCCCGCCGATCGTATCACTCCGCCGGCCGCCCGGTCGCCCGAGACGGCGGCGAGGGCTAGCGGCCCTTGAAGTTGGGCGGGCGCTTCTCGGCGAACGCGCGCGGGCCTTCGACGGCGTCCTCGGTCGTGTAGAGCTGCAGCGAGAAGTAGTCCTCGAGCCGCAGGGCGTCCTGCAGGGGCATGTCGGCGCCGCGCTGGATGAGCTCCTTGGCGGCTCGGACGGCCAGGGGGCCGCGCGTGCTGATGACCTCCGCGATGCGCGTCGCCTCGGCCTGCAGGCCGTCGGCGGGGACGATGCGGCTGATCAGGCCGGCCTGCAGCGCGCGCTCGGCGTCGATCGGTTCGGCCGTGAGGATCATCTCGTTGGCCAGCGCCTGGGGGATGGCGCGCGGCAGGCGCTGCGTGCCGCCGCCGCCCGGGATGATGCCCCAGCGCACCTCGAACAGGCCGAATGTCGCGCTGGGCGTGGCGATGCGGATGTCGCAGGCCAGCGCCAGTTCCAGCCCGCCGGCCAGGCAGTAGCCGTTGATCGCGGCGATGATCGGCTTGTAGATCGGCGGGCCCTTGGCGAGGCCCGCCTGGGTGATGTGCACGATCGGCAGGCGCTTCTCGCCCTTCGAGCGCGCCACCAGGTCGGCCCCGGCCGAGAAGGCGCGCTCGCCGGCCCCGCTGACGATGGCGACGCGCAGGTCGTCGTTGTAGCGGAAGTCCTCGAAGGCGGCGCGCAACTCCTCCCACGTCTGGCGGTCCATCGCGTTCATGCGCTCGGGCCGGTTGATCGTGACGCGCGCGATGAAGCCGTCGCGCTCGTAGAGGATCTTCTCGAAGGTCGGCAGGGGCTCGGCGGTGGTCATCGGCTCTCCATGGCGGGGCGCGGCCCCGGTGCGTGTCGCAGGATAGAACGTGGGCCGCCGCCGATCGCCCCGACGGCCGTGCGCACGCCGCCGCCGCCGATACACTGACCGGCGATCGGCGGCGGACGCGCGACGGGGGCAGGCATGGCGTCGGAGATCGACTTCGCTCCGCTGCTGCTGGTCTCGGCGCTCGCCTTCCTCATCCCCCTGGCCGTGCACCGGCTGTCGGGCGGCACGATGCCGTCCGTAGTCGGCGAGATCCTGGCCGGGGTCGTGTTCGGCTCCTCGGTGCTGGGCATCATCGAGGACAACGTCTGGCTCGAGTTCCTCTCGCTGTTCGGCTTCGCCTACCTGATGTTCCTGGCCGGGCTGGAGGTCGACGTCGCCCTGCTGATGCGGCCGCTGGGGCGGCGGCGGATGCACCCCCGCATCGCCCTGCGGCACCCGATCGTCGCGGGCGTGCTGCTGCTGGTCTCGATCCTGGCGGTCACGGCGGCCGGGGTCGTGCTGGTCAACGAGTGGGGCAAGGAGGACGACTTCCCGCTGCTCTTCCTGGTCCTCTCGGCGACGGCGGTGGGGATCATGGCGCCGGTGCTCAAGGAGCGCGGCGGCCTGGGCGGCTACGCGCAGGTGCTGCTGGTGGCCGGCTTCCTGGTGGAGTTCGTGGGGATCGTGGCGCTGGGCATCGTGGCGGCGATCGACCGCGAGGGGCTGGGCGTCGAGGCGCTGCTGCTGCTGGCGCTGCCGGCCGTCTTCGCGCTGCTGCTGCTCGGCGTCCGCCACGGCAGCACGCGCGTGCCGGAGTTGGCCGGCCTGATGAGCGAGTTGGCGCACGCCTCCTCGCAGATCAAGATTCGCGGCGCGCTGGCCCTGCTCGTCATCTTCGTCGTGCTCTCGCAGGTCGTGGGGACGGAGTTGGTGCTGGGCGCGTTCTTCGCCGGGCTGGCGCTGACGATCCTCTCGCCCAAGCACGGCTCGTCGATGCGGCTGAAGCTCGACGCCATCGGCTACGGCTTCTTCATCCCCATCTTCTTCATCACCGTCGGCGCGACGCTGGACCTGAGCGCGCTGGGCGAGGGCGCCGACGCCGCGCTGCTGATCCCGGCCTTCCTGCTGATCGGCGTGCTGGCGAAGACGCTGCCGGGCTTCCTGATCCTCTGGCCGGCGTTCGGGCCGCGGCGGGCCGCCGCGGGCGGCGTGCTGCTGAGCGCGAACCTCAGCCTGGTGCTCGCCGCGATCACCATCGCCGAGGACTCGGGCCGATTCGAGGAGGCGACGTCGGCGGCGCTGCTCGTGCTGGCGCTTGTCACCACGGCGGCGGCGCCGCTGGGCTTCAACGCGCTGCTGCCCCGCCGCCGGCGGGCCGAGCGCGTCCGGGCGATCGTCGTGGGGGCCAGCGACACGGGCCGCTACGTCGCGCTGCGCC
The DNA here is from genome assembly GCA_026707335.1 of Chloroflexota bacterium. Lineage (GTDB taxonomy): Bacteria > Chloroflexota > Dehalococcoidia > Bin125 > Bin125 > TK10-74A. The sequence goes on from JAPOXB010000051.1 coordinate 8,619, forward strand.
TGCACCGCGAGGGGCTGGCCGTGGTGGTGATCGACCGGGACGCGACGGCCCTGGCGCCGCTCGCGCAGGCGGGCTGCGCGACCGTGGTGGGCGACGCCCGGCAGAGCGGCGTCATCGCCCGGGCGCGGCCGGAGGTCAGCGAGGTGGCGGTCGTCGCCGTGTCGGAGGTCGAGCAGGGCTTCGAGATCGCGCGCGCGCTGCGGGAGGCGGCCCGCGCGCTCCGTATCGTCACCTGGCGGACGGAGGCCGACCACCGGCTGGCGGAGTTGGACGTCGACGTGTACCTGCGGGCGCGGGCGACGGCCGTCGCGCTGGCGGGGGCGGTGCTGCGCCCCGGGCTGTACCAGGCGCTGGGCAGCGAGGACTTCGGCGGGCTGGAGGAGGTCACGGTGCGCAACGTCCGCGCGACCGGCGTCGCCCTGCGCGACCTGGGGCTGCCCGGTGGCGCCCGCGTGATCCTGATCCTGCGCGAGGGGGAGATCGTGATCCCGGAGGCCGACACGCCGCTGCAGATGGGCGACCACGTCACGCTGGGCGGCGAGGTCGAGGCCGTCGCCGACGCGTTCCGGATGCTGAGCGGCCGTCGTCTGGAGCACGTCGAAGCCGGGGCGATCCCGCCGCCGGTGCTGATGCCGCACCCGCCACAGCCGGACGGGCCCAGCCGGGCGGAAACCGGTGAGGCCCGCGCGGCGGCGCCGGGCGTGCGCGCTCCCGGCCCCGAGCCGCCCGTCGCGGACGAGTTCCTCGAAGCCGCCGACCGATGAGCGCGCCGACCGGACGGCTGGTGGAGGTCAAGCGCAAGCTGGACGGGACGGAGCAGCGCTTCGACCTCGAGCCCTGGCTGGTCACGGAGGAGTTGGTCGTGGGGCGCTGGCTGGCGGGGCCGGACAGCGGCTACGGGCTGGCGGCGGGCAGCTACTCGTGGGGCGTCTGGCGGCCCCGGCTGCCGATGGGCGTCTACCGGCTGCACGCGCCGGACGGGCAGTTGCTGCTCTACCGCCTGGACGTGATCGAGGATGTCGAGGTCGGCGAGGGGGAGATCCGCTATCGCGACTTGCTGCTCGACGCGCGCTTCCTGCCCGGCCCGTCGGCGGGCGATTACACGCTCCGCTTCGAGGACGAGGATGAGGTGGAGGCGGCCGCCGCGTCGGGATGGCTGAGCCCGTCGCAGCGCTGGCGCATCGAGTGGGTGCGGGGGGTGCTGGCGGAGCGGCCGTCGGAGGTGCGGGCCTGGGCCGACCGGGCGATCGCGGAGGCCGTCGCGGCGGGGGCGGAGCAGGCCGGAGGCTAGCGCCTGCGCACAGCGATCGCGGTGCCCCGGTCCCCCTCTCCACTCCCTCACAGGGAGGGGGGACACGTTGTCCCTATCGCTCCCTTACGTCAACTGTGGAAACTTTACACTCCAAAACCTTGACCGCCCCCCCC
>JAPOXB010000239.1:0-2803 GCA_026707335.1 Chloroflexota bacterium
CCCGCTCCGGCCCGATGCCGCGCCACTGCGCCTCGCCGGGGTCGAGCAGGGGCAGGCGGCGGTCGCGGTGGGGGCCGTCGAGGCCGTGGAAGTACCACCAGGGGATGCCGTTCATGGCCGTCACGACCGCCGTCTCGGGCCCGAGCAGCGGCTGCATCGGCGCGGCGAGGGCGGGGGCGGCGTGGGCCTTGACCGTGACGAAGACGTAGTCCTGCTCGCCGGCCGCGGCGGGGTCGTCGCTGGCGGGGGGATGGACGACGAGCGTCTCATCGGCCAGGTCGAGGCGCAGCCCGCGTTCGCGGATGGCGGCCAGATGCGGCCCGCGGGCGATGAGCGTCACGTCGGCCCCGGCGCGGTGCAGCAGCGCGCCGATGTAGCCGCCGATCGCGCCCGCGCCGTAGATCGCGACGCGCGTCACGTCAGGCCGAGCTTCGCGGCCAGGCCGATGCGCTGCAGCTTGCCGGTCGGGCCCTTGGGGATCTCCTCGACGATGAGCACGGTGCGGGGCGTCTTGAACGGCGCGACCCGCGCCGAAACGTGCGCCCGGATGTCGCGCGGGGCCGCCGTCGCGCCGGGGCGCAGCACGACCGCGGCCGCCACCTCCTCGCCGAGGCTGTCGTGGGGGACGGCGAAGGCGACCGCCTGCGCCACGTCGGGGTGGGCCAGCAGCACCTCGTCGATCTCGCGCGGGCTGATCTTCTCGCCGCCGCGGTTGATGATCTCCTTCAGCCGCCCCGTGATGCGCAGGTAGCCGTCGTCGTCGAAGAGGCCCTGGTCGCCGGTGCGGAACCAGCCGTCGCGGTAGGCGTCGGCGTTGGCGGCCGGGTTGCGGGCGTAGCCCGACGTGACGTTGGGGCCCCGGATCACGATCTCGCCCGTCGCGCCGGGGGGCAGGAGCGCGCCCGCCTCGTCCATCACGGCGACGTCGGGGCCGGCCGGCAGGCCGACGCTGCCGGGCTTGCGCGGCCGCGGCGGCAGCGGGTTCGAGGTCATCTGGTGGGCCGCCTCGGTCATGCCGTAGGACTCGATCACGGGCGCGCCGAAGGTCTCCTCCAACTCGGCCATGACGGACGGCGGCAGCGAGGCGGAGGACGATCGCACGAAGCGCAGGTCGGCTCCGGCCAGCGCGGCGGCGTTGCGCGAGGCGCGCGCCAGGATGGCCTGATGCATCGTCGGCACGGCGGTGTACCAGGTGGGCCGGGCGGCCTCGAGCCAGGCGAAGAAGCGCAGCGCGTTGAAGCCCGGCGCGCAGACGACGGCGCCCCCGGCGGCGAGGCCCGCCAGCACGGCCCCGATCAGCCCGTGGATGTGGAACAGCGGCATGATGTTGAGGCAGCGGTCGTGGCGGTCCAGGGCGAGCGTGCGGCCGATGTGGCGCGCCGAGGCGCAGACGTTGCCCTGGCTCAGCGGCACGATCTTCGGCCGCGAGGTCGTGCCGGAGGTGTGCAGCACGAGGGCCACGTCATCGGGGGCGGCGGGGCCGGGCCGGGCGGCGGCGGCGCGGATGTCGCAGCGCAGATCGAACGCACCCGCGGGGCCGTCGGGGCGGGGCTCCAACTCGACGAGCGGCAGGCCGAGCCGCCCGGCGACCTCGCGCACCGGCGAGTCGTCGCCGGCCTGCACGACGACGGCGCGGGCCTCGAGGTCGGCCAGGTAGAACTCGAACTCGTCGGGGCGGTAGGCGGGGTTGAGCGGGGCGGCCGTCGCGGCGCAGGCGACCGCCAGGAAGGCGGCGGCCATCTCGGGCCCGTTGGGCGCCACGATCGCGACCGCGTCGCCGCGGCCCAGGCCGAAGCCGTTGAGCGCGGCCCCGCTCTCCCCGATCAGCGCGCGCAGATCGGCGTAGCTGAGGTCGGGCCGGCCGGGCGCGCCGAGGGCCGGGGCGGACGGGTCGGCGGCGTCGAGCAGGGCCAGGACGGTGTCGGACACGTGCCCTCCGCGATGCGCCGCCTAGTTCGGCGGCTCGATGACCACGTCGCCGGCGTTGATCTCGGTGACGTCGAGGGTAATCGCGACGGAGCCGCTCATCCCCCCGGGTCCGGGGATGTCGAGGCCATCGACGGCCAGCCGCAGGTTCGTCAGCAGGCCGAAGTCGGGCGAGACGTCGAGCTGCAGCGCCAGTGCGCCGACGCGGAGGTCGGCGTCGGGGCCGGCGAAGCCGCTGAGGCTGAGCCCGTCGATCACCAGCGCGAGGCGGGCCGCGGCGCCGGTCGCCTCGTCGATCCAGAGCGTGATCTCCAGCGAGTCGAGCGTGGCGAACTCGGAGAACATCTCCAGGCCGAGATCATCGACGTCTTCGCCCGGGTCCACTTCGCCCGCGGCCTCGCCCAGGCTCAGGAAGAAGTCGGCGAGGCTGTCGGTCCGCAGCGTGTAGACGCGGGCGGGGCCGCCATCGAGATCCTCCGAGCCGCCATCCTCCCAGGCCTCGTAGGGCAGGATGCTCAGCAGGACGCCGATGTCGCCGCCGGTCAGCAGCCCTCCCAGGTCGAGGCCGGCGAGGTCGAGGCCCAGCAGGTCGGCGCCCAGCCCCTCGACGAGCGCGCCCGTGCTGCCCTCCGACACCTCCCAGCCGAAGCCGAGGTTGGTGTAGAGCGTGTCGCCGATGCCGACGATGCCCATGGGCGGCAGGAAGCCCGACTCGCCGAGCTTGATCGAGATCTCGTGGTCGCCGGAGGCGAGGTACACGCCCTCCACGCTGATGTCGCTGAACAGCGCCAGGAAGTCGGCGTCGCCGCCGGCGTCGTTGGGCGCGATGTCGAGCTTGATCACCGCCTCGAAGCGCACGTCCTCGACGGGGGCGTAC
>JAPOXB010000239.1:3570-5426 GCA_026707335.1 Chloroflexota bacterium
CGGGCCAGCACGTCGCGGCCGAAGTCGGCCTCGGGGTCGCGCCAGACCGAGTGGATGTGGTTGGCGCCGCGCTGCACGCAGTCGTACTCGACCAGGAAGCGCGGCCCGTGCAGCCGGTAGTAGTGCGGCCGGCGCGGCTCCAACTCGCCGGCCCAGCCGAAGTGCACGGCGTCGATCGCGTCGCCGCCCAGCCGCGCCGACTCGATGGCGGCCAGCTCGTCGGGCAGCCGGCCGACGTACTGGCCGATCAGCTCCGCGACGATGTCGCGCTGGGCGATCGTCATGCCGGCGACGGGCAGCCCGCGCGGCCGGGCGCGGTAGACCAGCGCGTCCTCGAGCTCGGGCGTGAGGCCGCTGGCGCGGCGCGCCTCCTCGTCGCGGCGCAGGCGCTCGGGCGTGACCCCGACGTCCATCATCGCGAAGGTCGGGCGGGGCTGCAGGCCCTCGGCGATGCGCGAGTGGTTGGTCAGCATGATGTCGGGCGGGGCGATGGGCGAGAGCGTGGCGGCGGCGCGCTGCTCCTCGTCGAGGGCGTGCATCACCTCGCGGGCGAGGTCGGTCGCGCCGGCCAGGGGGCGCAGCACGTCCGCGCCCAGCATGGCCGACTCGGCCGGGTCGGCCCCGAAGAACAGCGGCGTCGGGGTCGCGATGACGCCGTCGACGATCGTGTAGTGCACGCTGACGTGGTGCCCCTCGAAGCGCCAGCCCCAGCGGGGCGCGCCGGGGTCGCCGAAGACGCTCAGGTAGTACATCTGCGGGTCGCGCCCGCGGCCCTCGTACCAATCACGGATGAAGCCCTCCTCGGCGTCGAGCGTGTTCTCCAGCCCGATGATCGTCGAGGCGGTCACGTAGCCGGGCGCCGAGAGCCCCAGCGCCAGCAGCCGGTGCGCGAGGCGCTGCTGCGCGGGGTCCATGTCGCGCAGGGGCAGCCCGGCCCGCAGGACCGGCGTGTAGAACCAGCGCGTGCGCTCGTCCTCGTCGGTGAATGGGAGCTGCGCGCAGCCGCGCCCCTGCCGGTCGAGCGCCGCCAGGAAGTCGTCGGCGATGGCGGCCATGCGGTCGGGGAGGGAGGGGTCGGTGGGCACGGTTTCACCCAACGGACTTGGTCCTGAAGGCGCTCGATGAACCGATCCGGATCAGGTAGAACACCCCATCCGGTGCCCGCTTTAGCGCCCTCTGCAGGGCGTCTTCCGGGAATCGCGCGATGTCGGCGGATCCATCGGTCACATTGATGACCACGAACTCGCCGATGTGCGATCGCTCGCACTCCTGCTGGTAGCGCTCGGCGTAGATGGCTTCGGCGACGGGGCGGATCTCGACGGGAGGCATCCCGGTGGATGGCGGAACGGTCGTCATCGCCTGCTCTCCCTCATGCTGATACTCGCGGCCGGTGCGGATTCACCATAGCACTCTCAAATGTGCTCTTGGGGGGAGTATTGGTGAGGGGCAGGCTCTCGAGGCGTGTGCCCGGCGAGACCGCGCGCCACCGACGGGCGGGCGCGCTATTCTGTCACTACGAGCAGCGACGCGAGGGGCGACCCAATGACCACCACACCGACCGCCAGCATCCAGCAGATCAACGCCTCCGACGGGGGCGTGCCGAAGACCCCGCTCGACGTCGCGGACGTGACCGAGCTGGGCATCACCGTCGACCGGCAGCGCAACACGAAGGCGCACGGCGGACCCGAGCGGGCGCTGTGCCTGTTCTCGGGCGACGTGATCGAGACGCTGCGGGCCGAGGGGCACCCCATCGGTCCCGGCGACGCGGGCGAGAACATGACCCTGCGCGGGATCGACTGGGCGGCGGTGGGGCCGGGCTCGCGGCTGCGGCTGGGCGAGTCGGTGCTGGTGGAGGT
>JAPOXB010000239.1:5678-9987 GCA_026707335.1 Chloroflexota bacterium
GGGTATCGAGCGCTTCGAGAGTCACGAGGCCATTGACCAACGTGGTCTGGAATCGGTAGAGCACATCGCGCCCCAGCAGGGTGAAATTGTTGTCTTGGCTCTCGGCGACGTGCACCCGCACTGCGGCCGTGATGGATGACTCGCGCTCCCCGTGAACGCCAAGAATCGCAAGCACTCCGTCCATGACGCCGTAGTACTGCTCGCCGCCGATCCCCCCGAGCTTGCGGCGCTCCGTGAACTGGTAGTCGGTGGCGAGGCCGAGCCTGATCCGATCCCCGTAGCCGATCGTCGTCACGGCGGCGCCGCTGTCGACCAGGAACGACAGCAGGCCGCTGCCGACATGGAGGGAACCTTCGCCGACGGAAACGACCGTTTGGAGGTGCGGCGCGCCGTCCCGCGCGAAGGGATACCTAGCCGTGAAGCGCGACGACACGCTGGTATCCGCGCGGGTGCAGGAAGTCCACCACGACGCTGTTGCCGTGCTCCTTGATGGCGGCTCGCACTTCATCCTCGCTCTTCGTGACGAGCAGGCGGGTGCGATTCTTCACGACCACCCAGTGGTCGAGGTACTCCTGGAGCCAGTCATCGAAGTGTTCATCGACGTAGTCGTGGTCGGCCTGGAACGCGGCCATGTCCTCCGCGTTCAGAAGCGCCAGCGCGTGGGTATCCAGCGTGGTCATCGGTCCACTCTCTCGCGAGGGACAGTTTATCGGCTCCCCCTGGCGACGGCTACCAGATTCGGGAGCCGGATGCATGTGAACCGGCCCTAGGGCGGCGGCTGGGACCAGGTCAGCGCCCCGTCCCCGTCGACGAGGAGCCAGAGCGTCTGGCCCGTCTCCAGTTCGTCCAGGTCGTTGACGATGGCGGGCGCGCCGGCGATGAAGCGGCGCCAGCGCTGCTCGGCCGCGATCCAACTGAAGACGCGATCGACCCGCGGGGCGAGCGGCGCGAGGGCGGTGGCGGTGGGCGTGCGCGGCCCCGTCCAGGTGACGTTGTTCCAGCCCGGCGCCAGTTGCAGCACGCGGCCGGCGAGGTAGGTGAAGGCGTCCTCGAGCAGCAGCGCGCGGCCGTCGGCGGCCTCGACGCGGAGCGGCACGGGGCCGGCGCCCTGCGGCGGCGCGATGACGACGGCGCGGCTGTCGCTGACGGCCAGCGCGACCGCCTCGCGCTCGCCGAAGAAGACGCGGAAGCCGTCGGGGCCGCCCAGGCCCGCGCCCGTGATCGTGACCTGGAAGCCGCCGGCGCTCGTGCCCTCGGTGGGGAAGACGGCGTCGACGCGGGGGCCCGGGCCGAGGCGCAGGTTGACGGCGAAGAGCGATGTCGCGCCGCCGGGCTCGGTCGCCAGGGCCGTCAGCGCGAGGGCGACGCCGGGCGCGAGGTCGGGCGCGGTGAAGCGGCCGCCGGTGGCCGTTGCGCTGCCCAGGTAGCGCAGCGCCCCGCCGGCCCCGGACGCGTCGGGCGCGACGGCGGGGGCGGCCGCGTCCTCGGCGACGTACAGGTCGACCGTGGCGTCCGGGGGCGCCGAGCCCTCGACGCGCAGGCGGTCGCCGTCGTAGCGGAACGAGGTCAGCACGGGCGCGTCCGAGCGCGCGACGTCGGCGGCGCCGCGCACGTCGCCGCCGGCGTTGCCGTGGATGACGTTGCCGCGGTTGGTCACGCGGCCGGCGTCGTGACGGAGCCCGGCGCCCTCGTTGTAGGCGACGACGTTCGCGCCGGGCAGGGCCGACTCGGGATGGGGCACGGCGCTGGTGACGTTGACGACGATGTCGCTCAGCCGCCCCGGCTCGAACAGGACCAGCGCCATGGCGACCTCGCCGGCGACGCGGAAGCGCAGCGACAGCCCCGGCCCGGGGATGGTGAGGATGAAGCCCGGCTCGCCCTCGACGTCGATCAGGCCGACGGTCGTGGCGGCGACGGAGCGGCCGTCGAGCAGGGCTTCGACGATCAGGCCGCGCGGCGCGGGCTGGCCGTTGAGGGTCACGCGCCCGCGGATGGTGTGCACCAACTGCCCGGCCTGGGCGGTTTGCAGCCCCGGCCCGGCGGGCGCGGGGGCGCCCAGCACGACGTCGGTCGCGCCGGCCTCCACGCGGACGCCGTCGCGGGCGTTGCCGGCGGGCGTATCGGACTCCGCGACGCCGATGCGGCTGTTCTGGATCGTGACGTCGCGCGTGCCCTCGCCCGAGACGAGGACGCCGTCGCCCGCGTTGTGGACGATCGTGACGCCCCGCCCGCGGCCGATGCCGACGCCCGTGGCGCCGCCGTCGACGCGGATGCCGGCCCCGTTGCCGGTCAGCGTGACGCCGTCGATGGCGGCGTCGGTCGCGCCGGCGACGTGGATCGCGACACCGGGCACGGCGCTGATCGTGAGCCCCTCGACGGCCTGCCCGGCGCCGCTCAGGACGAGGCCCGGCGCGCCGCCCGGCAGCCCGTCGCCGAGGATGGTGGCGGCGCCGGAGATGGTCAGGTCGCCGCGGGTGACGGCGGGCAGCGGCCGCGCGAGGCGGATGGTGAGGCCGGGCTCGATGAAGACGGCCCGCGGACCGTCGGGCTCGCGGGCGGCGGCGGCGAGCACGGCGCGCAGGCTGCCGGGCCCCGTGTCGGCGTCGCGATCGACGAGCAGGGCGACGGTGTCGAGCAGGTCGGCGGCGGCGATCCCATCGATGCGGCCGTGGCCGGAGGCGTAGTCGAGGCCGGGGGCGTCGATGTCGACGGCGGAGCCCGTGAGGACGTGCCGCAGCAGGGCGCGCTCGCGGTCGGGCGCGCCGCCGTCCTCGGCGAGGAGCTGGGGCCGCGCCTCGAGCAGCAGCGCGGCCAGCGCGGCGACGTGCGGCGCGGCGGCGCTCGACCCCGGGAACGGCGACGGGAAGCCGCCGCTGCCCGTGACGGCGACGCCGTCGGCCGCGACGAGGTCGGGCTTCTGCGCGCCGTTGTTGGTCGGGCCGCGGCTGCTGTAGGGGCGCACGGTGCGGAGGTCGGCCCCGGCGTGCCCCACGGCGCCCGCCGCGATGACGCCGCCCGGCGCGTCGCTCTGGGCGAGCAGGCTGCTGGCCGTCGTGTTGAAGTTCAGCACCGTGCCGCCCGCCTCCGGCTCGGGCGGGCCGAAGGCGAACAACTCCAGCCGGCGCGGGGCGGCCCGCCCGCCGGCGTTCTGCACCACCAGCCGGAAGAGGCCGCCCTCGCCCTCGTTCTTGTACGTGATCTGCTCGCGGGGGTTGTCGGTCGCGACGCCCTGCTCGGCCGTCGCGGCGGCGACGACGGTCCCGGCCGCGTCCAGCAGGAAGAGGTCGTAGTCGTTGACCGACGCCTCCCAGAGGTCGTCCCAGAGCAGCAGGGCGCGCAGTTCGTCGCCGCGTTCGAGGCGCAGCTCGTTGTACGGCGCCTCGCCGCGGCCGCGCTGGTCGGTCGAACCGTCGTCGCCGAACGTGTGCACCGGGCCGGCCCCGGCCAGGCCGACCTCGCGCCCGTCGGGCCCGGCCTGGAAGTCGCCCTCGTAGTGGCGCAGGGCCCAGCTGCCGACGGCGGTGATGTAGGCCCGGATCGGCCAATCGGGGTGGTCGAGGGCGGCGGCGGTGTTGAGCGACACGGCGCTGCGCTGGTCGTCGGGCAGCGGGAAGCCGAGGTCGTCGACGACGACGTCGGTGCGCTGGGCCAGGTAATCGACGGCCTCGATCATCTCCGCGTGGGTGCTGACGGCGGCGAAGTAGAGCGCGGCCTCGGGCGCGATGTCGTGCACGATCTCCAGCAGCGCCGTGCCCTCCGCGCCGGCGTCGATGCCCTCGGCGGCGAAGGCGCGCTGCTCGGCCAGGTCGGGCAGATCGCCGGAGGCCTGCGCGTCGGCGAGGCCGCCGATGCCGTCGGAGATGACGCCGATGCGCACGCCGGCGCCGCGCAGGCCGGTGCGCTCGCGCAGGGCGGCGAAGCGCAGGGCAAGGTGGCCCTCGGTGAGGGTGGCCCCGCGGGCGGCGACGGCGTAGGACGGCAGGGCGACCGTGCGGACGCCGGTCAGCGCACGCAGGTCGCGCAGCCGCTCCGGCGGCACGGCGAGCTGGGCGTGGCCGAGGTCGGGCCGCCAGATCTGCGTCTCCACGCCGAGGGCCAGCAGCGCCGCCGGCGACGGCCCCGCGCCGCGCAGCCGCACCTCGACCTGGACCAGGCCGCGGTCGTTGAGGCGCAGGGCGCGCAGGGCGATGGCGTCGCGCAGGGGCTTGCCGGCCACGGCGTCGGCGTCGATGCCGACGCCGGCCGCCTGGAGCCGCTCGGCTTGGTCGGCCAGGGCGTCGAGCAGGGGCGGCAGGGCCGCGGCGGGCTG
>JAPOXB010000014.1 GCA_026707335.1 Chloroflexota bacterium
CAGCGCGACATCTGGCGGTGCAGGCGCGCATCCTCATCGGCGACGCGGAAGGAGCCGCGCGCCGCCCAGGTGGCCGGGACGCGCTGAGGGCCGGGCCGGGCCCGGCCGCCCGGGCCGCGGACGGGACGCAGGATCTCGCGCGCTGCGCCCGGGGCGCGGGTCTGGACGCGCCGCACCGGCGTGGTCGGCGCGGGCGACAGCGGCGCCGTGGATGGCGGCCCCGTCGCCTCGACGGTCTGCTCGCCCGCGTCACCGCCGGGCGGCTCGTCGCGCCGATCGGGCGGCTCCCACGGGCTCGACTCGCCGGCGCCTCGCTCGGCCACGCTCATGGCCTGCGCTCCCACACGACTGTCCCCGTCGCCCGGTCGGCCAGGGAGCGGCGGCGCCCGTCGATGAGCGGCGCCAGCAGCCCCAGCCCCAGCGGCGCGACCGCCAGCAGCTGCACGACCACGCGGGCCGTCGCGCGGCCTCCGCCCAGGGTATGGCCGCGGCGATCGCACACCCGCAGGCCCAAGGCGCGCTGCCCCGGCGTACCCCGCCGCCTCGCGCCGACGCCGAAGTACGCCAGCAGCGCCGGCAGCCAGAGCGCCGCGACCAGGTAGCCCCAGAGCCACTCGGCGCGGCTGGGGTCGTCGGCCAGCCAGTCGGTCTGCAGCAGCACGACCAGCGCGCCCAGCGCCAGCCACCCCGCGCCCATCGCCGCCGCGACGACCGCGTCGAGCGCCAGCGCCACCGCGCGCGCCTCCAGACGGGCCGGCCGCCACGCCGCGGGCGGTCGTCCGGTTGATCCACGCCCTGTGGGCTGTGCGATGCTGCCTGACACCTCAGCGGCCTCCCCGCGCGCTCTCCGCCGGCGCGCGCCAGTCCATCAATGCGAACGTATGGGAGATATGGGCCCGATGACCACTCAGCGCCGCACACGGCCCGCGACGCGGCGGCAATTCGGCCTGCCGGCGCTGGTCTTGGGCGCGCTCGTCGTCGCGGCGCTGGCCGCCATCGGGTTGGGCGCGGTCGCGATGCACGCCCGCGTGAGCGCGCAGACCCCGGCGCAGGGCCTCGACGACGTCACCGGCGACGCGGTCGCGGGTCACCGCTTCAGCCTGCTCGATTTCGAGTTCGGCGCCGTCTTCAGCCACTGGCTCGGCGACCTGGGCGCGGTGCTCAGCGGCCGTCACGAGGACGGCCCCGCCGCCGACGCCCTGGTGCGGCGCTACTTCGACCTGCGCACCGACCTCGCCGAGGCGCGCGCCGCCAGTCGCTCCGACACGGTCATCGCCCGGCTGGAGGCGGAGCGCGCGGCCATCGAGAACCGGGTCGAGCGCATCCTCGAGCATCGCGTCGGCGATGAACTGCGCCGGTCGGGCTTCGCCCGGCCGCTGCCGCTGTTCGGCGATCAGGCGCTGCTCTGGCCGCCGGTCGACGTGGAACTCACGCGCCCGCCCCGCGTGCTCACGGTCTCCCCGCGCGAAGAGATCCGCATCGCTCGATCCGTCCTGCTCGACCCCGAACTGTCCCTGCCCGAGATGATGCGCCTCGAGGCCGAGGTCGAGGCGGACGGCCGCTGGTCGGCGTTGGTCCAGGGCATCGGCGGCCTCGGCTCCTACCCGGCGATCGTGCACGAAGCCCGCTCCTACGCCGCGACCGTGAACACCATCGCCCACGAGTGGACCCACAACTACCTCTTCTTCTACCCGCTGGGCTTCCACTTCTTCGACAGCCGCGAGCTGCGCACGATGAACGAGACGGTCGCCAACATGGTCGGCGACGAGATAGCCGAGTCGCTGCAGCGGGCCCATCCGGCGGTGCGGCCGCGCGAGTTGCCCACCGCGGATCGCACCGAGAGCGACGCCGTGCTCGCGCAGCTGCGGCGCGACGTGGACGCCCTGCTCGCCGCCGGCCGCATTGAGGACGGGGAGGCGCTGATGGAGGCCACGCGGCTGGAGCTCGTGGACCTGGGCCGCAACTTCCGCCGCATCAACCAGGCGTTCTTTGCCGCCCGCGGCGTCTACGCCGACACCGCCGCGAGCAGCAGTCCCATTGGCGCGCTGCTGCTGGCGCTGCGCGGCGAGGCCGACTCCCTGGCCGCGTTCATCGCCATCGTGCGCGAGTTCGACTCGCTGGCCGAGTTGGAGGCCGCCGTCCAGGGTTGAGCGCCGCGTCATCACCGCTTCCCCATCGCGCTAGCCATCGTCGCCGTCCGAGGTGTCGGTCGCACCGGCATCCTCTCCCGCGTCGTCCTCGGCGTCGCCCGGGGGATCGCGGCCGGGTGCGTCGTCCCCGCCGTCGGCGACCTCCTCCTCCTCCTCCTCCTCCTCCTGCTGCTGCTGCTCCGATTCGTCCAGGACCGTGACCTCGACGGAGACCTCCCGCGTGCCCAGGAAGTCGTCCTCCAGGACCAAGCGCAGCACGTACTCGCCGGGCTCCAACTCACGGGTGTCCCAGCGGGCGATGCGGTCCCGCACGGGGCGCTCGCCCTCCGCGATGACGACGAAGTCGTCGTCCGACGGGTCCGTCCCCGGCGCGAACTCCAGGCGCCAATGCTCCAGTTCGGCGCTGTCGGCCTGCCCGCTGACCGTCACGCGCTCCTGCCCCAGTTCCGCGCCGTCCCGCGGTTCGTCGAGCGCGACCGGGTCGCCTTCGCGCCGCTCCAGCGAATCGTCGCCCACGAAGCGCACGCGGTTGTCCTGCAGCCAGCCGATGATCTCGGGGTCCGTGCGCCCCCCGACCCGCGTCTCGGCCGGCAGCAGGGTGGGGATCAGGTAGAAGCCCTCGCGGCGCCATTCCTCGTCGGTGCCCGGCAGGGCCAACTCCAGCGTGCGCACGTCGATCTCGGCGCGCGTGCAGACCTCGTTGCCGCGCGCCGGCACGCCGCCCTCGGCGACGAACAGCTCCAACGACGTGGGCCCGCACGGGTTCTGCGGCGACGCATCGGCGCGATCCCCGGCCGGCAGCACCCGGAGCCGCGGCGTGAACACCTGCGAGGTCGTCAGCCCCTCCGGCACCTGGAACTCCTCGGGCGGCATGCCCGCGTGGGCGGCCAGCATGAAGTCGTGCCAGATGAGGCCCGCCGTGCGCGACGAGGAGCCGCCGGTCATGGGCGTGTTGTCGGCGTTGCCGACCCAGACGGCGGTGACCAGGCTCGGCGTGTAACCGACCGTCCAGAAGTCGCGGCGCACGTCGTTGCGGCCCGGCTCGCCCGCCGTGCCGGTCTTCGCCGCCGCGGGCCGGTCGAGGACCAGGTTGCTCTCCAGGCCGTAGAGGATCCGCCGCGCCTGGTTGTCCGACAGGATGCTCGTGATCTGGAAAGCCTGCGGGCTGGGCATGACCTGCATCGACTGCGAGTCGCCGACCTCGTACAGCGTGCGCCCGCGCGAGTCGCTGATCCGCGCGATCGCGATCGGGTCCAGGCGGCGGTAGCCGGGCGGCAGACCCAGCGACGTCCGCTGCCCGCGCATGACGCCGTTGTTGGCGAAGACGCTGTAGGCGTAGGCCATGTCGAGCAGCGTCACGTCGCCCCCGCCCAGCGTGAGCGACGGCCCGTAATTCGCCACGTCGGCCATCGTCGTGATCCCCAGCTGGTGCGCGAAGTCGAGCAGCGCGCCCGTGCCGATGCGGTCGGCCACCCGGAAGGCGGGGATGTTGATCGAGTTGGCCAGCGCGCTGCGCACCGTCACCGGGCCGCGGAACACGCCGTCGAAGTTCTCGGGCGAGAAGGTCTCGCCCGTGAGTTCGTGGAACTCCAGCGGCACGTCCCAGATGATCGTGCCCGGGTTCCACGCGGCCGGGTCCAGCACGAACGCCGCCGCGTAGGTGATCGGCTTGATCGACGAGCCCGGCGAATTGCGCGACGTGGCCAGGTTGACCTGCCCGTCGATGTCCTCGCGGAAGAAGTCGCGGCTGCCGACCATCGCCAGGATGTGCCCGGTAGCGGGGTCGAGCGCGACCAGCGCCGCGTTGTGCGCGCCCGTCTGCTCCTCGAACGTGGCGATGTCGGCCCGCACGATCGCCTCGGCCTGCTCCTGCAGGTGCATGTCGAGCGTCGTCGTGATGCGCAGCCCGCCCTCGATCAGCAGGTCGTCGCAGCCGGTCACGGTGTCGGGCAGCGGGACGCGGCCCCGCTCGCACAGCCGCCGCACCTCCTCGGCGACGTAGGTCACGAAGTGCGGCGCCTCGATGTTGAAGGCGCGGCTGGCGAAGTTGAGCGGCCGCCGCGCCGCCGCCTCGGCCTCGGCCGGCGTGATGTAGCCGTTGCGCGCCATCAGGTCGAGCACGATGCGCTGGCGCTCCCTCGCCGCCTCGGGGTAGACGAACGGGTCGAGCAGGGCGGGCGCCTGCGGCAGTCCGGCCAGCAACGCCGCCTCGTGCAGATCGAGTTCCGAGGCCGGCTTCCCGAAGTAGCGCTCCGCCGCCGCACCGATCCCGTAGGAGAGGTTCCCGTAGAAGATCGTGTTCAGGTACCACTCCAGGATCTGGAGCTTGGAGTACTGCTCCGTGAGCTCGACCGCCAGGATCGACTCCTTGAGCTTGCCCTGCGCCCGCTCGATCGTGCGGCCGCTGCGCTCCTCGGGAGGGATCAGCACGTTCTTCACCAACTGCTGCGTGATGGACGATCCGCCGGAGCCGCCGAAGAAATCGCCCGTGCCCAGGCCCAGGTTCTCCCAGGCCGCCCGGCTCAGCCCGCGCGTGTTGATGCCCCGGTTCTCGAAGAACGACGCGTCCTCCGTCGCCACGGTGGCGTTGATGAGGTGCACCGAGACGTCCTCGATGCGGACCGGGTTGCGCAGTCCCGACAGCGGGTCGGCGAACTCGAACAGCAGGCGGCCGCCGTCCGGCCCGCCCGCGTCGAAGACCTTGCTCGTGCCCAGCGCCCGCTGCGTATCGACGATGGCGTCCGGCTCCACCAGGTCGTCGGCGAACGACTGGTAGACGCCCCAGGCGGCGGCGGCCGCGGCCCCAAGCGTCAGCAGGCCGAGCGCCGCGACCAGCACCGGCACCCAGACCAGCAGGCGGCGACCCGTCCCGCTCCCGTTGGCGGCCGCGCGCCGCCGCCGCCGCCGGTGGATGATCTCGTGGCGTTCCCGCACTCTCGGGTCGGCCGCCCGCCGCCGCCGGCTCACGACGGCGCCCCGTCCTCGCCGTCGCCGCGGCGCTCAAGGATGACGAAGTGGCTCAGCCCGAAGACGCGCAGCGGCGTCGACTCGGCCCGGTGCAGCGTCGTCTGCAGGAGCCGCCCCAGGACTTCGTTGCGTGACCGGATGCCGTCGAAGCCGGGGTACACGACGGTGCGCTCGATCGGGCGGAAGGGCAGCCCCGACCACAGCCGGCGCAGGTCGCGGCCCGTGTAGACGCGCGCGTGCGGCACCAGGCGGTCGCGCACGACGCGCGGCAGGTAGTTGACCAGCGGGAAGTTCCCGAAGTGGTAGCGGCCCCGCCACTGCACGCCGTGCGTCTCGAACGGGAAGCCGCGGTTGGGCGCGTAGATGACCAAGTGCCCGCCGGGGCGCAGCACGCGCGCCGCCTCGTGCATCGCGAGGCGCTCGTCGGCGACGTGCTCGATCACCTCGTTCAGCAGGATGACGTCGAAGCTGCCGTCGGCGAAGGGCAGCGCCCCGGCCGAGGCCAGCACCAGGCCCGGCGTCGTCCGCCCGCCGGCGCGCACGCGCGCCGTCTCGATGTCGATGCCGTACGACTCTCCGGCCAGCTCCCCGATGCGGCGCACGTACTGGCCCAGGCCGCAGCCGACGTCGAGCACGCGCCGCCCCGTCAGGGGGATGCGGTCGCGGATCAGTTGCAGGCGCCGTTCCTGCCCCGGTCCCCAGACGAGGCTGGGGACGCCCAAATCGACGTTCCCGGCGTGCGCGTGGGCGAACGACTTGGCGTCGTCGTGCGACGGGGCCGGCGACTCCCGCGACGCGCCGTTCGCAGTGTCACGATCGGGCTCGGACATATCGCTCCGGCCGCGCCGACCAACACGGCGTCTCTGGAGTGGCCCCGCGCAAATCACCCTATCAGCCGGTGCGCGGTGCGTCGCTGCGGGCCGTCGCCGGGCCAGCGCTGGAGGGGACTGCAGAGCGCCCATATACTCCCCCCAACGACATGCCCAGCAGCGACGCCGAACCACCCGCCGAACTCACGATCGAGGACGTGCGCCACTTGGCGACCCTCGCCCGTCTTGGCATGACGGACGCCGAGCTTGAGAAGTTCCGCGGCGAACTGGCGAGCATCATCGGCCACTGCGACGTCCTGCAGCGGGTCGATACGGAGGGCGTCGAGCCGACCAACAACGGGGCCGACCTGCTCAACGTCGTGGCCGTCGACGCGCCCCGCCCGCCCTGGCCGCTGCGGGAGGTGCTGGCCAACGCGCCCAACCGCCGCGACGACCTGTTCCGCGTCCGCGCGGTGCTCGAGTAACGGCGCGTGTCGGCAATCGATCCCTACCTCACGCTGACCGAGGCCGCGCAGGGTCTGCGCGACGGCGCCTTCACGGCGACGGAACTCGCCCGCGCGCAGCTCGGCCGCATCGCCGCCGTCGACGAGCGCGTCAAGGCCTACGTGACCGTGACGCGCGACGAGGCCCTGGCGGACGCCGCCCGCGCGGACGAGGCGCTGGCCCGCGGCGACGCCGGTCCGCTGACCGGCATTCCCATCGCGATCAAGGACCTTATCGTGACCAAGGGCGTTCGTACGACCTGCTCGTCGCGCATGCTGGAGAACTTCGTCCCCGTCGAGGACGCCGGCGTCATGACGCGCCTGCGCGAGGCCGGCGCCGTGATCCTGGGCAAGACCAACATGGACGAGTTCGCCATGGGCTCGTCGACGGAGCACTCCGCCTTCTTCCCCACCGCGAATCCATGGGACCTCGCGCGCGTGCCGGGCGGATCGTCGGGCGGGTCGGCGGCCGCGGTGGCGGCGGGCGAGGGGATCGTCTCGCTGGGCTCCGACACGGGCGGCTCCATCCGTCAGCCGGGCTCCTTCTGCGGCTGCGTCGGCATGAAGCCCACCTACGGGCGCGTCAGCCGCTACGGGCTGATCGCCTTCGCCAGTTCGCTCGACCAGATCGGCCCCTTCGCCCGCAACGTCCAGGACGCCGCGACGCTGCTGCAAGCCATCGCCGGCTGGGATCCCTGCGACTCCACCTCGGCCAACCTGCCCGTGCCCGACTTCTCGGCGGGCTGGGATCGGGGCGTCGATGGGCTGCGCATCGCGGTGCCGCGAGAGCTATTCGCCGGGGCCGACGCCGACGTGCTCGAAGCGACGCAGGCCGCCATCGACCAGCTCGAGCGGCTGGGCGCGACGATCGACCGGGAGCAGTCGCTGCCCTCGGTCGCGCACGCGCTGGCGGCGTACTACGTGCTGGCCCCGTCGGAAGCCTCCGCCAACCTCGCCCGCTACGACGGCGTGACCTACGGCTACTCCTATACGGAGGGCGCGTCGATGTGGGAGAACATGGAGCAGACCCGCGGCCGCGGCTTCGGCGACGAGGTGAAGCGGCGCATCATGCTGGGCACCTACGCCCTCTCCGCCGGCTACTACGACGCCTACTACAAGCAGGCGCAGCGAGTACGCACGCTCATCCGCCGCGAGTTCGCCCAGGTCTTTGATCGCTGCGACCTGATCGTCACGCCGACCGCCCCCACCGTCGCCTTCAGGCAGGGGGCTGTCACGGACCCCTATCAGATGTACCTCAACGACGTCTTCACGATCCCCGTCAACATCGCCGGGCTGCCCGCCATCTCCGTGCCCTGCGGCGCCGGCGAGGGCGGCATGCCCGTGGGCCTGCACCTGATCGCCAAGCATTGGGACGAGTCCACCCTCTTCCGCGCCGCCCACGCCTACGAGCAGTCGACCGACTGGCACAGGCGGCATCCGTCGCTGTAGCCGTCCGCGCATGGGGCGACCCGGCGGGATTTCACACGCCGCGGTAGATCGCCTCGCCCCCTCCCGCCTACGCTCAGGATGAGCGACCGTGCCTCGCCCCTGCCGGGTGCGTGGGCGACAGCGGCCGGCCGGCGACGCCGGGAGGGAGCCATGGAGCAGATCCTGCGTGCGCTGCAGCGCGACGCTCGCCTCACGCCCGCCGAGATCGCGGCCGAGACGGGCCGCAGCGAGGACGAGGTCCGCGCCCTCATCGCCGAGGCGGAGGCGCGCAAGCTGATCCTCAGCTACGGCGCCAAGGTGAATTGGGAGGCGGCCGGCCGGGAGCGCATCTACGCCCTCGTCGAGATGAAGGTGCACCCCCAGGAGCACGTGGGCTACAAGGCCATCGCCAGCCGCATCTCGCGCTTCGGCGCCGTCCGCACCTGCTACCTCATGTCTGGCGAGAAAGACCTGGCCGTCATCGTCGAAGGGGAGACCATGCACGAGATCTCCGACTTCGTCGGGGAGAAGCTCGCGACGCTGCACGGCGTGGAGAGCACCGTCACCCACGTCATCATGCGCCGGCACAAGGAGGACGGCGTGATGCTCGAGGCCGCGCCGGACGAAGACCGGCAGGCGGTCGTGCTCTGATGCCCTCCCCCGAAACCGAACCGAGCGCCGGCGCCACCGACCCGGACCGTCCCGGCCCTCGCCTTGCGCGGCGGCTGGATGCCCTCTCCGGCTCCGGCATCCGCCGCTTCTTCGACATCATGGCCTCGATGGAGGACGTGATCTCGCTCTCCATCGGCGAGCCGGACTTCGTCACCCCCTGGCCCATCCGCGACGCGGCCATCCGCTCGATCGAGCAGGGGCACACGCACTACACCTCCAACTACGGCCTGCTCGAGCTGCGCGAGCAACTGGCCCGCCACCTCGACCGGCTCTACGGCCTCTCCTACGAACCGGCCAACGAGATGCTGATCACCAGCGGCGTCTCCGAGGCGCTCGACATCACCATGCGCGCCATCCTCGACCCCGGCGACGAGGTCATCCTGCCCGACCCCTCCTACGTCGCCTACGGCCCGGCCATCAGCCTGGCCGGCGGCGTCCCGGTTCCCGTGCGCACGACCGCCGCCGACGGCTTCGCGCTCAGCTTGGCCGCCGTCGCCGACGCCGTCACCGAGAAGACCCGCGCCCTGCTGCTGGGCTTCCCGGCCAACCCCACCGGCGCCGTGATGCCGCCGCAGGCCCTCGCCCGCATCGCCCAACTCGCCATCGACCGCGACTTGCTGGTCGTCTCCGACGAGATCTACGACCGCCTCGTCTACGGCGTCGAGCACATCCCCCCCGCGACGCTGCCCGGCATGCGCGAGCGGACCATCACCCTGGGCGGCTTCTCGAAGGACTACGCCATGACCGGCTGGCGCGTGGGGTACGTGGCTGCTCCCGCTCCTCTTCTGGAGGGGCTGATGAAGATTCACCAGTACGTGATGATGTCGGCCCCCACCGCCGCCCAGTACGGCGCGCTCGAAGCGCTGACCAGCGGCGAGGAGCACGTCGTCCTCATGCGCGAGGAGTACGACCGCCGCCGCCGCCTGATGGTCGATGGCTTCAACGCCGTGGGGCTGACCTGCGTCGAGCCGCGCGGGGCGTTCTACGCCTTCCCGAGCGTGGCCGGCTCGGGCCTCGACGACGAGACCTTCGCGGAGCGGCTGTTGCTGGAGGAGCGCGTCGCGGTCGTGCCGGGCTCGGCCTTCGGCGCCGCCGGCGCCGGCCACGTGCGCGCCTGCTACGCCACCGCGTACCCCGACATCGAGCGCGCCCTGGAGCGGATCGGCCGCTTCCTGCGCTCCGGCGCGACCGCCAAGTAGCGGAGCGTCGGTCGGAGCGCGCCCGCCCTGCTTAGCTCGACCCGCCGCCCCCGCGGCCGTCCAGGCTGCCGAGGCGCTCCCCGATCGACCGGGCCACGCTGGCCAGCTCCATGGGGATGATCCACTTCGTGCTCTCGCCGTCGCCCAGCTTCGTCATGGTCTCCAGGTACTGCAGGCCCATCGTGTTGGCGTCGGCGGTTTGCGCCACCTCGTTGATC
>JAPOXB010000175.1 GCA_026707335.1 Chloroflexota bacterium
CCGTCCGCATCCGGCCCGTCGGCCAGGGCCGGCAGGCGCGCCCCTTCATCGACGCCCTCTGGCGCGTCTACGCCGATGATCCGGTCTGGACGCCGCCGCTACGCGTCCAACTCTCGGGACAGCTCGATCCGAAGCACAACCCGTTCCTGCGCTACGGCAAGGCGCAGCTCTTCGTCGTGGAGCGCGACGGCGAGGTCGTGGGGCGCATCTCGGCGCACACCAACCCGGCGCACGATGCCCAGCACGATGAGCGCGCGGGATTCTTCGGCTTCTTCGAGTGCATCGACGACGCGGCCTGCGCCCGCGCCCTGCTCGAATCGGCCGAGGACTGGCTGGCGGGAGAGCGCGTCGATTGGGTGCGGGGGCCGATCTCCTTCACGGTCAACCAGGAGATCGGCACGCTGGTCGAGGGCTTCGATACGCCGCCGGTGGTCGCGATGCCGCACGGCCGCCCCTACTACGACCGCCTGCTGCACGACAACGGCTACGCCAAGGCGAAGGACCTCCTCGCCTGGCAGTACCCGGTGCGGGATCCCGACCCCCGCATGGAGCAGGTGCACGAACGCGTGCTGCGCGAGATCGACGGCATCGCCGTGCGCGAGTTCACGAAGAAGCATCTGCGCCGCGACGTCGGCATCGGCATCGACATCTTCAACGACGCCTGGCGGGACAACTGGGGCTTCATCCCGGTGCGCGACGACGAAGTCGACCAGCTCGCCGCCGACCTGGGGCAGTTCGCCGACCCGGGCCTGACGGCGCTCGTCTCCATCCACGACGAACCGGTCGCGATGGTCTTCGCGATCCCCAACCTCAACGAGGTCGCGCGCGACATCGACGGCCGCCTCTTCCCCTTCGGCTGGATCAAGGTCAAGTGGCGGCTCTGGCGCGGCCCCCGCAGCGGCCGCGTCATGCTGCTGGGCGTCCGTCCCGAGTACCGCGGACGGCGCTACGCCGGCATCCAACTGCTGCTGTTCGCGGAGATCCACCGGCGCGGGCAGCGCCTCGGCTACGACTGGGCGGAGTTGGGCTGGGTTTTGGAGGACAACGCCCTGCTCAACACCGGCCTGCGGCGGGCCGGGGCGCGGCTCTACAAGCGCTACCGGGTCTACCAGAAGGGCGGCTCGCCCGGCGCCTGACCCGCCGGGGGGTCAGTTCATCACGCTGTCGAGCGAGACCGGCCCCGCGCCCAGGAAGATCAGCGCCACGCAGGCGAGCAGCATCAGCACGTCCAACTCGTAGCCCTGCACTTCGCCGCCCTGGAATGGCGCGCCCAGCTTCGTTTTCTGCACCCACGTCGCGACGAGCATGTTGCCCGCCAGGGGGATCGCGACCCAGGCCGTGCCCAGCCCCAGCAGCAGCAACACGCCGCCCACCAACTCCAGCGAGGCGACGCCCATCGCGAGCAGGTGCGGCTGGGGGAAGCCCAGGCTCTGGAACCAGTCGCCGGTGCCGCGGATGCCGCGCCGCCACTTGCCCAGCCCGGCATCGACGAAGATCACGCCCAGCGCGATGCGCAGGGGCACCGCCGCCCATTCCAGGTTCTGCAGGCCCCAGGGCTCGGTCAGCCAGTCCATCGCCGGCGCCCTCTCCGGCCCCCGCGGGGGCGATGTCCCGGACGCTAGCGGCTGCCACCGCCGCCGTCGACCGGCGCCGCTCGATTGACGCGCCCGGCGCCCCGTCCATACGATCGGCCCCGCCCCCCTGCGCAACCCTGGAAAGACCCGCCATGAACAAGCTCGCCGAGCGTCTCCGCGCCGCCCGCCGCCGCGACCGGCGGCTGGGCTTCGGGCCCGCCGACGCCCCCCAAGCCGCCTCGCGCGGGCTGCTGATCGCGGCGCGCGGCACCGACCCCGCCGGGGCGGACCTCGCCCTCCTCCCGGACGCCGCGGCGGTCGGCGACAGCGCCGCGCTGGCCGGCGTCGAATTGAACCCGCTCACGAGCGAGGGCGCCGCGACGGCCGAGGAGGCGGGGGCGGCCTTCGTCGTCTACGACCCCGACCAGGCCGAGGCAGAGGCGCTGCTGCGCGTCAGGCTCGACTACGTGCTGCGCCTGCCCGCGCGGGACATCGAGGACGGAGAGTTGCGCGCCGTCGCCAGCCTGCGCCCCACGCTCGTGATCGGGCCCGCCGTCAGCGACCCGATGCCGGTCGCCGCGTTGATCGCGCTGCGGCGCGTCGGGCTGGGCGTCGGCGCGCCCCTGGCCGTCTCCATCCCGGCGACGGCCGGCGCCGGTCTGCTCGAGGTGCTGCGCGACTCCGGCGTCGTCGTGCTGGTGCTGGAGTCGCCCTCGGCCGAGGAGGTGGCGGCGCTGCGGGCCCGCATCGCGGAGTTGCCGGTCCGCTCCCGCCGCCGCGAGGACGACTCCCCGGTCGTGACGGGCGTCCGGCCCGAGGCGATCGAGGACGACTTCGACGACGACTAAGCGCGCTACGCGCCGCCCGGCTCGGCCGCCGCATCGATGTAGCGACGCTCCGGCCGCGGGCCCAGCCCCGTCAGCACCTCGTAGGGGATGGTGCCGCAGCGCTCGGCAAAGGCGTGCAGGCTGATCTCCGCCTCCCCGTCGCGGCCGATCAGCGTGGCGACGTCGCCCACCGCAGCCGCGGGGACGTCGCTCAGGTCGACCAGCGTCATGTCCATGCAGACGGCCCCCACGACCGGGACGCGCCGCCCCCGCACGAGCATCGCGCCGCGGTTCGACAGCGCGTGCCGGAAGCCGTCGGCGTAGCCCACCGCGACCACGCCCACACGCGCCGGCCGCGACGCCGTCCACGTCCCCCCGTAGGAGACCGACTCGCCGGGGGCGAGATCGTGCGTTTGCACCAGCGTCGCGCGCCACGTTGCGACCGGCCGCAGCAGGGCGGCGGCCGGCTCGGCGGCGGCGCCGGGACCGAATCCATGCAGGCCCGCGCCCACCCGGACCAGGTCGAGCGCCATGTGCGGGAAGCGCAGCAGCGTCGCGCTGTTGGCCGCGTGGCGCAGCGGCGCGCCGGCCCGCTCGGCCAGCGGCAGGAACCGCGCGAAGCGGCCCTCCGTGTCGCGCCGGCCGTCCTCGCCCGGGCCGTCCGCGTTCGGGAAGTGCGTGTAGAAGCCCTCCAGGCGCAGGGCGGGCTCCGATCTCGCGGCGGCGACCAGCGCCTCGGCGGTCGCGGCGGGCGGACCGAGCCGATGCATCCCCGTGTCGACCTTGACGTGGACCGGGATCGGCGGTCCCCCGGCCGCCGCCCGCGCCAGCGGCTCAACCAACTCCGGCCGCGTCAGCGTGCAGGCGACGCCCAGCCCGGCCACGCGCGGCGCGTCGTCGGGGCGCAGCGGCCCCAGCACCAGGATCGGGGCGTCGATGCCGGCCTCGCGCAGGGCCTGCGCCTCGTCAAGCGCGAAGACGCACAGCCGCCCCGCGCCGGCGTCGAGCGCCGCCCGGCCGATCTCGGCCGCGCCCAGCCCGTACCCGTCCGCCTTGACGACGGCCGCGAACTCGGCCGCTCCGGCCAGCCCGCGCAGCGCGCGCACGTTGGCCCGCACCGCCCCCAGGTCGACGTCGATCCAGTTCAGCGCGCTCACGGGCGTCGCTCCGGGCGGGCCGGGGCCGGGCGGAGGCGGCCGGGGGCGCGTGGACACCCTCGGGGCTCGCCGGTACGGTGCGAAAGGCGGTGTTGGGGGCGGCGGCGGCGAGCATCCCGTGTACAGAACGGGATGGACCAAGCATGCGACAAGAGGCGGCTCGGCTTTCTGAAACCCCGCCGAGGGAACGTCCGCACCGTACCACCCGGCGAAAAATCCGGTCAAAGCGGGTCGGGGCCAGGGGGGCGCACGTCCGGTTGCTCGCCGCCTGCGCCCTGTTGCTCGCGGCCTGCAGCGGCGACGCGCCGCCCCCGCCGGACCCCGCGCCGACCGAGTCCCAGCCCGCCGCGACGCCCGACACTCGGCCCGACACCCCGTCCGGCGCCTCCGCGGGCGCCGCGACGCAGGAGGGCGGCTCGACTTCCCCGCCGGCGGCCCCGCGCACGGAAGCGGCGCCGGCCCCGCCGGCTCCGCCCGTCAACGTGGAGGTGCTGCTCGATCGAGCCGCGCAGCTCGAGCACGACGGCTATTGGGAGGCCGCCGCCGAGGCCCGCGCGCTGGCCCTCCGCGACGCCTCGGCCACGACGCTCTCGCCCACCGAACTCGGCGACGCCTTCCTGGCCCAGATCCGGCTGCTGCTGCGCCTGGAGCAGCCCGGCCGGGCCACCGACACGCTGGCCGCGCTCGACGCCGCTCCGGCGTCGGTCCCCGACACGCAGCGCTGGCTGATCCGCGCCCACGTCCTCGCGGCGGGCGGGGCGGCGGAGTCGGCCCTCGCGGCCTACAGCGGCTACCTCAGCGCCGGTGGCGCCGCCCGGGATCAGGCGCTGCTGGCGCGGGCGCGGCTTCTGACCGCGTTAGGCGATATAGACTTCGCAATCCGCGACTACCAATCGATCCGGGACGACCCCGCGGCGCCCGCCCTCGACCTTGAGAGCGCGCTGCTGGAGGGCGGGCTGCTGCTGGAGAACGCGGGCCGCTACGCGGAGGCGGACGAGTGGTACGGCGCCCTCGCCGACGTCTCGCCCTGGCCCTCCGACGACGCCTTCGCCCTGCACCGCAGCGGAGTCGTGCGCCTGGAGCAGGGCGACCCGGCCGGCGCGCACGAGGCCTGGACGCAACTCCTGACCGACCATCCCGCGCACTGGCGCGCCGCTGAGGCGTACGACGGCCTGCTGGCCACCGGCTTCGCCGTCGACCCGCTGGTGGCGGGACTCCACCTCTACCGCCAGTCCCGCTACGCCGACGCCGCCGCGGTGTACGAGGCCCTGCTCGACGGCCACCCCACGACCGAGGAGACGGGCATCGCGACGTACTACCTGGCCGCGATCGCGGAGGACCTAGGCAATGGCGCCGACGCGATCGAGGGCTACCTGGCCTCGGTCGCGGCCGACCCGGCCGGCCCGCAGGCCGACAACGCGCTGTGGTGGGCGGGCCGGCTGCTGGAGGAGCAGGAGTCGAACACGCTGGCCCGGATCGTCTTCGCGCGGCTCGCGGCGGAGTACCCCGACAGCGAGTTCGCCGCCGACGCCGCCTTCCGCGTACCGCTCGCGCACTACCGGGCGGGCCGGCTGGACCGCGCCGCCGACGACTTCCGCGCCCTCACCGAGAGCGCGGATCCCGATCTGGCCGGCCGCGCCTGGCTCTGGCTGGGCAAGAGCCTCGACGCTCTGGGGGACGCGGCCGGCGCTGCGGCGGCCCTTGCGGCGGCCCAAGCGGCCGGCCAAGGCGGCGCGCCGTACGGCTACACCGCCCTGCGCGCGCAGGCGGTCGCGGCGGGAGCGCTGGAAGCGCCCCGGCTGGCGCCGGGCTCGATCACGCCGCGGGATCCCGCCGGCCCGGCCCCGCTCGACGCCTGGCTCGACGCGCTGCCCGGCGCGGACGCGGCCTCCGCCGCCGCCATCGAGGAGTCGGCCGACTGGCGCGCGGCCGTCGATCTGTGGGCCGCCGGGCTCACCCATCAGGCGGAGTCGCGCTTCCACCTGGCCCTCAACCGGACGGCGAACCCCTGGGGCATCCTCCACGCCGCCCGGCGGTTCGACGCGATGGGCGTCGTGCATCTGCGTCTGGCGGCCGCCGTCAACCTGCTCGAGCGCGTCCCCGCCGCCGACCGCCCCCGCGCCCCGCTCGAGATCCTGCGCTGGGCCTACCCGCGCGGCTGGCCGGAGCTGGCCGCGGCGGCGGCGCGCAACTTCGGCGTCGATGAGCTCCTGCTCTACGCGATGATCCGGCAGGAGAGCCTCTTCACTCCGCAGGCCGGCTCCATCGCGGGCGCGCTGGGCCTGACCCAGGTCATCCCCGCGACCGGGGGCGACATCGCCCACTGGCTGGACGACAGCGGCTTCCACACCGCGCTGCTATTCCGCCCGGAGCGCTCGATCCGGTACGGATCCGCATATCTCGGTGCGCAACTCGCGAACTTCGACGGGTCGGCGTCGATCGCGCTGGCGGCCTACAACGGGGGGCCGGGCAATGCGGCGCGATGGTCGCAGGGAGCGGCGGCGCTCGATCCCGACCGGTTCTACGAGGGCGTCGATTTCGGCGAGACCCGCGCCTACCTGCGGCGCGTGCTCGAGAACTACGCCTGGTACCAGTACATCTACCGCGGCGCGACGGCCCCCACGCTGCTGCGCCCCGCGCCGTGAGCCGTGGCGGCGGTTGCCGCCAGCGGACCGCGGGATATACTGATTCCACGTCGCGGCGGCGCGATCGCCGTCGCATTCCCGGGCGCAGCGCGGTTCGCCTCGCGCCCGACGCTGGTACGTCGATGCCCAAGCGCACCTGGCAACCCAAGCGAATCCCGCGGAAGCGCGAGCACGGCTTCCGCAAGCGAATGGCGTCCCGTGGCGGGCGGGCGGTGCTCCGGCGCCGCCGCCAGCGCGGCCGCCATCGACTGACTGTGGTGTAGTCGGCCGTTTCGTCGGCCGTTCAGCCGGTTGCCCGGGCAGTGTCGGGCGGAACTCCGTCCCTGCTTGCGCCACTGACGGCCGCCCGGCGGGAGCTGCCGATGCAGCGCCATCAGCGACTCCGGCGGCGGCGGGATTTCGCGGCCGTGTACCGATCGGGGCGTGCCTATGCCCGTGGCCCTCTCGCCCTCCGCATCCGCCCGAACCCGGAGACGGACGGCCCGCGCTACGGCTTCGCCGTGTCCAAGCGCCTGGGCGGGGCGGTCACGCGCAACCGCATCAAGCGCCGCCTGCGCGAGGCGGCGCGGCACAGCGGAGCGGCCGGGCAGGTGGACATCGTCGTGATCGCGAGGCAGGGGGCGCAGCACGCGAGCTACGGGGAGTTGAACGCCGTGCTGTCGCAGTTGCTGAGGCGCGCCGGGCTGACGGGGAGCCCGCCGTGAACCTCTCCCCCCGCCGAGGCTTCGGAGTCCGTTCGCCCACCGGCCTGCCCGCCCATCTGGCGCTGCGCCTGATCCGCGGCTACCAGGCCGGCATCTCGCCGGGGCTGAGCCCGGCCTGCCGCTATCTCCCCACCTGCTCCGAGTACGCCCTGCAAGCGATCGGGCGCTACGGCCTCGTGCGGGGCGGCGCGATGACCGTCTGGCGCCTGCTGCGCTGCAATCCGCTGTGCACGCCAGGGGGCGCCGGCGGCTACGACCCGCCTTACGACGAATCCGCCGAGGCCGGGCCGCCCGCCCGATGGCCGGTGTTTCACGTGAAACTCCCGCCGGGAACGTCCCGGTGATGCGCCGCCGTCTGGGCCACTGTCTGGGCGACCGGCTGGGCGACCGGCGCTGGCTCGGCATCGCGCTGCTGGCCGCGATCCCGCTGCTGGCGGCCTGCACGATCAGCAACGACCCCGACGGCTGGGCCCAGCCCATCGCCGCGGAGGTCGAGGGCCGGCCCGTGATCATCGCCCGCGTCGAGGACAAGCTGATCGGGGCGATCGACCTCGACCGGGCGAACGCGGTCGTCTGGATGTTCCCCGGCGCCGCCGCGGGACGGCCGGAATCGGACGACGACGATCGGCCGTTCCCGGGCCTCGACGATCAGGTCGACGCGCAGGGCTTCTACGGCGCGCCCGCCACCATCGGCGCCAACGACGACGAGTTCGTCGTCGCCGACCACAACGAGGGCGTCGTCTACGCCATCCGGCGCGACGGCTCCAGCGCCCGCGTCCTGCTCGACACGGGCGTGCCGGTGATCGCCGGCGTCGTCGTCGCGGACGACGCCCGCACCATCTTCGTCGCGACGACGGACGAGCGCGTGTACGCCATCGACACGGAGAATCCCCCCCTCAGCGTGAACGACACCGAGGCGTTCGTCTGGCCCCCGGCCGAGGTCGAGGGACGCATCTGGGGCACACCGGCCCTCGCCCACACCGAGACGCACGGAAGCCTGCTCATCGTCCCCACGATGTCCGGACAAGTGGCCGCGCTGCGCACCGGCGACGGCACGCCCGCCTGGACGTTCGTCTCCGGCGCCGGCATCGCCAGCGACGTCGCGATCGACGGGGGGCTCGCCTTCTTCGGCGGCTTCGACCGCACCTTCTACGCGCTCGACATCGAGAGCGGCGATCTGCGCTGGAGCGCCCAGGGCGCGCACTGGTTCTGGACCAACGCGCTGGCCGTGAACGGCGCCGTCTACGCCGGCGACCTGCACGGCGCCGTGTGGGCCTGGGACGCCCAGACGGGGGCGGCGCGGTGGCCGGAGCCCTTCCAGGCGGGGGAGCGCATCCGCGCCCAGCCCGCGCTCACCGCCGCGGGGGAGTTGGTCATCATCACCCGCGAGGGCACGCTGCTGGCGGTCGATCCGGAGACCGGCGCGCAGATCTGGGGCGACCCCGAGACGCCGCTGCGGACGTCGAACCGCGTCCTGGCCACGCCGCTCGTCCTTGACGACGGCTCGCTCGTGATCAGCGACGACCAGGGTGTGCTCTGGCGCTCGCGCGTGGGCGCGGGGCGCGTCTGTCAGGTCTACCCGGACCGCAACCTCGAGTGCGAGCGGCTGCTCGATGCGGACCGGGGCTAGGGGGCGGCGGGCGTGAGCTTCATCTGGAACGACCTGCTCGTCAACCCGATGATCAACGCGCTGATCACGATGTCCAACGCCATGCTGGACAACTTCGGGCTGGCCATCATCGCGTTCACGATCTTCATCCGCCTCGTCACCTTCCCGCTGACCATCAAGCAGCTCCGCACGACCCGCGCGATGCAGGAGATGCAGCCGCAGATGCAGGAGATCCAGAAGAAATACAAGGATCCCAAGCGCCGCCAGCAGGAGATGATGAAGCTCTACCGCGACGTGGGCTTCAACCCGCTGGGCTGCCTCCTCCCCTTCGCGGTGCAGATCCCCATCTGGATCGCGCTGTTCCACGTCATCCGCTACACGGTGGGCACGACGCCGGAGGCGCTGCTCGATCTCTCCCGGCGCCTCTACGACTGGGGCTACATCACCGAGTCGGTGCCGCTGAGCAGCAACTTCATCGGCATCGACCTGGCGGAGCGATCGATCCCGCTGGCCATCCTCGTCGCCGCCGCGACCTTCTACCAGCAGAAGCTCTCGACCGCGACCCGCCCGCAGGTCAAGGACGACCGCCAGGCCGCGACCAACAAGATGATGCTCTACATGATGCCGCTGCTCTTCGGCTGGTTCACGATGACCGTGCCCTCCGGCCTGGGCCTCTATTGGTTCACGACCAGCGTGGTGGCGATCCTCCAGGCGTACCTCTACTACAAGCCCGACAACATCACTTGGCGCTGGCTCGTCTCGATGGAGGCGCTGCCGCCGTCGGCGAAGGCGCGGCAGCGCGCCGCCGCCGCGGGCGACGGCCGCGGCCCGGCCACCGGGAAGAGCGCCGGCAAGGGCGCCGAACTACCACCGCAGGCAACCGCCTCCCAAGACCCAGTCGCGGCCGGCGCGGCCGACGGATCCAGCAGCCAGTCGGCTGCCGCCCGTCGCCGCAGACGCCGGCGGCGACGCCGGGGCAGGGGCGGGGGCGCAAGATCGGAAAGGGGCGATTGAGCCATGGCCAGGGACAACCCCAGCAGCGTGGAAACGACAGGCAAGACCGTGGACGACGCCGTCCAACAGGCGTTGCGCCGGCTCAACCGGAGCCGGAACCAGGTGGAGGTGCGCGTCCTCAGCGAGGGCCGCCCCGGCGTCTTCGGCATCGGCGCGAGCGAGGCCCACGTCCGTGTGAGCGTCATCGGCGCCGAGCCGGCCGCCGACGACGCCGATGAGGCCCCGCTGCCGAAGATCGATGACTACGCCGACTACCAGGAGGTCGAGCGGCGACCCGCCGGACCCGGCCGCGGCCGGGGCGGCTCGGGCGGTCCCCCCGGCGCGCGCCGGGTCGCGCCGACGCGCGCCGGGG
>JAPOXB010000142.1 GCA_026707335.1 Chloroflexota bacterium
GCTGACCGACGAGGGGCGGGCCGCGGCCGACTCGATCTGCCGCCGGCACCGCCTCACGGAGCGCTTCCTGGCCGATGTGCTCGAGCTCGACTGGGCGCAGGCCCACACCGAGGCGCATCGCCTGGAGCACGCGATGAGCGATCTGGTGCAGGAGCGGCTCTCGAAGTTCATGGACCACCCCGAAACCTGCCCCCACGGCGCGCCGATTCCGGGCAACTTCCCGGACGGCGGCGACGCGGGCTGGCGCCTGCTGGCCGACACGTCGGCCGGCGAGCGGCTGGTGATCCGCCGCATCTCGGAGATGGTCGAGGGCGACCCGGAACTGCTGCGCTATTGCTCCGACAAGAACCTGCGTCCCGGCGTGCTCGTGACGGTGCGCGAGATCGGGCCCGACCGCGTCTTCATCCTCGACGTGGACGGCGACCCGGTCGCGGTCAGCTCGCGCCTCAGCGCCCACGTCTTCTGCGAAGCGGCCGCGGCGCCTGGACGTGGACGGCGACCCCGTCGCGGTCAGCTCGCGCCTCAGCGCCCACGTCTTCTGCGAAGCGGCCGCGGCGTAGGCCGCGGCCCGCCGCGCCGTTCGCGCGCGGCAGCCCCCATCCGTCCCCGCCGACAGCCAGGAGGTGTCCCCGTGTCCAGCCCCGCATCCCGATCGACCGCGCCGCAGTCCGGCGACGACGGCGGCCCGCTGACGGGCCGCGTGGCGCTGGTCACGGGCGGCTCGCGCGGGATCGGGCGGGCGATCGCGCTGGCCCTCGCCGCCGATGGGGCCGACGTCGCCGTCAACTACCGCGACCGCGAGCAAGCGGCGCGGGAGACCGCCGAGGCCGCCGAGGCGTCGGGCGTGCGCAGCATGACCGTCGCCTGCGACGTGTCGGCCGGCAGCGACGCGGCCAAGGCCATGGTCGCCGAGGTGACGGACGCCCTGGGGCCGCCGGCGATCGTCGTCAACAACGCCGGCATCACGCGCGACAACTTGGTGATGCGCATGAACGACGAGGACTGGGACCTCGTCCTCCAGACGGACCTCACGAGCGCCTTCCACGTCAGCCGCGCCTGCCTGCGCGGCATGATCCGGGCGCGCTGGGGACGGGTGATCAACATCGGCTCGGTGATGGGCAGCATGGGCAACCCGGGCCAGGCCAACTACTCGGCGGCCAAGGCGGGCCTGGGCGGCTTCACGCGGGCGCTGGCCAGGGAGGTGGGCAGCCGCAACATCACGGTCAACCTGATCGCGCCGGGCTACATCGAGACCGACATCACGGCCGACCTCGGCGAGGAGGTCGTGGCGGCGGTCACGGCGCAGGTGCCCCTGCGGCGCACGGGCGTCACCGGCGACGTGGCGCCGCTGGTCGCCTTCCTCGCCGGCGAGAGCGGTTCCTACATCACCGGCCAGACCATCCACGTCGATGGCGGCATGTTCATCCACTGATGCATCCACTGACGCGCAGCCCACAGCGACCGCCGATCCCGACCGCGCGCTGCTATTGCCGGGAGCCGATCCACCTATACAAATCCGCCCTGCTCCCCGCGCGACACGCACGCGCGCTCCCGCTGGCGTATTATCTTCCGAGCATGGGGGCCGCACCGGCCCGCCGCATCGCGTTGGGACGGACCGCCGCATGACCTCCGAGACCACCTCCCGTCCGCCCGCCGAGCCCGCCCCCGACGAGATCCGGGGCGTGGCGATCGTGTTCCCCGGCCAGGGGACGCAATCGGTCGGCATGGCGGGCGCCATCCTGGAGGTGCACCCCGGCGCCCGCGAGCGCTTCGAGCGGGCGAACGACGTGCTGGGCTACGACCTGCTCAAGCTGGTCGAGGAGGGCCCGGTCGAGGACCTCGACGACACGGTGCACTCGCAGCCCGCGATCTACGTCGCCAGCATGGCCTGGCTCGACGCGCTGCAGGCGCGCTGGGAGGAGGGCGGCCGCCCCTTCGAGCCGCTCGCGATGGCCGGGCACAGCATGGGACAGGTCACCGCCTGCGTCGCCGCCGGCGCGCTCGACTACGAGAGCGGCCTGCAGCTGGTGCAGGAGCGCGGCCGGGCGATGCAGGCCGCCGACCGCGCCCGCCCCGGCGGTATGGCCTCGATCATCGGCCTGCGCGACCGCGTCCTCAACGCCATCGTGGGCGAGGCGACGCACGACGACACGCTGGTCGTCGCGAACGACAACGGCCCCGGCCACGCCGTCGTCTCGGGCGACGAGGGCGCCCTGCAGCGCGTGATGCGCCTGGCCGAGGCCCAGGGCGCGCGGCGCGTCGTGCGGCTCAAGATCTCCATCGCCTCCCACTCGCCGCTCATGGAGGAGGCGCAGGACCAGTTCCGCCAGGTCGTCAACACGATGACCTGGCGCGACCCGGAGGTGCCGGTGATCAGCAACGCCAGCGCCGGCTTCCTGCTCACCCGCGACGCGATCCGCGAGGAGCTGAACAGCGCCCTGCTGCGGCCCGTCGATTGGCGCAGCTCCGTCAAGGCGATGGCCGGCCAGGGGGTCAACCTGTTCGTCGAGGCGGGCCCGGGCGACGTCCTGTCGAAGCTCGTGCGGCGCATCTCCAAGCGCTCCTGGACCTTCCCCGTCGCCGACGGCGAGACGGGCCTCGCGCAGCGCGACTTCCCCGACCTGTCCGATGGGATCCCCAAGTGATGATCCGGCCCGCGGGCATCCCTCGCGCGCCGCGCCGGGGAGGGCGCCGGTGACCCGTCGAGTCGTCATCACGGGCATGGGCACGGTGTGTCCGGTGGGCAACGACCTGCCCACCGCCTGGGAGCGGCTCGTCGCGGGCGAGTCCGGCATCGATCACATCACCCACTTCGACCCGGCGCCGTTCAAGGTCGGCGTGCAGGCCGAGGTCAAGGACTTCGAGCCCGAGACGGTCCTCGACGCCAAGCCGCTGAAGCACATGGACCGCAACGCCCAGTTCGGCTGCGTCTCCTCCGACGAGGCGCTGCGCGACGCGGGCCTCTGCGTGACCGACGAGAACCGCGGCCGCATCGGCGTCGTCTTCGGCAGCGGCGGCGGCGGCATGTCGACGCTGCTGCGCTGGTACGAGGTGCTGAAGAGCAAGGGGCCGCGGCGCGTCTCGCCCTTCTGCATGCCGAACCTCATCGCCGACGCCGCCAGCGGCCACATCGCGATCCAGACCGGCGTGACCGGGCCCAACTACTCGCCGACCAGCGCCTGCGCCAGCGGCGCCAACGCCGTCGCCGACGGCGCCCTCTACATCAAGGCCGGCAAGGCCGACGCGATGATCGTGGGCGGCTCCGACGCCGTCCAGCAGCCCATCTTCCACGCCTGCTTCGAGTCGATGCGGGTGCTCGCGCCGGCGGGCGACCCGCCCTCCAAGACCATGAAGCCCTTCGACCTGAACCGGGCCGGCTTCGTCCCCGGCGAGGGCGGCGCGGCCCTGGTGATCGAGGATCTGGAGCACGCGCAGGCGCGCGGCGCGCGCATCTACGCCGAGGTCGTGGGCGCCGGATCGGGCAACGACGGCTACGACATGGCGGCCCCCGACCCCAGCGCGCGCGGCCTGCTGA
Organism: Chloroflexota bacterium; assembly: GCA_026707335.1. Lineage (GTDB taxonomy): Bacteria > Chloroflexota > Dehalococcoidia > Bin125 > Bin125 > TK10-74A. The sequence goes on from JAPOXB010000142.1 coordinate 3,536, forward strand.
ACGCGATGGGCCAGGCCCTCGACGAGGCCGGCATCCCTTCCACCGACGTCGGCTACGTCAACACGCACGGCACCGCGACGAAGCTGGGCGACCGGGTCGACGTGGGCGCCGTGAAGACGATCTTCGGCGAACACGCGCCGCGCATGCTGGTCAGTTCCATCAAGGCCGCGACGGGGCACATGATGGCCGCCAGCGCCGCCCTGGAGGTGATCGTCGCGGCGAAGGCGCTGGTGACGGGCATCATCCCGCCCACGCTCAACTACGAGACGCCCGACCCCGAGTGCGACCTGGACTGCGTGCCGAACTCCCCCCGCGAGGTGGACCTGCGCGCGGCGATGTCGATCTCGGTCGGGCTGGGCGGGCACAACGCCGCCGTCCTGCTGCGCCGCTGGGAGGGCTGAGGTCCTGCCCGCCGCCGCGCGTCCCGACGCCCGCCGCTTGGTGATCACCGGCATCGGCCCCGTCACGCCGCTCGGGATCGGCGTCGACGCCTTCTGGGCGAGCCTGCGCGGCGGCGTCTCCGGTGTCCGCCCGATCACCGCCTTCGACCCCTCGCGGATGAAGGTGCGCATCGCGGCCGACGTGCCCGATTTCGAGCCGGAGCAGTTCATGGGCGCCAAGGCGGCCCGGCGCATGGCGCGCTTCGCGCAGATGGCGGTCGCGGCGGCGCAGTTGGCGCGGGCCGACGCCGGGCTCGACCTCGACGCGCTCGACCGGAGCCGGCTGGCCAGCGTGATCAACACCGGCGGCGGCGGCGTGACGACGATCGCGGCGGAGACCGAGACGCTGGGCCGCGGCGGTCCCGGCCGCGTGCGCGCCCTCTTCGTGCCGATGATGGCCCCCAACATGGCCTCCTGCCAGGTCTCGATCGAGCTGGGCCTGCAGGGGCCCGCGATCACGGGGGCGGCGGCCTGCGCCAGCTCGATCTACGCTTTCATCGAGGCCAAGCAGATCATCGAGTACGGCGAGGCGGACCTGGCCTTCGTCGGCGGCTCCGAGTCGAACATCTCCGAGCTGGGCATCGCCGGGCTGGCCAACATGCACGCCCTCTCGCGCCGCAACGACGACCCGCCCGCCGCCTCGCGCCCCTTCGACGCGGAGCGCGACGGCTTCGTCTTCGGCGAGGGCGGCGTCGTCTGCGTCGTGGAGTCGCTCGAGGCGGCGCGGGCGCGCGGCGCGCGCATCTACGCCGAGATCCTGGGCGGCGGCCGCACGGCCGACGCGCACCACGTCACCGCGCCCCTGCCCGACGGCAGCGGCGCCGCCAAGGCGATGCAGCGCGCGCTCGACGACGCGGGCCTGCGCGCGGAGGACGTGGACTACATCTGCGCGCACGGCACCGGCACGCCGCTCAACGACGCGTCCGAGACGCGGGCCATCCACGCCGTCTTCGGTGAACACGCGCCGCGCCTGCTGGTCAGCTCGACGAAGAGCATGACGGGGCACCTGATGGGCGCGGCCGGCGCGCTGGGCGTGGCCGCCACGGCCCTCGCGATCCACCACGGCGAGGTTCCGCCCACGATCAACCTGCACACGCCGGATCCGGACTGCGACCTCGACTACGTGCCCAATCGGAGCCGCGTCGCGCCCGTGCGCGCGGCGCTGGTCAACGGGTTCGGCTTCGGCGGGCAGAACGGGGTTGTTGCGCTGGGCCGCGTGGCTTCCTAACCTCGACGCGCCCGGCGGATCGCCGCCGGCCGGCGGGAAGTGGCCGACGTGAGCAGCATCGAACAACGGGTCCTGGCGATCGTCGCGGAGCAGTTGCGCGTGCCCTCCGACGAGGTGACGGCGGAATCGCACCTGCTCGACGACCTGAACGCCGACTCGCTCGACGTGGTGGACCTGACGATCGCGATCGAGGAAGAGTTCAGCAGCGACGACGCGCCGATCGAGATCTCCGAGGACGCCGCCGCGGAGATGCGCACGGTGCAGGACATCATCACCTATCTCGAAGACCACGGCGCCGCCTAGGCGGTCCGGCGCCATGCCCCTCCACCGCATCCGCGTCGCCAGTCAGGAAGCGGCGGCGCTGGAGAGCCGGCTGCAGGCCGAGGGCATCCAACTCGACGCCGGACGCACCATGCTCAACCGCCGCACGACGGGCGCCTCGGCGCTGATCGTCATCCGCGGCGTGATCCGGGTGGGCGTCAGCGACGACGACGCGGCGCTCGCCCCGGGCGAGGGCGTGCTGCTGCCGGCCGAGACGGTGTACTCGCTGCAGGCCCCGGAGGACGTGGTGGCGCTGCTCTTCGCCCTGCCCGACGAGGGCCTGCCCGGCGCCCCCGGCTGAGCGGCAGCCGCCCGATCGCTAGCCCGGGCCGATCAGCACCTTGGTCGGCCGCCAGCGCTCGGGCCAGCCGGCCTCGGGGACCAGCACGGCGATCGGCGCGCCCAGCCGGTCGATCGCCAGCGCGTGCGGCGCCGGCCCCGCCCCCGTCCCGCCCACCGGCAGCGGCACGGCCTGTCCGTTGAGCAGCCGGCTGCGCTGCGCCGCGCTGGGGATGACGCGCGGCCAGTGCTCGAAGAAGCCGGCCACCGGCGCGGCCAACTCCCATCCGCGGCCGGCGGCGAAGGCGGCCTCGAGATCGTCCGGGCCGTGCGCCTGCTCGACGCCGACCGGCCCGATGCCGGTGCGCCGCATCTCGATCACGTGGCCGCCGCAGCCCAGTTGCGCGCCCAGGTCGCGGGCGATCGCGCGCACGTAGGTGCCCGTGCTCACCGTCATCTCCAGGTCGAGCAGGGGCGAGCGCCAGTCCCCCATCGTGAGGGCGTGGATCGTGACCTCCCGCGGCGCGATCTCCACCGGGTCGCCGCGCCGGGCCGCCCGGTGCGCGGTGACGCCGCCCACCTTGACGGCGCTGAAGGCGGGCGGTACCTGCTCGATCGTGCCCCGGAAGGCGCCCAGCGCCTGCTCGATCTGCGCCGCGGTGAGGTCCGGCACGGGCGCCTCGGCGACCACGGCGCCCTCGGCGTCGTCGGTGTCGGTGCTGATGCCCAGGCGGACCGTCGCGCGGTAGTGCTTGTGGTGCTCGCCCAGGTACTCGATCAGCCGCGTCGCCCGGCCCACGAAGATCGGCAGCAGGCCGGTGGCCATGGGGTCGAGCGTGCCGCCGTGCCCCACGCGCCGGATGCCGGTCCAGCGCCGCAGCCGCTGCACGACGTCGTGCGAGGTCGGCCCCGCCGGTTTGTCGATGAGGAAGAGGCCCGTGCCGGGGCCTGCGTCCGGCGTGGGCGCGTCCGACGACGGATCGCTCACGCGTCGGCCTGCCCGTCGTCGGGGGGATCAGTGGCGGCCGGATCGGCGTCCGGCTCGGCGCCCGGCAGGCCGTCGCGGCGGATGCGATCGAGCAGGTCGAGGATGCGGCGGTCCTCCTCGATGCGGTCGTCGCGCTGGAACTGGAGTTGCGGGATCGACTTCATGCTCAGGTGCGGGCGCAGTTGCCGCTGCACGAAGTGGCGGGAGTGATTGAGCGCCGCGACCACGGCGTCGCGCTGCGGCTCGCTGCCCATGACCGAGACCAGCACCCGCGCGTGCTGCAGGTCGGCCGAGGTCGTCACCTCGGTCACGGAGATCAGGTCCGCCTGCAGGCGCGGATCCTTGAGTTCGCGGGCGATGATCTCGGCGACCACCTCCCGCAGGAGATCGTTCACGCGTTCCTGGCGTCGGGCCATGCTGTCTTCGTCTCCGGGCCCCCGCGCGGGGGGTGTCGCGGGATGCTCTCTACGATGCCGACCCGGCCGGCTCGACGCGACCCCCGCGTACGACCCGGCTCTGCCGCTCGGTGTGGTAGAACTCCAGCTTGTCGCCGATCTCGAAGGCCTCGAAGCCCTCCACGGCGACGCCGAATTCCTGCCCCGCGACCACCTCTCGCGCCTCCTCCTGGAAGCGGCGCAGGCTGCGAATCTTGCCGCTGCTGACGTCCTGGCCGCCGCGGAAGACCCGCACCAGGAGGTCGGGCCGGACGGCGCCGTCGTCGCAGCGCGCCCCGGCGATGTTGCCGATGCGGCGGATGGGGAAGACCTGCAGCACCTCGGCGTGGGCGTCGACGATGTCCACGTCGACGGGCTCCAGCATGCCGCTGACCGCGGCCTCCACCTCTTCGATCAGCTGGTAGATGATCTCGTAGCGGCGGATCTCGACGCGCTCGGCGTTGGCCAGCTTGCGCGCCCCAGGCTCCGTGCCCACCTGGAAGCCCAGCACGATGCCCTGCGCCGCCGCGGCCAGGTTCACGTCCGACTCGGTGATCGCGCCGGGCGCGGCGTGGATCACCTTCACGTGCACTTCCTCGTTGGTCAGCTGCTCCAGGCTGCGGCGCAGCGGCTCGACGCTGCCGTCCACGTCGGTCTTGAGCACGAGGTTGAGTTCCTTCACCTCGCCGCGGCTGATCTCGCCGAACAGCGCGTCGAGGCTGGCCGCGTGCTGGCGCTGCGCCTCGACGGCCTCGCGGGCGCGCTTGGCCTGCTCGTAGAGGCGCTTGGCCGACCGGTCGCTCTCGAGCACGCGGAAGCGGTCGCCAGCGGCGGCCAGGTCCTGCACGCCGAGGACCGAGACGGGGGCCGAGGGGCCGGCGCTGCGGATGCGCGCGCCGCTGAAGTCGAACATCGCCTTGACGCGGCCCCAGGTCCCGCCGACGAGCAGCGCGTCGCCCTGGCGCAGGGTGCCGCGCTGCACGAGCAGCGTCGTGCGCGACCCTTGCCGCCGGTCCAGCGCCGCCTCGAGCACGACGCCCGCCGCGGGCCGATCGGCGTTGGCCTGGTAGTCCTGCACCTCCGCGACCAGCAGGATGGTCTCCAGCAGGTCGTCGAGGCCCTGCCGGGTCGTGCCGGAGACCGGGACCAGGGGCGTGTCGCCGCCGTACTCCTCGATCAGCACCTGGGCGTCGGAGAGTTGCGCCTTGACCCGGTCGACGTTGACGTTCTCGATGTCGATCTTGTTCAGCGCCACGACCAGGGGCACCCCGGCGGCGCGGATGTGGTCGATCGCCTCGCGGGTCTGGGGCATCACCCCGTCGTTCGCCGCGACGACGAGCACGGCGATGTCGGTCGCCTGCGCCCCCCGCGCGCGCATGGCGGTGAACGCCTCGTGGCCGGGCGTGTCGAGGAAGGTGATCGGCTTCTCGCCCAGCGTCGCCTGGTAGGCGCCGATGTGCTGCGTGATGCCGCCCGCCTCGGCCTCGGTGACGTTGCTCTGGCGGATCGCGTCGAGCAGCGTCGTCTTGCCGTGGTCGACGTGGCCCAGCACCGCCACGATGGGCGCGCGCGGGGCCTGCGTCTCCTCAGCGTCGGGCTCCTCCGTGAACAGGTCCTCCTGGGCCGCCGGCTCCGGCTCCTCGACGACGTCGGCCTCGCCCTCCAGCGGCTCGAAGCCCAACTCCACGGCCACGATGGCCGCCGTGTCGTAATCGATGGTCTTGGTGACCTCGGCCATGACGCCGTTCGTCATGAGCACCTTGATCACGCCGATCGCCGAGCGGTCGAGCAGGTCCGCGAGTTCCTTGACGGTCAGCGTGCGGGGGATCTCCACCCGGCGGGTGGTGTCGGTGGTCATGGCGTCGTCTCTCCCGCGCTAGCGTAGCGCGCCCCCGCGCCCACCACGCCAGCCCGCTCCGGCGGCGGTCCGCCCGCGAGCAGCGCCAGCGCGTCGTCGCCGAGATCCTGCCGCAGCGCCGCGCCCAGCGCCCGGCCGCGGGCGGCGCGCCGCCAGCAGTCGGGCTCGGCGCAGAGGTAGGCGCCGCGACCCGGCGCCCGCCCGCGCGCGTCGATGGACAGGCCTCCCTCGGCGTCGACGACCAGCCGCACCAACTCGGCCTTGGGCCGCTTGGTCCGGCAGGCGACGCAACTGCGTTGCGGCTGGCGGCGGGGTCGCGGTGGCATGCGTTCCCGATCTGGGCGCCGCATCCGGCGCCCGCCGGTCCCGGGAGCGGGAGCGGGCTAGAAGTCGTCCTCGTAGTCCGCGTAGGGGTCCTCGTCGAGCCCCTCGTCGGTTTCGACGTAGCGCGGGCGGCGCCGCTTCTTCTGCTTGCCCTTCTCGTCCTGCTCGGGACGGCGGCGCAGCACCTCTTCGGCGAAGCGGATCTTGCCGGACTCGGCCGGCGCCGGGGCGACCTCGACGGCGGTCGCGAAGGCCGGCTCGAGTTCCGGCTCCTCGGCGGTCTCGGTCTCGGCGGGCTCGGCGCGGCCCTTGCGCGGGTCGGCGACGGGCTCCAGCGGCGTGGCCGCGACCGGCTCCGGCTCGGCGTCGGGGGCGGCCTGCGCCGCCGCGGGACGG
>JAPOXB010000204.1 GCA_026707335.1 Chloroflexota bacterium
GGAGGAGGCGCGAGCGGCGGCGCAGGCGGCAGCGGAGGCCGAAGCGGCGGCCGCGGAGGAGGCGCGGGCGGCCGCCGAAGCGGCCGCCGAAGAGGCGCGGGCAGCCGCGGAGGCGGCCGCGGCCGCGGAAGCGGACGGGAACGGTGACGAAGCCGGAACCGGGGAACCGGACCCGCCGGACCCGCCCCCCGACCCGGATCCGCCCGGCCCGGTCGCCGCGATCGCCGAGGTGCTGCCGGACGACCTGCCGGCCGGCTTCGACGCCATCCCCTTCTACAACGACATCCCCGGACTGCTGCGCGAATCCCCCGACGCGGGCCTCGCCGCGCTCGGCCAACGCGCGGCCGAGATTGGGGCGCCGAGCGGGCAAGGCTTCCACAACGGCGACACCGGCGAGTTCATCTTCGTCGTCACTCTCATGCTGGAATCGGCGGACGAAGCGCGCGCCGCCGTCGACTACATCGCCACGCGCGAGCCCATCCAGATCAAAGAGTTGGTCCAACCCATTGACACGCTGTTCGAGAGCGAGCGCCGGCCCGACCCGCTGCTGGGCAGCAGGGCAATCCGCTACGCCCTGCGCTACGGCGAGGAGGAAGGGGGACAGCGCACGCTCGACATCCACACGGAGTTGGTCATCTTCGCCCAGGACGGGAGTCTGGTGTTCCTGCAGCGATCGGTGAACGTGACCGGCGGCGACCCCGCCGGCGCCGAGGAGACGGACGTCGATCTGCTGGCGCTCGGGGCCGTGCTGGCGCAGCGCATCGGCGAGGCCGTCGCGGCGGGGACGCCGGCGAGCGACGGCTAGGCGCGGCGCGGCCGGGGCTCAGGAGCCGGGCCAGACCAGTTCTCCGTCCTCCACGAACAGCCACACGGGAGCTAAGTGGCGGAGCGCACGCACCGCGTCCCGATCCGGCGCCACCCGCGTGAAGGCCCCCAGGCCGCCCGACGACCGCTCCCACAAGAAGGCCTTGGCCCGGCCGTCCAAGAGCGCCGGCAGGTCGACCGCCGCGCCCGTCTCGCCGGCCCAGGCGACGAGATGCCAGCCGGCCGCCAGCGTCCGCGTCGGGATGGGCGACCGGCGCTGGAGCCAGACGGCGGGCTCGGATCCGCCGAGGAAGACCCACAGCGCGTCGCCGGCGGCGATCCGATCGACCTGGGAGCGCGCGTCTCCGGGGACGGCCACCTGCCAGCCCCGCCCGTCCCAGGCGAAGACCCGCTCGGCGGCGGGCGGCAGATCGGCGAGCACGGCGGCGCCCGGCCCCGTCGCGCCCGCCCAGGCGACCAGGTTCCAGCCCGGCGCGAGCGGCACGAGCCGGGGCAGCGCGAAGGTCGCCGGGCCCGCGGCGGCGGAGGCCCGCTCCGCGCCGTCCGCCTCGCTCACAACCGCCCAAGCCGTGATCGTCAGCGAGGCGAGGCGCTCGGGCGCCGCCGCCGCCGGCAGGCCGATGCGGAAGCGGCCCTCGGCATCGGTCGGGGCCGACGCCCGCGCCTCGCCCGGCGAGACCAGCAGGTCGATCCGGCTGCCCGGCCGCGCCAGCCCCCGCACGATGAAGTCCCCCTCCGGCGCCTCCAGATCGATGCCGTGCAGCAGGGGGGCGCCGGGCGGCGCGCGGCGCAGACGCTCGATGGCGGCACCGACGTTCAGCCGTCCGGCCCCGTCCCAGCCGGGCTCGGCGCCGTCCGGCAGCGGCGTGGCGGTTTCGGACAGCAGCCGCAGCACCGCCGCCCGGTCGAGACCCGGCTCCAGGCTGAGCGCCAGCGCCACCGCGCCCGTCACAAATGGCGCCGAGTAGGAGCTGCCCGTCGCCCAGGCGAAGCCGGGCTCGGCGGATTCGGCCAGCACGTCCGTCGTGAGGATCGCCGATCCCGGCGCGACCAGGTCCACGCCCGGCCAGCGGGGCGAGAACGGCGCCCGCGCATCGGCCTCGTCGCCGGACCCGTGCGACCCGACCCCGATGACCTCGGGCATCGCGGCCGGGAAGGCCACCAGGCCGCCGTCGTTGCCGCCGGCCGCCACCATGATCACGCCCGCCGCCGCGGCGGCCCGGACGGCGGCTTTCGCCGACTCCGGCAGCAGCGTCGCGACGAGGCTGATGTTCACGATGTCGGCCCCGTTGGCCGTCGCGTACTCCAGACCCCGCACGAACGAGGAGTAGAAGCCGCTGCCCTCGGGATCGGTCACGCGCACGGGCATGATGCGCACGCGCCAGGCCATCCCCGCCACGCCCTGCGCGTCGTCGCCGCGCGCCGCGATGATCCCCGCGACCCGCGTCCCGTGGCCGACGGCGGAGTCGGCGGCGCCGTTCTCGTCCTGATCGATCCCGTCGCCGGCGGCCGGGTCGCCCGCGAAAACGTTGGGGTTGTTGTCCTCCGTCGGCGACCCGTCGCCGCCGGGGAAGTCGCCCACGAAGTCGTAGCCGTGCACGTCGTCGACGTAGCCGTTGCCGTCGTCGTCGACGCCGTTGCCGGGGATCTCGCCGGGGTTCGTCCAGATGTTGGCGGCCAGGTCGGGGTGGTCAAGGTCGACGCCGCCGTCGAGCACCGCCACGACGACCTCCCGGCTGCCCGTCGTGATCGCCCTGGCGTCCGGGGCACCCAGCAGGTTCCAGGTCGGCGCTTGCTCGCCGTAGCGGGCGTCGCTGGGCACCAGTTGCGACGCGTCCAGGGCGAGGCCGCCCGTCGTCAGCGCGGCGGCGGCGGCCAGAACGGCCAGCGCCAGCGGACGGATCCGGCGGCGCGCAGGCGGTGCAAACCGGGCGGCGATCGGCATACGCGCAGTCTACGAAGCACCAGACGCGGCCGCCGGACCTAGACTACGCGGAATGGACACGACGGCCGGACACGAGGAGTGCGCCGCGGCGAGAGCGGCGCAGGCGCCGCACTGGCGGGCCGCGCTGCGCGCGGAGTGGAGTCGCCCCCGTTGCCGCCGCGACGCCGTGCGCCTGCTCGCCTGGGTCTACCTGGTGGTGGCGCTGACGATCCCGATCATCCGCATCACCTCGTCGTTCCCGCCGTTGGCGCTGCCCTTCGCGCTGGTCCCGGCGCTGGCCGTGATCCTCTGGGTCGCCCCACGGCAAGACCACTTCCGCACTTGGCTGTTCTACGCCGTGGGCATGATCTTCTTCACCCAACTGCGCGACGCGGCCGACGAGACCCTGATCCCGGCCAGCACCGGCTACGTGCTGCACTGGGAACTGTGGATGTTCGCCGGCACGACCCCGTCGGCCTGGCTGCAGGAGCACCTGGGGGGCGCGAGCGGCGACCCCGGCGCGCTGGCCTACCTGTCGACCTTTCTGCACTGGAGCTGGTTCGTCTTCCCCCACCTCACGGTCATCGCGACCTACCTGTGGGCGCGGCCGATGTTCTTCCGGGTCGCGGCGATCATGCTGGGCGTCTTCTACACCGGCGTCGCGATGTACTACCTGATCCCCACGGTGCCGCCCTGGCTGGCGGTCGAGGAGGGCGACACCACGGGCATCGTCCGGATCATGCGGGACGTGGGACCGCGGGTATTCGGTCAGGCGCTGTGGGACGATCTCTACACGCTGGCGGCGGAGGCCAACCCGCGCGCCGCCATGCCGTCGCTGCACTTCGCCGCCGCATTCCAGATCTTCCTGATCGCGCTGATCCTGCGGCGGGGGCGTTTGGTCTGGGCGGGTGTGGTCTATAGCGTCGGCCTGGGCTTCGCGCTGGTCTACCTGGGCGAGCACTACGTCGCCGACCTCATCGTGGGCGGGCTGGCGGCGCTGGTGTCGTGCTTCATCGTGGAGCGGATCGTGCGCGGCCCGGGCCTGCGCTGGTCCGCGCGACGCCGCTGGCGCCTGCGGGCGCCGCCCCGGCGCTGGCGGCGATCGGGCCTGCGGCTGGCCCGGCAGGCGTGGGACTCGCTGCGCAGCGGACCGATCCGGGCGCCGGCGCGCGAAGGCCCGTGATGCGACGCCCCTCGGCCGTCCGGTCGCATCTGACCGCCGGGCCGGCGCGGACTCTGCTGGGGCTGGGCGTCAGCGCGATCTTCGTCTTCCTCTTCCTGCGCGATACCGACTTCGGCGCGGTCAGCGACGCCTTCACGAGCGCCGACGTGGAACTGATCCTGATCGCGATGGCGGTGTTCTTCGGCGGCGTCTGGTTCCGCGCCGTGCGCTGGCACATCCTGCTGCGCCCGATCGCCGACGCCTCCCCTCAGCGCCTGTTCCCGATCATGGCCGTGGGCTACGCCGGCAACAACATCCTGCCCCTGCGCGGCGGGGAGATCGTGCGGGCGCACACGCTGTACCGGCAGTTCGGCGTCCGCCACACGGCCGGCCTGGCCAACGTCTTCGTGGAGCGCGTGCTCGACGGCGTCATGCTGACCCTCTTCCTCGTGCTGGGGGTGGTGGCCGGCTGGGTCGGGCTCGGCGGCATGGCCCCCGCCGGCGACGTCCTGACCGCGACGATGGCCTTCCTGATCTTCGGCGTCACCGTCACGGTGGTGGCGCTGTACGTGATCGCGCGGCATCCCGAGCGCGCCCAGGCGATCATCGTGCGCCTGCTGCGGCGCATCCCCGTCCTGCGGCGGCACGACGGCGCCTGGGTGGCGGGCCTGATCGACGGCGTGCGGCCGGCGGGCGACCCGGCCCTGCTGACGGCGGCGTTCTTCGCGAGCGCGGCGGCCTGGGGCATGGAAGCGCTGATGTACTTCCTCGTCGGCGAGGCGTTCGACCTCGACTTGCCCCTGCCCGTCTACCTGCTGGTGGCGGCGGCGGCGAACGTGATCATCAGCGCCCCCTCGACGAGCGGCGGCGTGGGCCCGTTCGAGTGGGCGGCGAAGGAGGTCGTGCTGATCTACCTCGTGGCGGCGCACGCGCAGGAGAGCGCCATCGCCTACGCGGCCTCGCTGCACGGGCTGGTCCTGGTTCCCATCACGCTGGTGGGGCTGGCGTTCCTCTGGTACTACCACGTGCCGGTGCGCCGCCTGCTGCGCGGCGCGGCCCCGGACGAGGAGGCCTAGCGGGGCATGAACTCCAGGATCTGGACGTAGTTGCCGTCGGGGTCGGTCATGGTGGCGACGAGGCCGCCCCAGGGCTCCGCCTGCGGCTCCCGCACGAAGGCGACGCCCTGCGCGCGGAGGCGGCGCCACTCGGCCCGGACGTCGTCGACGAAGAGGTTGAGCTGCATGCGGGCCGGGTCGCCGTTGGGGCCGTGGATGCCGGAGTGATCGAGGATGCGGATGTACGACCCGGCGACCTCGAAGACGGGATCGTGCGACCGCGTTCGCCGGGGCAGGCCCAGCACGTCGCCGTAGAAGCGAGCCAGCGCCGCGGGCTGGTTGGTGCCGATCATGAGGGTCAGTTCGTGGACGCGCATCGCTTGGCGGGGCCCTTCCGTGTGCGCCGGCCGCGCCGGCGGCTCAGAGCGAATCGAGGAACTCCAGCACGGCCGCGTTGACCGGTCCGGCCGCCTCCATCACGAGGCCGTGGCCGGCGTCGGGCAGCACGCGGAGTTGGGCTCCGGTGATGTGCTCGGCCAGCAGCGCGGCGTTGCCGGCGGGAACCATGCGGTCGCGGGCGCCGTGCAGGATCAACGTGGGCACGCGCAGCGACTTGAGGCCGGGCAGGGGGTCGTAGGCGGCGACCGACTGCAGCGGCCCCAGCGTCGCGATGAGCGGGGCGGTGTTGGCCTCGCGCTTGGCGATGGCGCGCTGCAGCACCTCGGGATGGCGGCGCGGGTAGTCGCCGGCGAAGACGATCTCCTGCGCGGCGGCGGCGGCCTCGACGACGGGCAGGGCCGAGGCGCGGAACATCTCCGTCTGCGTCTCCGGCGGCATGGGCGGGCCGGCGGGGCCGGCGCCGGTCGCGGCGAGGATCAGGGCGCGCACGGCGGCCGGCGCGCGCAGGGCGGCGGCGATGGCGACGGAGCCGCCCAGCGAGTTGCCGAACAGCACGCAGGGGGCGGCCTGGAGCGCGCCGATGAGCGCGATGGCGTCGTCGGCCAGCTGCTCGATGGTGTAGCCGTCGGGCGGGCCGTCGGACGCGCCCACGCCGCGCTGGTCGAAGCGGATCACGCGCCGCCGGGGAGCGAAGGCGGCCATCTGCGCGTCCCACTGATCCATGTCCATCGCGCCGCCGGCGACCAGCAGGACGGCCTCGCCCGATCCGCGCTCCTCGCAGGCCAGCCGCACCTCGCCCGCGGCCACGAGGGCCGGGGCCGGCGACGCGGGTGTGCTGGGCGGATCGGCCATGGGCGTTCCTGACGTGGCGCCGCGCGCGTCCGGGCGCGGACGGCGGCGCCGGACGGAATCATCGCAGGCGCGGCGCCTACGCGCCCTCGATCTGCTGACTCTCGATGATCGCGAAGTCGTCGGCGTCGAGGGGCTTCAGCTCGCCCCGCCGGTAGGCGTTGTAGAGCTGGAAGAGTTCGTCCTTGTGCGGGCGCTTGCGGCCGATGGGGCAGGCCTCCCAGGCCGCGTAGTCCTCGTCGCAGTAGCCCATGCGCAGCTCGCCGCACTTGGGCTGCAGCATGCGCCCCAGCTCGGGCGCGGCGCGCAGCACCTCGGCGCGCATCAGCGCGACGACGCGGCGGAACTCCCACTGGGCGCGGGTGCAGAGCCGCAGGTCGGCGATGTGCAGCAGCGAGGCGAAGTTGACGGTGATCTTGAAGTTGGTGCTGGTGGCGTTGGGCAGCAGGAAGCGGGCGTCCTCGGCGGGCACGCCGGCCTTGACGAGGCGCTCGTAGAGGTCGCCGACGTCCCGGAAGAGCGCCTCCATCTCGTCCGCCATGCCGGCCGCCTCGACCGTCTTGGGCACCGTGTAGGGGAAGTCGCCGCCCTTGTAGGTGACGTAGCGCTGGCTCTGCTGCTCGAACGAGATGCCGATGCGATGGCGCACGAACTGGTGCGAGAAGGCGCGCGAGACGCCGCTGATGCCGAACTCGAAGTGCACCTGCTCGAGCGGCGAGACGTGCCCGGTCTTGAGCCGCTCCTCCACGAAGGCGGTCATCTTCTCGCGCGGGATGCGCTCGTCGGCGATGCGGTCCAGCACCTGGTCGGGCGTCAGAGCCGAGTAGCAGACGCGGTAGGCCATGTAGAGGGCCCGGATGGGGTCCTCCGTGTGATCGATCAGGCTGACCTGGATGGGCATCGTACGTCGCCTCGCTCCGTACGGGGAGCGTAGCGCCCTCGGGCCGGACGCGTTGCCGACGCTTGACGGCCGTTATCGCCGTCGTGCCCGAAGGGGGTCAGGAGGCGAAGGTGGTCTCCAGCTTCGCCGAGCCGTCGAAGAAGTCCTGCAGGGTCTGATTGAAGCGATAGAACTTGTCGCGCCGGTGGTAGTCCTCGCCGCGGGCGAAGTTCTCGGGATCGTTCAGATCGAGCGTGTTGAGGGTGTGATGCAGGTCCGCGCCGCCGTGCTGGGCGATGTTCTCCACCATCTCCCGCCAGGCGTCGGGCGACATGCTGAGCACGAAGTCGAGTTCCCCGGCGGCCTCCGCGTCGATGGGGGCGACCTCGGTGACCTCGAACGCCTCGAAGACGATCTTCCAGATCGACGGCCCGACCTCGACGCCCATCTCACAATCGATCGTGCCGAACTTGCGGAAGGCGGGGTCGTCGTTGGCGAGGTCGGCCAGATCCTGGAACCACTCGGTGGAGGGGAAGACGGGCATGGGGGCATCCTCGATCCGCGGCGCCGCCCTCGGATGCGGCGCGATCGCTCGCCCGAAATATACCGGCCGTCGCCGTTACGCGGCGGGGGCGGCCGTCCGGCCTATCGCCGCTTGGAGTCGCGGAACGCGTCGACGCCGCCGGGCCGCCCACGGCGACGTCGGCCGGGCACGCCGAAGCGCCGCTTCTTCCCGGCGGGGGCAGGAGTGGCCCGCCAGCTCTGCGGCAGATCGACGTCGTCGCCCACGGCAGGCGGCTGGGGCGGGGGGTCGCTGCGCAGGCGGCCCTGCCGGGGGATGCCGCGCCGCGCGCCGAAGCCGAACCCGAACGAGGTCGGCATCGACCAGCTGGGCGTCACCTCTTGCTGCGGCGCCCGCCAGCGCCCAACAAGAAAGGGGTACACCAGCAACATCCCAGCCAGGAAGCCGCCGATGTGCGCCCACCAGGCCGTGCCCGCCCCCGTGCTCTCCATCACGACCGAGCCGACGCCGGGCAGCAGGTTGAGCAGGAACCAGATCCCGATCAGCAGCGGGGCCGGCACGACGGCGGGGATCAGCAGCACCAGCGGGATCAGCACCTGCACGAGGGCGCGCGGGAACAGCAGCAGATACGCGCCCAATACGCCCGAGATCGCGCCGCTGGCCCCGATCATGGGCAGCAGATCGCCCGCGTCGATGTAGATGTGGGCCGCGGCGGCGAGGTAGCCCGTGACGACATAGAAGATCAGGAAGCGCACCGACCCCAGCCGGTCCTCCACGTTGTCGCCGAAGACCCACAGGAAGAGCATGTTGCCGGCCAGGTGGAAGAAGCCGCCGTGCAGGAACATGGCCGTCAGGGGGGTGAGCAGGATCAGGAAGCCCGGCAGCAGGCTCACGCCCTGGCTCTCGACGGCGTCCTGGGAGCGGGTGTCGTCGGCGAGGTAGCCGGTGATGAACTCCGGCACGGCCCCGAGCGCGAGGACGGCCCGGTCCTCCTCCGAGTTGAGGTACTGCTGGATCTCGGTACCGTCGGCTTTGGGGATGAAGATCAGACGGGTCGGGACGTCGCTGAGGACGTAGGCGGTGAAGCCCCAGAGCAGGATGTTGATCACGATCAGGGCGCGCGTGACGTGGGGCGTGCCGGCCCGGTAGGTGCTGTCGCGGAGGGGGATCACGCGGCGACCCGCCCCGGCCGGGGGCCCGCGATCGGGGACGCCGCCGCTGCGACGGCGACCACTACCGGGGGCGGACGCGATGCGACGATCGGCATGAGCCGAGAATAGGCCATCCCCCCGCGAAGCCCCTCTGACTCACCGGCCGTTAACCGATTGTAAATCCCATCACAACCGGGCCGCCGAATGGGCGGATGAACGGCGTTGAACGGTTGACAGCCCGATCGCCATCGCTCAAGAATGTTCCAGAAGTCACAAAGTCGGTGGCGGTCGGCAGGGGCGACTGCGAACCATCGCGCGTCGCCGCTGTAGCAGAAGGCAGGAGTCTCCTCACGATGACCGTCGCGACCCCCATCCAGTGTCCCCGGTGCTCCGGTGCGATGCTGGCCGAATCCGATACCCACGGCACGTTCAGCACCTGCCTCGCCTGCGGCTACGTCTACGAGAGTCGCGTCATCTCCGTCTTCGAACTGGAGCAGGAGCAGGCCGTCGAGGAAGGCCGCCAGCGACGCCGGCAGCCCTCGCACGGCAAGCTGCGCCTCTAGGTTCCACCGCCTCCCTTTCCGAGCCCCTCCACATCGCCGGCGGCGCGCAACCGCGCCGTCGCTATTCGACTGCGCTCCGGCACGCCAGGCACGCGCCCTGCGCCATCTGGGCCGACCACAGAGGGCAACGGAGCGGCCCGATGGCGTCGTAAACGCGGTGTGAAAGACCGCCCGCGCGGCGCCCGCTTCGCGTTGCCGCTAGCGAAAAGCGGGCGGTAGAGTGGCGGCCCTTCGCCGCCGGTCGGGTCGGCGCCCCGCGAGAGGCCCCGATGCCGGACCACGCAGGCCGCCCGCCCGGTGA
>JAPOXB010000129.1 GCA_026707335.1 Chloroflexota bacterium
GTGGGCCGAGTACAAGGCGCGGGTGAAGTACCGCATCTTCCCCGGCGTGTACTGAGGGGGCGGTCGCGGCGATCCCGCGCGCCGCGGCGGGCGCGTTTCGGATACCTTGTTCCATGGAACCATGTCGCCGATATCCCTCCGCGCCGCCGCCGCTCTCGCCCTGACCGGGCTGCTGCTTGCGGTCGCGGCCGTCATCTCCCCGGCGCCGCTGCGCGCCCAGGATCCGGGGGCCGCGCCAACCGTCGCCGACGCGACGGCCGGGCCTGGCGGACCGCAGTATCCGCTCGGCGGCCACGTCGTCTGGCGCGACCGCGCCGACGGTCGGACGGAGTTCTGCTTCGAGCCGGACGGTCAACCCCGCGTCTGTCCCGACCTGCGCGTCACCCGCGTGGATCGCCTGCGGCCCGACCGCTGGACGCGCAGCAGCGAGATCACGTGGAGCGTGCCCGTGGATCCGGAGCGGATCGCGTTTCCCCCGGCCGCGTCGGCGCAGACCGGCTCCTGCGACGCGGACCTGAATCGGATGTTCGCCGCGACCTGGAAGGTGGAGACGACCAGTTGGCGCGGCTCGGCGTTCCACATCGGCGGCGGGCGGTTCGTCACCGCGCACCACGTCATCGACGGCGTGCCTCCGGTGCTCGCCCTCACATACGGCGATCGGTCCGTTGCCGCGGTCGTGCTCGGCTCCGACGCCGAGCACGACGTCGCGCTGCTGGAAGTGTTCGACACGCTCGCAGTCCTGGATGTGCCCAGCGTCGCGTTTCGCGATCCCACGCCCGGCGATGTCGGCGAGCCGGTCTACCTGGTCGGGTACCCGTCGGCCGGCGCCTAGACCGCCGCCACGGGCGTCATCACCCGCGTCTGGGAGGACGAAATCCTGACCAACAGCTCGTCACGGGGCGGCAACAGCGGCGGGCCGATGTTCGATGCGTGCGGCGACGTCATCGGCGTGCTCTGGGCCGGCTCAAGCGCGAGCAACTTCTCCCATTCGGGTGAGGTGCTCAGACGAACGCTGGAGGGCATGGATCAATCGCCGCCGGTGCTGCCCGCGCCGCCCGAGGGAATCGTGATTCCGGACGGGGTGGTGATCTGGCACTACGGCCCCGAACCGCCGGCCGGCGTCAACTGCGTTCGTGCGGAAGGCGAGTGGTGGGTCGGGGTGGCGGGACGCTCGTGGCGGCAGATCGAGTGGAGCGAACCCTCTACGGGCTCATGCGGCTCTACAGACACCGTCGTGCTCGCATTCAGCAAGGCCCCTGAGGTCGCAGCCGACACCGTGTCCGATGCCGCCGGCGACGGCGTGTCTTGTCCAGAGCAGTACGGGCCGCGCGACCCGGTGCTGACCTCGGTGCTCCACGAATCGAGTGAGGAATTCGGGGACACCGTGCTCGGCACCCTCAACGCGTTCGAATGGTGCCCCGGCTACTACACCCACGAGCTACGAGTGCGGTTCGCAGTACGACAGAAGAACACTCGGTCGCGCGCCGATCTCATCGGCGCCAGCGGGCAGGTCATCGGCGGCAGCCGCCCATCGGGGATGTCCATCTGGCGTGGCAGTGTGAACTCCGGTGGTTACACAGGGTTGTTGCAAGCGTGGCGTGCGCCGGTGGGCTTCGAGCCCGTCGCGTTCCGCGTGGTCATTGCGGACCAGAGTTGGCGAGTGGAGATCGAGCCACCCGTGCCCGGTGACCACATCCAGCAGCGCGCGCGGATCGCAGTCCGCGCCAGCCCGGACGGCGGTGGCGCCGAGACCTGTCTGCAGTTCGAGGACGGCGCCGTGGTTTGCCCGTCGGGGGCGGTGCCCGAGAGCGGGCCCGACCGGGCGGGCTGGCAGCGCTCCGGTGCACTGATCTGGAGCACCGCGGTCGAGTCCGAGGAGGCTCTCAAGCAGCCGGGCTGCGCACCGACTCCCGACCTGGGGACGCTGGCCTGGCAAATGTCCGCCTTGGGGGGCGCCGGAAGCGCGCTGTACGTCGGTGGTAACCAGTTCATCACCGCCAGCCGGCTCTTCAGCGACGAGACGCCCTGGGGCGTGGTCTCCCAGGGCGAGATCGCATTGCCGGTGGCTCGCGTCGCGACCGACGCCCGCGATGGCTTGGCCCTGGTCGAGGTCATCGGCCAAGGCCCCGCGCTGCTTGAGCAGCTCAGCGCCCCGTTCGCCTCCTCGACCGAGGAGGCGGAGGACAGCGCGCCGATCCTTGTCGCCTACCCCTGGGGCGAGGCCGACCGCTTCGCCATGACCCGGTTGCGTGTGACGGAGGTGACGGATCGGCTCTTGCGCCACAACGGCTGGGGATGGGATCGCGCCGGCGCGCCGATCGTCGATCCGTGCAGCCGCGAAGTGATCGGGATCTCGACCGGCTCCAGCGAAGCCCTCCGGGCCGAGACCGCAGTCTCAACACTGGGCGAGTTGCGGCGGCAACGGGTTCCGCCGCAGGGCCCCGGTCGGGGACCGGAGCTGCACGGGTCGATCGCGCTCCTGCCCGGGCCGGTCTACCTGAGTACGGAGCAGCCCGACTTCGGCGGCTGGATCTGCAACATCCGGCCGTCAACCCGCTTCGACGTCGTCTACGCCGTCTACTTGGTGAGCACGGCGTCACCGGACCTGACGAGCGTGGTGGACGGTGAGCGGCGGTGGCTGTCCCGGTGTGCCTCGCGGGGCAAGATCTTCATCGCGGAGTACCGATCCGATCAGGAGCCGAGCCACCTCTGCGCCGAACCGCGGTCACCGCGATCACCGCGGTCGACCATCGACCTGTCCATCGACGCCCCGCCGGGCACGCAACTGCTCCAGGCGATCGGATTGGACAGATGGTCTTGTCCCGGCTTGGATGCCTCGGACTCCTGGGCCTCCACCCACTTAGTGCGCTTGCGGTTTCCGGAACTCGCGGAGTTCGATGACGTTACAGTCCAACTAGAGGACGCGAACGGCCAGCGGCACGATTCCGCCAGTCACGGCCGCGACGTGGATCCCGATGTCCGCTACTGGCGCTTCAACCTGGACGAGGCGGAGCCGGTGCACTTGATCGTGTCTATCCCAGAACAAGCGGCGGATGTTCCCCCTCCGACGATTACCGTCGAGGAGATACCAACGAACCCGACCTGCGTCGAGCACTACGGCCCGCGCGGCGAAGGATTGATCAGCGCGACGCTATATCACGGTCACATCGACATCGGTGAGGTCCAGATCGTCCGCTACGGGGCGCCGATCCGCTGTCCCTGGTTCCACACGTACGGCGTGGTCGTAACGTTCACCGATCCTGTGCCGGAGAGCATGCGGCCGGAGGCATCGTTGATCGCGGCGGATGCGAGCGTCCTCGCTGCGCATTGGAGCGGGAGATCTTCCCGCTACACCGGCAGCCCTAGCGCGTATACGTGGTTGCGGGAGGCCTTCGAAGTCCCGGAGGGCTTCGAACTGCGGGCGGTGGAGGTCCGAGTCGGTGATCGCAGATGGATCATCATCATCGACGGCACCGGCGGGAACTGAAGGCACGGCCCACAGACGGCCGTCAGAACCCCGGCCCACCGGGGATGGCGGCGGCCTGACGGACCCACTCGGCCATCCGCGCCTCGTCGAGTTCGCCCTCGTGGATGCCGACTCCGCGCGCGGGGCGCACGGACTTGGCGTCGGCGGGCCCAATCATCCCCAGATCGGCGAATCATCACAAGCGGTGATGGACATTGCGTCGAATCATCACACATCAGTTACGAGAATCGGAGTATAGTTCGGTGGAAGAATCGCCTGCCATGCCCTCCGGGGACGCGTCACAACGCTGGATCTCCGGGGGGAACGGTCGGCAACGCGAGAGAAGGGAGCCAACGCCATGGCGACTCGAACGATCAGCGAAATGAAGGCGCACCTCGTTGCCAAGGCGCGTGAGAGCGAGGACTTCCGGACACGGCTGGTCGCCGACCCCAGGTCCGTGATCGCCGCGGAGTTCGGGATCTCCATCCCCGAGGGCTTCCACGTGCAGGTGCATGAGGACAGCGCCACGACGGCCCACATGGTGCTGCCCCTGTCCGACCGCCTTACCGAAGACGAGCTGGCCGCGGTCGCGGCCGGTGTCGACGTGTACCCGATTTAGCGTGAGCGAACGGTCAGCCTGCAAGAAGGGATCGCAACCATGGCAACGACGACGATGAGCGAGATGAAGGCCCAGATCATGCAACGGGCCGCGGAGGATGACGAGTTCCGCGCGAGGCTGCTCGCGGACCCCAAGCCCGTCATCTCGGCCGAGTTGGGCGTCGCCATCCCCGAGCGCTTCACCATTCAGGTGCACGAGGACGACGCCACCAGCGCGCACCTCGTCCTGCCCTTGTCCGATCACCTCACGGATGAGGAGTTGGCGGAGATCGCCGCGGGTGTCGACGTCAATTGGGACACCGTCAACATCTCGTGAGCACCGGCCATGCGCGGCCCCACCCGCCTGCCGGGCCTCGCCGGAGGCCTGCACGATGGCGCTGCCGGCAGGCGCTCGGCCAGCGGGGGCGCGCTCGGGAAGGCTGGTAAGGGGAACCGACACCTGAGGCGCCACCCGTGACCGCGGAGTACAGCTCGTTCGGCAGCCTGCTGGAGGACCTACGGAGCCTCTTCCCCGCCGCGCTGCTCGGCGACTCCGGGTGGGAGCGGCTGCAGCCGCTGACGAACCGCCTGCCGGTCTGTGCGGCGGATTCGCGCTTCGGGTTTGAGTTTCACCTCACCGACCCCAATCCCACCGCGGACTTCTTCGTGATCGCCGCGCCCCGTACCCGCCTCGCCGGGTTCTACCGGGGTCTGACCGAAGACGCCGCCGCGGGGCTGGCCGGGACCGCCTTCACGGCCTTCCTCGACGAGCAGGCGCGCCGCCCCGATTCGTTCCTGGCCCGCACCGGGAAGGGCATCATCCTGGAGTACGACCTCGCCACGTCGCCTCCGGGACGGCACGGCGTCCCGGGGATCTTCATCGTGACCGGCGGCCGCTCCGAGGCCGACCCGGTGCAGCTGTACGAGGACCCCGCCGCACTGGTCGCCGCCCTGCGGTCGGTCGCCGGCTGGGGACCGGATGCCGCCGAGTCGCGCCACGTGGAACGGGCGTGCGCCGCCCTCGCGGACTGCGGCGTGCACGTATCTCACGCCGGCGTGATGCCGGGCCGGGCCGAGCGGGCCATCCGCTTGGTGGCGCTGGGCGCGGACGGCGCCAACGTCGCCGAGGGACTCCGGCGGGTGCAATGGCCCGGCGATCCATCGGAGGCCATGGCCATCCTCTGCGAGTTCGCCGGCCTGGTCGCGCCGACATCCGGCCTTGGCATCACCATCACGCCGGAAGGCGTGCTGCCGCGCCTCGATCTCGAGTTCACCAGGAAGAGAGCGCCGGACACGTCCGGGCGTGAGTCGTTCCGCCTCGATCGCCCGGGATGGGAGTTGCCGATCGGCCGTCTGGAAGAGAGGGGTTGGTGTCTGCCGGCCAAGGCCGACGGACTGCGGGAATGGCCACGCCTGGAGATGGTCTTCGGCCGGGATGGCATGTACCAGGTCCGGCAGATCATCAACCACTTCAAGGTCGTGAGCGACCGGGGCGCCGTCCATCCGAAGGCCTACGTCGGCATGGACGTGCGGCGAACAAGCCAGTGAGGACGCTCGATCAACGCGAGGAAACGCTGGAGGCGGCGAGCCGCGATTTCGGCCGCACCGTCCGCAAACGGCCCCTAGCCGTGGCTCGCCCGAACTCGGTGGGCGAAGTGGTGGAGATCGTCCGTCACGCGAACCGGGAGCGGATCCCGCTGACGGTTCGAGGCGCGGGCCATTCGCAGAGCGGTCAATCCCTGAGTGACGGCGGCATCCTTCTCGACACGCAGGGCCTCAACCAGATCGGCGAGATCGAAGATGACCAGATACGAGTGCAGAGCGGAGTCCCCTGGCGCGACCTCGTCCACGCGGTCTACGCGCACGGCTACCTGCCGCCGGCGCTCACCACGCACCTGAGCGTGACGGTGGGCGGGACGCTCTCGGTGGCCGGCCTCAGCACCACCTCCCACAGCTGCGGCTCCCAGGCGGACAATGTGACCGAGTTGGAGGTCGTCACCGGCGACGGCCGGCGCCTGCGCTGCTCCGCCGACGGCAACCCTGCGCTGTTCGACTGCGCCCGCTGCGGGCTCGGTCAGTTCGGCGCGATCACCGAAGCGCGCGTCCGGCTGCGCAAAGCGCTGCCCAACGTACGGACGTACGGCCTCGTCTACGAGGACGTCTGCGTCCTGATGCAAGACCTCGAGCTGATCGTGCGGGACGACCGCTTTCAGTACATCGACGGATGGTGTACGCCGGTCGCCCGCGATCCGTGGCGGATCTTGTCCGGCGAGTTGTTCGCCCACCATGTCTTCTTCGTCTATCTGAGCGTGGAGTGGGACGAGACGCCGCCCGACGAGGAGGAGCTGCTGGGCGGTCTCCACCATTCCGTCCTCGCCAACCGCTCCGATTCTCCCACCCTGGAGTTCGTCACCCACAAGGAATTGAGGTCCCTCCAGAGCAGGCCGGGCTTCGACGCGCCCAAGCCGGGGAGCAATGGGGAAGCGGGCTCAGGCCGCCCGAAATGGTTCGACGACTGGAGCCAGACGCATCCATGCACCGAGGGCGTGTTGCCCTGGGACGCCTTCCCACGATTCATCACCGACGTGGCCTCCGAGCTTCCCGGCCCCGTGGCGCGCACGGCGCGAATCATGCTCGGCCCCTTCCGGGGCGAGCGGTTCAGGGCGCCTCTGTTCATGCACCCGCAAGGCGAACTGCTGATGGGGTACGGCATCCTCATCGAAGCGCCGCCATCGGAAATGGAGGAGGTCCTGCCGGTACTGGCGAGGGAGAGCCGGCGCATCATTGAGGCGGGCGGCAAGCGCTACCTCTCGGGCTGGCTGGACTTCGATCGCCGGGACTGGCAGACGCACTACGGAGACCTGTGGCCGCGGATGCTGGAGTGGAAGCGTGAGTTCGACCCGCGGCGCATCCTGAACCCCGGAGGGATTCCTCTGTCTCCGTAGCGGGGCGCCGCACGCCCTCCACGGGCGCCGCGCGAATCCGGCATCGACTGAACGGGACGGGAGACTTGGTCAAGGGTGTTCTTTAGACAGGTATTCCGCGAGCGGGCGCTGCAGCGACGCGCCAGGCAAGAGCCGCTCGACGACCGGCTGCAGATCACCGCGCCCCACGAGTGGCTGATCGTGGCCGGGCTGTCGGCGATGGTCCTCGCGCTGCTGGCGTTCGCCGTCTTCGGGCGCGTGGAACGCACGCGGTCCTTTGAGGCGGCCCTGGTGCTTCCGGGGGAGCGCCATGCGCTGGTCGCCCCGGTGTCGGGCACGGTGGAGGCCGTGCTCGTGGGAGTCAGCGACACCGTCGCGCCGGGGCAACCCGTCGCGCGGATCCGGCCGTCCGGCGCGCAGCAGTGGGAGTCGGTGATCGTGGGAGTCATCGATGCCTTGGCGCAGGGTGGCCGGTTGGACGAGGAGACCCGGGGCGAGTTGCTGCAAGCCCTGCTCGCCGCGGGGTCGGGCGCGTCGTCCACGGATCCGCTGGAGGTCACCAGCCCATCTGGAGGCGAGGTAGTCGCGCTGGACCTGGCGCCCGGGCAGGCGGTGGACGCCGGCGCCTCCCTCGGCCTGGTGCGCGCGGCATCCACGAGCCGGCCCGAGGTGGTGGCGTTCGTCTCGCCCGGTGACGCCGCGCGCCTCCGCGCCGGGATGGAGGCGCGTGTCGATGTCGGCGGCCCCGGCGAGAGCGGCGGGCCGGTCTTGCAAGGACGGGTGGCGGAGATCTCCGCGCAACCGGGTCCGCCTCCCGAGTGGCTGGCGGATCAGGGCCTTGTCATGCCGCAGCCAGCGCATCTGCTGCGGGTGGCCCTCGCCGGAGATGCGCCCGCCGTTCTCCCGGCCGACGGCACGGCGGTCTCGCTGCGCATCGTGCTGGGGCGTGAGTCGCTGGTGTCGCTCTTAGCGCGCGGGAGCGGCAGATGATCCGTCTGCCGTCCCCGACGAGGCAGCGTCGGCGCGTGCATACGCCGCTCATGCTCCAGCAAGAGGAGACCGAGTGCGGCGCCGTTTCGCTCGGCATCGTGCTCGCGTACTTCGGGCGTTGGGTCTCCATGGAGGAACTGCGCGAGGCATGCGCGGTCAACCGGGACGGTTGCGACGCCGCCGACATCACCCGCGCGGCACGGCGCTACGGCCTGGAGACGCAGGGCTGGCGACGGGAGCCGGAGCAGCTCCGGGGCATGGACCTGCCCCTCATCATCTTCTGGGAGTTCAACCACTTCCTGGTCCTCGAGGGCTTCCGGGGTCCGAACTACCTGGTGAACGACCCCGCCAACGGCCACCGCGTCATTGAGGAGGACGAGTTCGACGAGGGATTCACCGGCGTCGCGCTCAGCTTCCGGCGCGGGCCCGATTTCCGGACCGGCGGCGCCCGTCCGGGCATCCTGGCCCGCCTCTGGCCCTGGCTCAGGGAAGTCACCGGGCCCCTGGCATTCGCCCTGCTGTGCGGACTGCTCCTGTCGATTCCCGCCCTGACCCTGCCCCTGCTGCTGAGCATCTTCGTCGACGACGTTCTGAGCGGGGAGGAGTCTCGCTCCTGGGGCACGGCCATCATCGCCGGCCTCGCGGTGTCGGGCGTGCTGGTCTATCTGCTCACCTGGCTGCGGCAGCGGTGTCTGCGGCTGCTCGCCATCCGGCTGTCGGTGGACCACGCCGATCGCTTCATCCGGCGGCTGTTCCGGCTGCAGATGGGCTTCTTCACCCAGCGGTTCTCCGGCGACTTGGCATCGCGCGTTCAGCTGATCGACGAGATCGCCGTCGTGGCGACGACGCAGTTCGTCGGAGTCCTGATTGAACTCGTCGCCAGTGCCGTGTTCCTCGTGGTCATGTTCATCTACGACCCCGTGCTGGCGGGGGTGGTCGCCGCGATCGGCGCCGTGAACGTGGTCAGCGTCCGACTGATCACCCGGTCTCGCGTGGGCGAGAACCGCCGCCTGCAACGCGAGCAGGGCAAGCTGCAGGGCATCAGCATGTACGGGCTGAGAGGCATAGACTCTATACAGGCGGTATCCGCCGAGAACGATTTCTTTGCCCACTGGTCCGGCTACCAGGCTCGGGAGCTAAGGGCGCGGCAGCGCTTTGTCGAGCTTGGACACGTGATCGCCTCGTTGCCCGGACTGTTCCTAATCGCCAGCAACGCCGCAGTTCTGGGTATCGGGGGCTGGCGGGTGATGGAGGGAGAGATGACCCTGGGCGTGATGATGGGCCTTTACGTTCTAGCTACCAACTTCCTTTTGCCCATTGGCCGTCTCATCCAATTCTCAGACCTGTTCCAGATATTGGAAGCTAACCTTCAACGGCTTGAAGATGTTCTGGACGCACCCGAAGATCGGTTTTTCCAGAGACGCAACGGCAAGCCAAGCGAAAGAAA
>JAPOXB010000158.1 GCA_026707335.1 Chloroflexota bacterium
CCCCTCTCCATCCTTCTGGATGGAGAGGGGGACAGGGGGTGAGGTCAGGGGCGCCTCGGACGCTGCCGCGCGCCCCGCGGGAAAAAACTTCGTGGGGGGGAACAAGCAGTCCAGCGTGGAGCCGGCCGGACATCGGGCGTCCGGCGGGCGAAAAAATGCGCGCGGTGAAGGTCTTATCCCCTCTCCCTGGGGAGAGGGTTCGGGTGAGGGTCCGATCCCCTCTCCCTGGGGAGAGGGTTAGGGTGAGGGGGGCCGCGGCTTCTGGACACCGCGCCCGGACCCCGCTATCATGCGATCAAGACCCGCGTATCGCGTGTCACGCAGGGAAGGCGATCCGCGCAGCGACCACCCGAATCCGGGGCCACCCCCCCTCGAATCGGCCGTCTTCCTGCACGATCGTGAAATTTCCTGCACGATCGTGCACGGACCGGGGTCGCGACGGGCGCAGGGGTCGATCGGCGGGATCGCGCCGCGCCGGCCCGAATCCGGGGCCACCCCCCTCCCGATCGGCCGTTTTCGTGCATATGCGTGCATAAACGTGCATGAACGTGCAAATCTCCGTCGCGCGGCCCCTCCCCTTACCCTCCAGTTGGCTCCCGTTAACCCCCCGATTGGCTCCCGTTAGCCTCCGGTTGACCGCCGGGAGGAGTCCCCCTAACCCCCCGCGCCGCGCCCACGTCCCCCCTCTCGCCGCGGCGAGAGGGTCAGGGTCTGATCCCCTCTCCCCTCGGGGGAGAGGGTTAGGGTGAGGGTGAGGGTGAGGGGGCCTCCGCCCGCGCCTCCCCGGGCGCCGCCGGCGGCGCCGCGATGCCCGCCGCCTCGGCCAGCAACTCGTACGACCGGCGGCGGGCGGCCGGGTCGTGCGTGATCGTCAGGACGACGAACTCGTCGACGTCGTAGGTGGCGCTCAACTCCTCCAGCTTCGCCAGGCAGCGACCCGGCGAGCCGTGGATCGAGAGCCCCTGCATGTGCTCGATGTAGGCCAGTTCGCGCTCGTTGTAGGGGAAGGCGCGGGCCGTCTCGACCGAGGGGATGCCCCCGCCCATGCCGCGGTTGCTCATGATGCGCCAGCACCAGCGGCTCCAGGAGAGCTCGCGCGCCTCCTCGTCGGTCTCGGCGCAGGTCAGCGAGACGCCCATGTTGGCGCGCGGCTCGGCCAGCGCCGGCGAGGGGCGGAAGCGCTCGCGGTAGTTGCGGATCACCGCCTCGCCCCCCTCGGGGCTGATGAAGTGCGCGAAGGAGAAGGCCCAGCCCAACTCGGCCGCGTAGGTCCCGCTCACCGTCGACGATCCCAGCAGCCACAACTCCGGCAGCCCGGCCACCTCGGGGATGGCGCGCACGCTGCGGAAGGGGTGCTCGGCCGGCAGGTCGCCGGCCAGATAGCCGTAGAGGTCCATCAGCTGCTCGGGGTAGTGCTCGATGCCCAGCGCGCCCGGCCCGTGCGCCAGCGCCCGCGCGGTGCGGCCGTCGCTGCCCGGCGCGCGCCCCACCCCCAGGTCGATGCGGCCGGGGTGCATCGCCTCGATGACGTGGAACGCCTCAGCCACCTTGAGCGGGCTGTAGTGGCTCAGCATCACCCCGCCCGAGCCGACGCGGATGCGCTGCGTGCGCGCCGCGACCTGGGGGATCATCACCGCGGGCGCCGGGCAGGCGAGCGCCGTCGTGTTGTGGTGCTCGGCCAGCCAGTAGCGCTCGTAGCCCAGCCGGTCGGCCAGTTGGGCCAGCGCGAAGGTCTCCCGGATGGCGCGGGGGCCGTCGCCGCCCGCGACGATCGGGATCTGGTCCAGGACGCTCAGTCGCATGCGCACAGCCTAGGGAACGCCCCCCGCCCGGTCGCGGCGCTGGCGGCCGTCGCCGCACTCCGTACACTGACGCGGGAGGCCCGATGACGACCGAGACGCCCGACCTGGAAGCCGAACTGCAGGCCGTCGCCGCGCGCTGCGCGGCCCGCTGGAACGACCGCGACCCGGCCGGGTTCCAGAGCGCGCGCCTGCGCGGCCTGACCGCCGGCAGCATGACCGACTGGGGCCTGGCCGGCAGCGGCGTCAAGTCGAAGCGCCCCCCCATCTCCATGGCCGGCGGCATCCCCGACGCCGCCTCGCAGCCGAAGCAGGGGCTGCTGCGGGCCATGGAGCGCGCCCTCGACGTCCCCGACGACGGCCCCCTGGTCTACGGCGGCCCCCTGGGCTACGAGCCGCTGCGCGCCGAGATCGGCAAGTACTTCGCCCGCGACCACGCCGAGATCCCCGGCGCCGACCACTTCATCCTTACCAACGGGGCCGCCGGCGCGATCGACATGGCGGCCACGCTCCTGCTCGACCGGGGCGACGTCGTGATCGCCGAGATGCCGACCTTCGCCGGCTCGCTGCGCACCTTCCGCGGGCACGGCGTCGAGGTCGCCGGCGTGCACCTGGACGACGAGGGCATGCGGCTCGACCAGCTCGAGGCGCGCATCGCCGATCTGCGGGCCGACGGCCGCGCGCCCAAGCTGATCTACACGATCCCCACCTACCACAACCCCACCGGCGTCACGATGTCGCTGCAGCGCCGCGCCGACCTCGTCGAGCTGGCGGCCCGCGAGGGCATCCACATCCTGGAGGACACGGCCTACAACGAGCTCTTCTTCACGCCGGAGCGCCCCCCCACGCTGTCCGCCGTCGCGGGCGGGCGCGGCGTGCTCACGGCGGGCACCTTCTCGAAGGTGATCGCGACGGGGCTGCGCATCGGCTGGCTGCAGGCCGAGCCGGCCCTCATCGAGCTGCTGCTGCCCGGCCGCTTCGACATGGGCAACAGCCCGCTGCTGCACCGGATGCTGCATGAGTACATGGTGAGCGGCGAGTTCGCGCCGCACGTCGAGCGGATGCGCGGCGTCTATGCCGCCAAGCTCGACGCCCTCGCCGCCACCCTGCGCGACGCTGGCGAGCCCTACTTCGAGTTCACGCAGCCGGAGGGCGGCTTCTTCCTCTGGCTGCGCCTGCGCGACGGCCTGCGCGGCCGCGACGTGCAGCGGGCCGGCTTCGAGGAGGGGGCGATCTTCCCGCCCGGCGTCGGCTTCTACCCCGGCGGCGACCTGGACGGCGACCCCGAGGCCGTGCGCCTCGCCTACTCCTGGACCAGCGCCGCCGACATCGCCGCAGGGGGCGAGCGCGTCCTCGCCGCCTGCGCCCGCGTCGCCGGGGGCTGAGCCCGCCGGACTCAGCCCCGCTCGGGCCAGCGCGCCGGGACCTGCGCGCGCAGGAACTCGCCGATCTTCCCCATCACCTCGATCGACTCCGGCAGCGACGGGAAGGCCGGGAAGACGTGCGGCATCTCGGGGTAGATCTCCTCGCGCACCGCCAGGCCCATCATCCGCCCCAGCGCCGCGATCCGTGTCGTGTCGTCGCGCAGGACCTCGTGGTCGCCGGCGATCAGGTACAGCGGCGGCAGGTCCTGCAGGTCGGCGAAGACCGGCGAGACGAGCGGGAAGTTGGGCCGCAGCGGGCCGGGCAGGATCCAGTCGACCAGCCGCTCCGTCGCGGGCCGATTCACCAGCAGGTCCTCCTCGGCGCGCGTCTCCCACGACTCGCCGCTGAGCGTCAGGTCGGTCCAGGCCGAGAGCAGCACGGCGGCGTCGGCCTGCCGGTCGTCGAGGTCGCGGTTCTTGACCAGCGTGCCCAGCGCCAGTCCGCCCCCGGCGGAGTCCCCGGCGATGAAGGCGGCCGCGGCGTCGCCCGGCCCCGCCGGGCCGTTGCGCGTCATCCAGGCGAAGGCCGGCACCGAGTCGCGCACGGCGGCCGGGCAGGGGTGCTCGGGCGCGAGCCGGTATTCGAGCGACAGCACCGCCATCCCCGTCGCGGCCGACAGCCGGCTGGTCAGGTTGCGATGCGTCGCCGGACTGCCCATGCAGTAGCCGCCGCCGTGCAGGTAGAGGATGCGCCGCGCCGCGTCGGCGCCCGGTGCGAGCACCCACTCCGCCGGCGTCTCGTCGGGCCCGCCCCCCGACGCGCCGGGGCCGGTCACCATGACCGGCGCGATCGTCGTTTCCGGGATCGCCGGCGAGGGCCCCATCCAGGCCCGCATCTCGTCGATGCTCGCGTCCGACGGCAGTTGGTTCTCGCGCATCCAGGCGCGCGCCCGTTCCAGCGCTTGCGACGTCATCGCCCGGCCTTCCTCCCCACCGTCCCGCTCACGTGCACATCCGCCGCACGATCTCGTACGTCAACTCGACGCCCATGTTCAGGTTCTCGACCGTCAGGAACTCGTCGTTGCCGTGGAAGCCCGCCGCCTCCTCGGGGCTGAGCAGGCAGGGGATGAAGCCGTAGGCCGGGATGCCCTTGGCCCGCAGGAAGCGATTGTCGGTGCCGCCGGTGCACAGGTTGGGCACGACCACCGCGTCCTCCGAGGCCTCCTTCATCACCGACTCGATCGTGCGGTACAACTCCGTGTCCCAAGCGATCGGCTCGGGCACGTCCTGCCCCCAGTCGGTGTAGAAGCGCACCTCCACGCGCGGGTCGTCGACCACCGCCTCGACCTCGCGCCGCCAGTCCTCGCGATCCTGGCCGGGCAGCAGGCGGCAGTCGATCACGGCCGTGCTCTCCGCCGGGATTACGTTGGCCTTAATGCCGCTGCGGATCATCGTGATGTTGAGCGTGTTCTGGAAGGCGGCCTGCTGCGCGGCGTTGCTGCGGATCAGCTCCTCCATCTCAGCCTCCGAGAGGCCGGCCGGCATCAGCCCCGCCTCCTGCAACTGCTCGGTCGTGTGGCGCGTCTCCGGCACGAATTCGAGCGGGCGGTCCCAGTCGGCCAGACGCTGCAGCGCGCGCGTCAGGTGCACGGCCGAGTTGTCCAGGTGCGGCCGGCTGCCGTGCCCCGGCGTGCCCACCGCCCGCAGCTCGAGCCAGCACATCGTCTTCTCGTTCGTCGCGACGTTGAACAGCTCCACGTCCTGCCCCAGGAAGCGCGACGTGCCGGAGCCCCCCTCGCTCATCTCGAACTCCACGTCCACCAGCTCCGGGTGCCGCTCCGACAGCCACTGCATGCCCCAGACGCTGCCCGCCTCCTCGTCGGGCACGGCGCAGAACACCACGTCGCGGCGCAGGCGCACGCCCTGCCGCTTCAGCAGCAGCATCGTCAGCAGCTGCATCACCCCCGCGCCCTTCATGTCCACCGCGCCGCGGCCGTAGATGCGGCCGTCCTCCACCAGCCCCTCGAAGGCCGGCTTCGTCCAGTACTCCTCCTCGACGGGCACGACGTCGATGTGGTTGCAGAGCATCATCGGGCGCTTGCTGCCGTCGCCGGGCAGCGTCGCCAGCAGGATCTCGCGCTCCGGCTGCGGCTCCAGGTAGGTGCACTCGAAGCCCTCCGCCGCCAGCAGGTCGCCCAGGAAGCGCGCCCCCGGCGCCTCCCGCCCCGGCGGGTTCGACGTGTCGATGCGCAGGTAGCGCGTCAGCACGTCGAGCGCCTCCGCGTGCACCGCCGCCCAGTCGATGGGGGGTTGGGTCATGCCGTCGTCCTCCGCCCGCGACCCTAGCACCCTGCGTCCCTGCGGGCAGGGGTCAGTCGGAGAAGCCGGGCAGCCGTCGTTGCCCTGTGGGTTCCGACGGTCCTGGTTTCGCTCGCCCTCAGTCTGCGATATTGATCCGAAGGCCGGCCTCCCGGCTCCCTGCTACAGTCCGACTAGAACACATGGTCCAAACTACCGAGCCCCCCGCGCCCGCTCCGCCGCCCGACGCGCCTCGGGCCCTGCGCGACTTCCACCCCGCCGTGCAGGCCTGGTTCCTACGCCACTTCTCCGCCCCCACCGACGCCCAGACCGACGGCTGGCCGCACATCCGCGCCCGCCGCGACGTGCTCATCGCGGCGCCCACGGGGTCGGGCAAGACGCTGGCCGCCTTCCTGGCCGGCATCGACGCGCTGATCCGCAAGGCCGAGACGGGCCTGCTCGACGACCAGATCGAGATCCTCTACGTCTCGCCGCTCAAGGCGCTGGGGGCCGACATCCACCGCAACCTCGAGGCGCCGCTGGCGGAGATCAACGCCATCGCGGCCGAGCTGGGTTACGAGTTGCCGCCGATCCGCGTCGCCGTGCGCAGCGGCGACACGACGCCGTCGCAGCGGCAGACGATCACCAAGAACCCGCCCCACATCCTGATCACCACCCCCGAGTCGCTCTACCTGATGCTCACGGCGGCCAAGGCGCGACCCACGCTGCGGCACGTCCGCACCCTCATCGTCGATGAGATCCACGCCCTCGTCCGCGACCGGCGCGGCAGCCACATGGCTCTCAGCGTCGCCCGGCTCGACCACGTCGCCGAGGAGCGCCCGGCCCGCATCGGCCTCTCCGCGACGCAACGCCCGATCGACGAGATCGCGCGCTTCCTCGTCGGGCCGGAGCGCGCCGACGAGGACGACGGCCCCGGCTGCGTCATCGTCGACCGCGGCCACCAGCGCGACCTCGAACTCGGCATCGAGTTGCCAAACTCCGAGATGGCGGCTGTCGCCTCGCACGAGCAGTGGGCGGAGGTCTACGACCGCCTGGCCGCGCTCATCGCCGGCCACCGCACGACGCTGATCTTCGTGAACACGCGGCGCCTGGCCGAGCGCGTCGCCCATCACCTGGCCGAGCGGGTGGGCGAGGAGCACGTCGCCAGCCACCACGGCTCGCTCTCGAAGGAGCGCCGCCTGCAGATGGAGCAGCGCCTCAAGCGCGGCGACCTGCGCGCGCTCGTCGCCACGGCCTCCCTGGAACTGGGCATCGACATCGGCTCCATCGACCTCGTCTGCCAGATCGGCTCCCCCCGAGCCATCAGCACCTTCCTCCAGCGCGTCGGCCGCTCCGGGCACGCCCTCGGCCTGACCCCGCGCGGCAAGCTCTTCCCCACGACCCGCGACGAGCTGGTCGAGTGCGCCGCCCTGGTCCGCGCCGTGCGCGCCGGCCGCCTCGACCGCGTGCAGCAGCCCGTCGCCCCGCTCGACGTGCTGGCGCAGCAGATCGTCGCCGAGACGGCTTGCGAGGATTGGCCCGAAGACGCCCTCTTCGATCTCGTCCGCCGCGCCGCCCCGTACCGCGACCTCGCCCGCGCTGACTTCGACGATGTCGTGGCCATGCTGCGTGACGGCGTCGGCGAGGGCGGTGGCCGGGCCGCCCCCCTCATCCACCACGACCGCATCAACGGCGTCCTCCGCGGCCGCCGCGGCGCGCGCATGAAGGCGCTCACCAACGGCGGCACGATCCCGGAGCTGGGCGACTACCGCGTCGTCGCCGAGCCCGACGGCACGTTCGTCGGCACGGTCAACGAGGACTGGGCCATCGAGAGCATGGCCGGCGACATCTTCCTGCTCGGCACGACCTCCTGGCGGATCAAGCGGGTCGAATCGGGCACGGTGCGTGTGGAGAACGCGCAGGGCGCGCCGCCAACCATCCCCTTCTGGCTGGGCGAGGCGCCCGGCCGCACCGTGGAGCTGTCGGCCGAGGTGAGCGCCCTGCGGCGCGACATCGCCGCCGGCCTCGGCGACGTCGAGGCGACGACCGAGCTGCTGCGGGAGGAGTGCGGCCTCGACGCGCTGGGCGCGGCGCAGCTGCTCGACTACGTGCGCGCCGGCGCCGTCGCGCTGGGCGTCGTGCCATCCGACACGGACGTCGTCTTCGAGCGCTTCTTCGACGAGGCCGGCGACCAGCACCTCGTCGTCCACGCCCCGTTCGGCGCGCGCATCAACCGCGCCTGGGGGCTCGCCCTGCGCAAGCGCTTCTGCGTCCGCTTCGACTTCGAGTTGCAGGCCGCCGCCAACGACGACGCGATCGTGCTCTCCATCGGCCCCGCCCAGTCGTTCCCCCTGGAGGAGGTCGCCGGCTACCTGAAGGCGGACGGCGCCGAGGACGCCCTGTCGCAGGCCATCCTCTACGTGCCGCAGTGGGGCACCCGCTGGCGCTGGAACGCGACCCGCGCCCTCGCCGTCGAGCGGCAGCGCGGCGGTAAGAAGGTGCCCCCGCAGCTCCAGCGCATGCGCGCCGACGACCTGCTCGCCGCCGTCTTCCCGGCCCAGGTCGGCTGCCAGGAGAACGTCACGGGGCCCCTCGACTACCCCGACCACCCGCTCGTGCGGCAGTCGCGCGAGGACTGCCTGCGCGAGTGGATGGACACCGACGGGCTCGTCGCCACGCTCGGCCGGATCGAGGCCGGCGCGATCGCGCTGCACGCGCGCGACACGGTCGAGCCCTCGCCCATGGCGCACGAGATCCTCAACGGCAAGCCCTACACCTACCTCGACGACGCCCCCATCGAGGAGCGCCGCACGCGCGCCGTCATGCTGCAGCACGCCCTGCCCGACGACGCCCGTGACCTCGCCGCGCTCGACCCCGCCGCCATCGCCCGCGTGCGCGAGGAGGCCTGGCCCGTCCCCCGCGATGCGGAGGAGGTGCACGACCTGCTCCTCTCCCTCGTCGCCGTCTCCGACGCCCAGGTGCGGGGCTGGGAGGCCTGGCTGGACGACCTCGTGGCGAACGGCCGCGCCGCGGTCGCGGAGCCCGCCGGCAGCCTGCCCGGCGCGGCGCCCCGCTATTGGTTCGCCGCCGAGAACCTGCCCCTGGTCGAGATGCTCTTCTCCGGCGCGCGGATCGACCCGGCGCTCAGCCTGCCGCCCGGCGTCGCCGCCGCGGTCGCCGACCGCGACGATGCCCGCGTCCGCCTGCTGCGCGGCCACTGCGAGGTCGTGGGACCGACCACCGCCGTGGCGCTGGCGGCCCGCAGCGGCCTGCGCGCCGAGGACGTCGAGCGTGGCCTCGCGCAGTTGGAGGCGCGCGGCGACGTGCTGCGCGGCCGCTTCACGACGCCGTCCGCCGCGAGCGGCCCGCTGCCGACGCCCGGAGCCCCGGGCGCGCCCCCCGACGCCCCCGACGAGTTCTGCGACCGCCGCCTGCTGGCGCGCATCCATCGCTACACGCTCGACCTGCTGCGCAAGCAGATCGAGCCCGTCGGCGCGCGCGATTTCATGCGCTTCCTGCTGCGCTGGCAGCACTGCGCGCCCGACGCCCGCCTGAGCGGCAAGCAGGGGCTGCGCGCCGTCGTGGAGCGGCTGCAGGGCTTCGAGGCCCCCGCCGTCGCCTGGGAGCGCGACCTGCTGCCCGCCCGCCTGACCGACTACGACCCCGCCTGGCTCGACGAGCTCTGCCTCGACGGCACGCTCACTTGGGGCCGGCTGAGCCCGCGCAAGTCGGCCCGCGACGCCGGGCTCCCCGCCAGCCCCTCGCGCGTGATGCCCGTCAGCCTGGGCCTGCGCGCCGGCTTCCCCCGGCTGCGGGCCGCGGCCGCCGCCCCCTCGCCCGACGCGAGCGACGA
>JAPOXB010000038.1 GCA_026707335.1 Chloroflexota bacterium
CGGCCAGCAACCTCGACGAGTTCTACGCCAAGCGGGTGGGCTGGCTGCAGAGCCGGCTGCGCAGCGGCGACGACGAGGAGACCATCGACGGGCTGGGCGTGCGCGAGCAGTTGAACATCGTGCGGCAGCGCGGCGAGACGATGCGCCACCGCTACGCCGCCTGCTGGCGCGAGGAACTCGCGCCCGGGCTGGCCGCCGCCGGCGTCCCCGTCTCGGCCTACGCCGACCTCACGGCCGTGCAGCGGGCGCGGGTGCGGGAGTACTTCGTGCGCGACGTATTCCCGGTCCTCACGCCGCTCGTCGTCGACCCGGCGCACCCCTTCCCGTTCATCTCCGGCGGCAGCCTCTCCATCGGCGCGAACGTGACCGACCCGGAGACCGGCGACGTGCGCTTCGCCCGCATCAAGGTGCCCGACAACCGCCCGCGCTTCGTCGAGGCCGGCGACGGCGTCTACGTCGCCATCGAGGAGGTCATCGGCGCCCACCTCGACCTGCTCTTCCCCGGCGCGGCCTTCTCGGACTGGTGGCTGATGCACCTGCTGCGCAACGCCGACATCGACGCCCCCGGCGAGGCCGCCGACGACCTGCGCGAGGTCGTCGGCACGATGATCGAGCGGCGGCGGATGGCGGCCCCGGTCTGCATGGAGCTGTCGGCCGACTCCGGCGGCGCGCGCGGCCGCGTCCTGCGCCGCGAGCTGGGGCTGGCCGACGAGGACGTGCTCGTCCTGCCCTCGCCGCTGCGCCTCTCCGACATCACCGAGCTGGCCGACGCCGCCGCCGACGCCCCCGCCTTCGCGACCCCCGCCCCAGCGATCCCCGGCGCCTTCCAGGAGGCCGACACCGGCGACGACCTGTTCGCCACGCTGCGCGCCCGCGAGGTGCTGGTGCACCACCCCTACGAGTCGTTCGACGCCAGCGTGGCCCGCTTCATGCGCGCCGCCGCCGTCGACCCGCGCGTGCTCGCGATCAAGCAGACGATGTACCGCACCTCGCCCGACTCGCCCCTGCTCGAGGCCGCCATCCGCGCCGCCACGCTGGGCAAGCAGGTCGCCGTGATCGTGGAGCTGACGGCGCGCTTCGACGAGGCCCGCAACATCGAGTGGGCGCGCCGGCTCGAGGACGCCGGCGTGCACATCGCCTACGGGCGGCCGAACCGCAAGATCCACAGCAAGATGAGCCTCGTCGTGCGCGACGAGCCCGACGGCGTGCGGCTCTACGGGCACATCGGCACCGGCAACTACAACTCCACCACGGCGCGCGTCTACACCGACCTGGGCCTCTTCACCTCCGACCCCGCCGTCTGCAACGACCTGCTCTCGATCTTCAACCACCTCACCGGCTACGGCCGCTTCCCCGCGACGAAGCAGATCGTGCTCTCCCCGACCGGCCTGCGGACGGCGCTGGCGGAGCGCATAGAGCGGGAGATCGCCCACGCGCAGGCCGGCCGGCCGGCGCGCATCGTGTTCAAGATGAACGCGCTCGAGGACCAGGCGTTCACGCGCCTGCTCTACGAGGCCGGGCAGGCCGGCGTGCAGGTCGACCTGATCGTGCGGGGCATCTGCCGCCTGCGCCCCGGCGTGCCGGGCCTGAGCGACAACGTCCGCGTCGTCAGCGTGATCGGGCGCTTCCTGGAGCACTCCCGCGTCTACTACTTCGCCAACGACGGCGCGCCGGAGTACTTCATCGGCTCGGCCGACATCATGAAGCGCAACCTCGACGAGCGCGTCGAGGCCACCGCGCCCGTGCGCGACCCCCGCCATCAGGCGCACCTGCGCCACCTCTTCGACACCATGCTGGCCGACGAGCGCCAGGGCTGGCGGCTGGTCGATCGGACGTGGTCGCGGGCCGAGGAGTCGGAGCAGCCGGGCACGCACGTCGCCCTCCTCCGCGACGCGCCGTTCTCTTAGCGGCGGCGCCGCGCCAGCTCCCCCGCGATCGCCATCACCGCTTCAACGGCGCCCATGGCGGGCCCGCGGTGGCTATATTGGAGGCAGCGCGAAGGAGGGAGTCATGGCTGACAACGATGGACGGGCTCAGGCAGCATGGACCCCTGTGCGGCAGAAGCCATGGGTGATGTTCGCTTGGCTTGGCCCGGCTGGCGAGGAGACCGATGAATGGAAGTCGCTTACTCGTTCCTTTGCGAAGCAGTGCGGGTTGACCCCGACACTGCCCGAATCGACATCGACGCCCTAGACGTTCGCTTCTTTCAGGCGGAGTCGCTCCCGACGACCATGGAGCGGCTCTATCTTGTGACGGGCTTCTCATTCAGTTCTGTTGAGGTGGGCGAGAAAGAGGTCGTCGTCCAGTGCATTGACGCCGACGGTCGCCTCTTGGGCGAGGCGTCTCGCAGCACCCTCGACTTCCAGGCGCCGCCGGGAGAAGTGGTGTGGCAGAGCATGCTCATCACCATCGTGGGTGGCATTGAGATCGAGGACTATGGCGACTACAGCGTCCGCGTGACCGTAAACGGCTTGGAGTTCGGCCGGGCGCCCTTCCGTGTGCTCGGGCCCGACGACCCGGGGCCCATGCCTAGGTGACCGTCGACAGCCGCTACGGCTCGCGGAGGGGGCGGCCCCGGCGCGGCCGACCGACCGACCGCGGCGGCCGCATATCGACCGGCTGGGTGCGGCGCTCGGCGATGTAGCGCACGAGGTCGTAGACGCCGGCGACGTAGCCGGGGACGGCGGTCGCGACCCGGCCGACGGCCTGGCGGCTGTGCGCGTCGCTGCCGCCGACGGGGGCCAGGCCGAGTTCCATCGCCTGCGTGTGGTGGTAGCCGCCGACCGTGTCGGAGTGGTCGCCGTTGACCACCTCGACGCCGTCGAACCATCGCCGCATGTCCTCCCAGCCCGGCTGACGCCCGGGCCGGTAGCGCATCGGGTGCGCCTGCACGGCCACGCCGCCCTCGGCCGTCACGATGCGGCGCAGCTCCTCGATCTCCAGCAGCTCGGGGTGGTAGCGCGGCAAGCCGAATACCAGCACGTGGCCGACGTCGGTGCCCAGTTCCATGCCGGGCAGCACGGTGAAGGCGTGGCGCTCGCTCAGCTCGCGGATCTGCGCGTCGGGCCAGAGCGCGTTGTGCTCCGTCAGGCAGATGGCGTCGAGCCCGCGCCGCTTGGCCTGCGCGATCAGGTCGTCGACGGAGACGCCGCTGTCGCGCGACAGGTTCGAGCTGTGGGCGTGCATGTCGATCAGCGAGCCGCCGGGCGGGCGCACGCTGTCCGCGTCGGCCAGGTCCGCCGGGTCGATCAGGTGCGGCCCACGGCGCGGGCGCCTCACGCGCCCCGCTCGCGCGCCAGGCGGACCAGCGCCGGCAGCACGTCGAGCGCGTCGTCGACGATGCCGTAGTCCGCGAAGGTGAAGATGGGCGCCTCGGGGTCGGTGTTGACCGCCACGATGCAGCGCGCGTTGGCGCAGCCCGCCATGTGCTGGCTCGCCCCCGAGATGCCGACCGCGAAGTAGACGTCGGGCGTGACGATCTTGCCCGTCAGCCCCACCTGCTGCTCGAAGGAGGCCCAGCCGTCGTCGACGATCGCCCGCGACGCCCCCGGCATGCCGCCCAGCGCCTGCGCCAGCTCGCGGATCAGCGCGAAGTTCTCGCCGTCCTGCAGGCCCCGGCCCCCGGCGACGACCAGCTTGGCGTCCTCGAGCCGGGGCCCGCTGACGTCGGGGGCCGCCTCGATCGTCCTGACGCGACCGTCCGCCTCGGGGATCGCGAGGGCGACCGCCGGGGCGCTGCGCCCGGGCCGACGCTCCGGAACCTCCGCGACGGCCGGGGCCAGCCCGATCACGTGCGGGCCGGGCGCGCGGAAGGCGTACTCCGCCCGGGCCGCCCCGCCGAACACCGCCGCGACCGCGACCACGTCGTCGCTCGCGGTGCGGACCTCCGTCGCGCCGACAACCGAGGCGCCGTCGAGCCGGGCCGCCAGCCGCGGCGCGAGTTCCAGCACGTCGGGCCCGCGCGGGATCAGCACGACGCGCGCCTCGGCGCGCCCCACGGCCTCCGCCGCGATCGTCACGGAGCGGCCGCCGTCGAAGGCAGCCAGGCCAGCCGCGTCGGCGGTGAGGATCAGCCCGGCGCCGCGCTCGGCGGCCTCCGTCGCCGCCGCCGCGACATCGGCCCCGATCAGCGCGCAGGCGACCTCGCAGCCGCGCTCCCGCGCCAGCGCCTGGGCTGCGCCCAGGGCTTCGCCGTCGGCGTCGCGCAGGGGTCCGCCGGCCTCGATCGCCGTGACCAGGACCAGCACGTGCTCAGCCACCCAGCAGCCCCCGTTCGTGCAGCTGCGCCATGAGCCGCTCCGCCTTCTCGGCCGCCGATCCGCCCTCGATGATCTCGCAGTGCCCCTGCACGTCGGGCACCATCAGCCGCGTCACCTCGACGCCCACCGCGCCCGGCGCGCCCTCGTAGTCCGACGCCTCGCGCCGTTCCGGGCGCTGCCGACGCGCCTGCATCATGCGGCGGCTGCTGGGGTAGCGCGGCGTGCCGATCTCGTTCGAGATGCTCACGACGGCGGGCAGCGTCGCCCGCACGACCTCCTCGCCGCGCGGCGTCACGCGCACGACGCGCAGCGTCCCGCCCTCGACCGCCACCCCCGCCGACATCGTCACCAGCGCCGCGCCGAGCCGCTCGGCCAGCGCCGCCGGGACGGTCCCCTGGTCGTAGTCCGAGCCCTGGCGGCCGCAGAGCACGAGGTCCACGTCGCCGAGCTCCGCGATCAGCCCGGCCAGCAGGCGGGCCGTGCGGAAGCCGTCGCCCAGGCCGGCCGCCGCGTCGACGATCTGCACCGCGTCGTCGGCCCCCATCGCCACGCAGCGCTTGAGGATCGCGCCCGCCTCCTCGTCCCCGACCGTCACGACGGTGATCCGGCAGTCCACGCGCGCGTCGCGGATGCGCAGCGCGGCCTCGACGGCCTGCTCGTCGTAGGCGTTGATGATCCGCGGCACCATCTCGCCCGTGTCGAAGGAGCGGCCGTCGCCGCCGACCTGCAGCCGCCCCCAGAAGGCGAAGCTGTTGACGCCGTCGGGGTCGAGCACCTGCTTCGCGCAGACGACGATATGCAAGCCGCCCCCGGATGCATCGGCGGTGGGCATCTCAGCGTCCTCGCGCCGCGCGGGGCGCGCTCACGGGGCGGGCCCGGCGGGCGGCGGCCACGGCGAGCCGTCGAGCGGGTAGACGAAGGTCTCCTCGCACCAGACCGCGCGCTCCTCGAAGTGGGCCGGCTTCTCCGTCAGGTCGACGATCTCCACCCAGCGCCAGGGCGGATCGCCCTGGTCGAGGCGGCGGCCGCTCAGCGCCCCGCGAAAGCTCTCCCGCACGCCGTGCTGCGAGCCCGGGATCTCGTGGCCCCCGTCGGCCTCCACGGCGAGGCCGGCGATCGCCGCATCCATGTAGATGCCGGGGGATCGGTCGTCCGGGGTCGCCATCGCGGGCCGGCGTCAGGCGACCGGCTGGCCGAGCACGTTGTCGAACTGCTCCTGCGCCTCTTCGACCAGGTCGTAGACGACCTCGGCCGCCGGCTTGATGCCGTGGATGCCCTCCACGCTCTGCCCGGCCGGCGTGGTCATCCAATCCTCCAGCCGGGCCTCGCGGATGCCGGCCAGCAGCCCATCGACGAGCATGCCCTGCAGCGGCATCGGCAGCGGGTCGGGCGCCTCCGGCTGCTTCCAGGCGTCGGACCAGTTCGAGCGCAGCTGCCGGATCGGCTTGCCCGACGTCGCGCGCGACTGGACCGCGTCCTCGGCGTGCGCGTCGACGAGGCGCTGCTTGATGAACATCTCCGTCGCCGACTCGTTCGTCGCCAGCCAGATCGTGCCCGTCCAGATGCCGTCGGCGCCCATCGCCACGGCGGCGGCCAGGTGCCGCCCGGTCGAGACGCCGCCGGCCGCGAGCACCATCGAGTTGCTGCCCTTGGCGATCTCGACCACCTCCGGCACCAGCGTGAAGGTGCCGATCGTGCCGCTGTGCCCGCCCGAGTCGTAGCCCTGCGCAACGATCACGTCGACACCCGCCTCGACCTGGCGGCGCGCCTGCCTGGGCAGCCCCACCAGCCCCCAGACCTTCATGCCGTGCGCGTGCGCCCGCTCGATGATGAAGGCGGGGCTGCCCAGCCCCGAGGCGAAGATCGGCACCTGCTCCTCGAACAGCACCTCCAGCAGGTCGCGCGCGCGCTGCAGCAGCGTGCCCCAGCTCTCTCCCGTCTTCTTGGGCTCCTCGACCTCAAGCTCCTGCTTGAGGTCCTCGACGAAGGCGCGGTGGCCCTGCGGGATCATCGACTCCAGGTCCTCCATCTGGCCTTCGACGAACGAGGCCGGGACGAGCAGGTCGACCCCGAAGGGCTTGCCGCCGACGCGGTCGCGGATCCAGCGGATGTTGGCCCGCAGTTCGTCGCTGGTCAGCCCGGCGCCGCCCAGAATGCCGATGCCGCCCGCGTTGCAGACCGACACGATCACGTCGCGGGTGTGCGCGAAGGCGACGATGGGCACCTCGCAGCCGTATTCCTCGCAGAGCCGGGTGTGGAGGGGGTCGCCGTTCATCATGGGTCCTCGGATCGTGGCGTCGTCGCGCCTGGGCGCGGGCCGGGCTGGCGTCCGCCGGGAGTCCGGCGGATCGGGCGCATTCTCCCACGCCGCGCCGGGCCTGTCATGTCGCGGGCACGGGCGGCGGGCCGCCGGCTCAGCGGCCGATGCGGATCGGCTCCTCGCTCAGCGGCCCCTCGACCACCAGGTCCGCCCCCTCCACGCGGCTGCGCACCCCGCTCGCGCTCGTCGCGCGCCAGGCGTCCGGCTGGGCCAGGCCGCGCACCCGGAACGAGGTCGGCCGCCCCAGGTCCTCCGGCCGCTTGGCGGCCAGCCGGCAGTGCAGCGCGCCGTCGCGCCAGTGCGCCTCTCGGCAGGCGACGTTCGGGAAGTCGATGTCCCTGATCTCGCCCTCGCCGCGCGCGATCCCCTCCCCCGCGAAGCGGGTCCATGCGCCCTCGGAATTGGCCTCGGCCGCGGCGAGGAAGGCGTTGTACTGCCCCCGCGGGTGGCGCTCCCCCAGCCCCAGGCCCCAGGTGAACTCGCCCGCGGCGGCGTCCCAGGTGGGCTCGTAGTGCGCGTCGATCGACGCCGCCACCCGCTCCGCGTGCGTGTCGAGGCCCCATTCCTTGGCCAGAAGCAACGTCGTCGCGGGCGACTTCGGATGCCGGGGCGGCGCCGGATCCGCATCGACCAGGTGCGATCGCGCCACGCTGGCGTCGTACAGCGCACGCGCCTCCCCCGGCGCGACGGCCGCCAGGAACAGCGCGACATCGGTCGCGCCCGCCACGGACGTGCGCATGTGCAGGTCGAGCAGCGGGTCGTAGTACATGCTCATCCGTCGCGGCGGCTCCACGCCGTCGAGGCCCAGGTAGGCGCCGCGCGCGTAGCGCACCCACTCCAGGTAGGCGTCGCAGTGGTCGGTGCCGAAGGCCGTGTCGTGGAGCTTCAGACCGAAGCCCGCGCCCGCCATTCAATACGGCCAGATCTTCGTGTTCTCGCAGTGACAGCCGACCGGCCGGCGCCCCATCTGCCCGGCCAAGTGCGCCGCGATCGCGGAGTGCGTCCAGGTGAACGTCATCCCGGGCTCGCGGATCATCTCGAAGGGGACGTTCCAGCGCTCGCCCCCCGCGACCAGCGCGCGGACGCCCAGCAGGCACAGGAAGAAGCCCTTGTAGAACAGCATCGCCTCGGCGCCGATGGGGTCCAGGTTCCGCTCCCACGGCTCGATCCCGTTGGCCGTCCAGCCGGGCACGTCGTAGTCGCCCCACACCGCCTCGGGGATCACCCGCCGGTACACCTCGGGATAGGCCGCCCGGTCGGGGTCCGGGCCGAACTGCGTCAGCCAGTCGGCCGCCGACCACCAGTGTGTGTGCCGCTCGATGAGCGCATCCAGGATCGCGGTGTAGACCTCCCGCCAGGCCGGCGTCGACTGCGCCATCAGCCCCAGGGCGTAGCTGGAGTCGGTGAGGTCGAAGCGGTGCCACGACCCCATCGGCGGGTCGGAGCGGTTGTCCCAGTGCGGATGCGGCCGCCCGGCCCGCGACCAGTCGTCGGGCGTCATCGCCTTGCGGTGCAGGTAGCGCAGCCAGCCCAGAGAGCGGTCCGACAGCGCCGTCGCGGGTGACATGGCGCCGGCGCCTGGCGGCTCAGAAGCCGCGGAAGTCGGCCGGGCGTTTCTCCAGGAAGGCCGCGATCCCCTCCTTGTGGTCGGCCGACAGGTCGACCAACGGGATCGCCGTCTCCGACCACTGCAAGGCCGAGTCGAAGTCCATGAACTGAGAGCGCGTCGCCAGCAGCTTGCCGATCCGCTGCGCGATGGGCGGCCCGGCCTCGATCTCCAGCGCCAGCCGCATCGTCTCGGCCTCCAGATCCTCCGGCTCCACCAGCGCGTTGCTGAACCCCGCTGCGTGCGCCTCCTCGGGGCTCATGAAGCGCCCCGTCATCATCAGCTCCATCGCCTTGCGCCAGCCCAGCACGCGCGGCAGCGACCAGAAGCCGCCCAGGTCGGCGTGGAGCCCCCGCTTGACGTACGCCACCTGGAACTTCGCCGCCTTCGACACGACCGCCATGTCGCAGAGGCTGGCCAGGTCGAAGCCGGCCCCCACGCAGGGCCCGTTGACCGACGCGATGATCGGTGTCTCGAGCCGGCGCAGCGCCGTGAAGGTCTCCGACTCGCGCCGCATGACGAACCGGTGCCCCTCCAGGTCGAGGTCGCCCGGCTGCAAGCCCGGCGGCGGCGGATCGGGGTCGGGATTTCCCGCGCCGCCCACGTCCATACCCGAGCAGAAGCCGCGCCCCGCCCCCGTGATCACGATGCAGCGGAGGGAGCGGTCGAAGCGGGCGGCGAAGAAGACCTCGCGCATCTCGTGCAGCATCGGGAAGGTCAGCGCGTTCAGCCGCTCGGGCCGGTTCAGCGTCATCCAGAGGATGCCGTCCTTCTCGCCGCGCCGTTCGGTCAGCAGGGGCTGGTCGTCGGACAAGTCGCACCTCGTTTCCGGGGCTGCGCGGCCGGACTCCTCGGGCCCGCCGCTGCGCGCAGTCTAGCGCCCCGGCTCGCCCGCCCAAACCTCACCCCCCTGGCGGTCGCCCGAACCTCACCCCCTAACCCCCTCTCCATTGGCGAGCAATGGAGAGGGGGGACCGGAA
>JAPOXB010000056.1 GCA_026707335.1 Chloroflexota bacterium
AAGCAACGACGATGATCCCGTCAAGCAACGACGATGATCCCGTCAAGCAACGACGGTGTTATCCACAGGCCCCGGGCGGGGGGTCAGACGCCGTACTCGGCGTGCCAGCGGGCGAGCTCAAGCTGCTCAAGCTCGGCCACGGTGGTACTACGCTCGGGCTTGGCTGCGCGTTTGGCGTCTTCGCCCTCGACGAGACCGGGAGGCTTCCGGCGCTTCTGCTGGCTCATGCGCTTCGTCATGCGCTCGCCGGGCTCCTGCTCCTCGGGCGGCAGAACTCGGAACCTGTGCTCGTCGATCATGACCACCTGCACGTCGCCTGCGGCCTGCAGCTTCGCGAGAGCTTTATCGGCGCGGTGGGTGAGGTGCCACCGGTCACGGTTCGCGCTGGTTGGGAACGCGCGCTCGACGAGCATGCCGTGTCCCATTGCGGGGTAGCGGGTGTGGTCGTACGATCGCGCCCAGTGCCTTCTCTCGCCCTTGCCTACCGGGGCGTGGGTGCGCCCGGGCTCGAACCAATCGAACGCGAGGTTGAGCAGCAGCCGGTACGCCGGGGCCGACTTGACCCCCCAGCGTCGC
Organism: Chloroflexota bacterium; assembly: GCA_026707335.1. GTDB lineage: Bacteria > Chloroflexota > Dehalococcoidia > Bin125 > Bin125 > TK10-74A. The sequence continues at coordinate 577 of JAPOXB010000056.1, forward strand.
AGGGAGGCCGGCAGGATCGGCCCGGGGCCGCTCCCGGGCGGAAGGTCGACGATGATGCGGATCATGTCATCGAGAGCGCCGGGGCCGCGTGGAATGGTGCCGAGACTCACTATCCGTTGCAGCCCTCCCCGGCCGGTCTCGGGATCCTCGAACGGGAATCGAGCCTCAAACGAGTCGAGCGCTTCGCTTGCAGCCATCAGCCGCGGCCAGTACTCGGCGGGGCTGGGCCGGCGGCCTGGGTACAACCACGCCAGGAACTCCCGCAGCGTGACGGACAGAACGACGGGTACGCCGATGTCCCGGTCACCCAGGCGGACGGCCGCGCACGATTCGACGATTGTGCGTAGCGCGAGCGGGGCCGCTTGGTTGGTTGCGCCGGGGAGTTCGCCGAGGTCGTACCACGCGAGCGGCAGGCACGGCGATCGGGGCGGGTCAGCAACCCCGAACCCGGGGAGGATCATCTGCCCGTCCGGGGAGTGAGCGGCCGGTGAGTGCAGACTCAGCCGCCGGTCGCTTTCGTGGGGGTCTACCATCGCGATCTTCGACGGGAGTATCCGCTGCTTGTGCTTGCTGATGGGGCGGGGCTGGGCTCGCGCTCGTCGGACTTCGGCCTCGGCCTCGGCCAGCGTCGCCCGGGGGTTTGTCTTGAGTAGCTGGACGGCGGCGTCCTCCATCGCGACGACCTCCTGCATGGTGTTGGCTTCGACCTCATGGCGATCGCCATCGACTATGAGCGCGAGCGCGTACCGCATCCGTCACGGGCCCGTTGTAGCGTCTGTGTGAGCGGGAGTCATGTCCTCCCCTTTCTGCGAGCCGTCCCTGTGCGGGGGCGGCTTGCTTCGTTGTTGGCTAGTCCACGAAGTGAAGCGGGCGGGGAGGACGGTGGTATGGTCTCGGTAGCAGCTCGCTGCGATGATGTCCGCCGAGTGAAGTGGCATCGGAGCGCAGACCTTCGGAGAGGCCCGCCCCGGCGGGCCTCTCGCTTTGTGGGGGGTAGCATCGGCGGCACGGCCGGGTAGCTCAGTGGACAGAGCGGCGAGCTGCTAACTCGACGGTCGCGGGTTCGAGTCCCGCCCCGGCCGTTTGGTTCCGGTAAGTGGTGTTACCGGAACCTACCCGGGGTAAGCCGCGAGGCCGTAGGAGCCGTTCTAAGGTTTAGCCCTACCCCGACCCTTACCACGTGGTTGGCGGCGCGTTCTACCCCGCTTCTGTGGAGTTCTGGCCGCAGGAATGGCGAGAGCCCCCGGGGTGGGGGCTCTCGCTTGGCTGGATTGGCCAGTACAGATCTACGTGAGACTGAGCACCAGGCTAGCGCTCCCTCCCTTCGATGTGTTGTGGGTGGGCGTGGGCGGTTTCGGCGACGAGCCGGCCGGGCCGGCTCATGGCGTCGTCGAACTTGATGTCGTGCTCGCGGATGGCGACGAGGGCGTGGGCGATGCTGCGGTGCACGGAGAGGGATTTCTCCCAGCGTGAGACGAAGTCGCGGCCGCGGGCTTCGGGGCTGCGGGCTTCGTGGTATCGGCCGCGTGATTCGTCGGGCCGGGCGCCGACGAGGATGCTGAGCTGGGCCTGGGTGAGGCCGAGCGCGCGCCGGCATCGGCGTAGGAGCTCGCCGGCGAACGGGGAGGCACCGCCGGCGGCGAGGCGGAGCTCGCCCCAGGCGGAGCTCACGCCGGGCCTGGGGTCTCGGCGTTCGATGGTGTGACGGAGCCCGAGCAGAGCCAGCGCGTGGAGCGGGGTGAGTGTCGTTCGTTGCTGCCAACCGAACACAGTGTGTTGATAGACCCCGCCGAGCCAGAGGCCGAGACCCCTGTTGGTCAGGTTGAGAGCGAGCCGGCAGAGGCGCAGCTCGGGTCCGGTCAGCAGCGGCCCGGTGGCACCGCGTAGCGGGGCGTCCCAGACTCGCTCGCCGAGCTCTGTCAGCTGACGGTAGTCGTCCATCACCGGCGGGCAGTAGCCGTTCAGGGAGGCGTCGGCCCGGCCGAGGCCGGGGCCGATGATCGGCCAGATTCGGTATCCGGGCGGCGGCATTAGCGGCGGGCGCCGGTGTCTTGGGTGTGCGCTCGTTTCGCGGCGACCCATATCCGCCATGTTTCGTCCCGGTATTCGACGCCTTCGCCGAGGATCGCGACGGTGCCGCTGCTGCCGCCCTTGTGGCTGTCGCGGATGTCTTGGGCGACCTTGACGGTGAGCTCCCGGATCAGCGGCGGGGTTGTGGCCCAGCCCCAGCGGCCGGTGAGCTCGACGGTGGCGCCGTCGGGCCATGTCCTGCCGCCGACGCGTTGGACGGCGGTGAACGGCTGGCCGACTGTGCCGGCGTTGCGGGGCTGCAGGATCAGGTCGGCGACGGGGACGGTGGCCCCGTCGATGGTGGCGGCGGTGAGCTCGCGGATCAGGTAGCCGCCGGCGGCGTCACGGAGCCTCAGGGTTGTGTGGCCGTTCCCGTCGAAGGTGTAGGCGGCGGGGTCGTCGCCCGCGTCGGCGGGGATCGGCGCGAAGTGTCCGGGGGCGGCGAGGAGCTCGCGGTCTATCTCCCGGCTGGCGGCGTCGAGGAGCTCGCCCAGGAGGTCGTCTTTCCCGTCCTGGTCGGAGCCGATCCTGTCCCGGTATTGGGCGGCGGTGGCGTAGCGGGGCGATGTCCCTCCGCCGCTGGGGCCGCCGCCGTCGTCGGCGAGCTCGTATCCGTCGCCGGCGGCGTTGACCTTGACGGTGAAGCCTGCCCGGGCCTCGGTGGGGACGGGGAGGACGCGGGTGAGGAGGTCGGCGTCGAGCGCGTCGACGCTGATGTCGTCGGCGCGGAGCGCCCAGGCGGCAACGTCGTAGGGGGTGGAGATCCCGGTGCCGGCGATCGCGAGCTCACGGCCGCTGGTGAGGCCGACGCGGATCGCCTGGTAGACGATCCCGCTGACGCCGATCGCGGAGAGCGGGAGCCCCTGCCCGTTCTCGGCCGACGGTATCTGCCCGATCGTGACGGGGTAGACATCGCCGTCGGTGTCGTACAGGCGCGCCTCTTCGAACACGGCGGTCTTGACGGGGCCGATCTTGAGGACGACGGCCTGCTCGATCGGGGCCGGCAACGTGAGCCCGGATGCTGTCCAGTCGGTGCCGGCGGCGGTGATGGTGCCGCTGGCAAGGAGGTAGAAGTCGAGGTGATCGGTCATAGGCCGACCCTTGCGAGCGCATCGTCGAGCGGGACGCCGGCGCCGGCGAGCGCTGCGACGGCCTGGGCGCGGGCGTGGTCGGCCCGGGCGTTCGTTGCGTCCTCGAGGGAGCGGTCGCCGGCCGGCTCGAGCTCGAGCCGGGGCTGGTCGAGCTTCGCCCGGAGCTCGGCCTGGGCGGCCTTCGCGACGGGGCCTACCGATGAGGTCTGGAAGTAGCGTCGCGCTTCCCTCCAGACGCCGCCGGCGGCGTTGGGTTCGGCCAGCACGGGCGGGACGCCGAGCTCGGCGAGCAGGGCTGAGCAGAGGTGGCCGACGACTTGCGGGGTAGGTTGGCTATAGGTGGGGCCGAACCGTGTCAAGACGCCCTCCCGGTGGGCGGGCGGCGTTGACGTGGCCGGCGGCTGGTAAGCCTGCCTGTCGCTCTGGGTGGGGAGCGCGACGACCTTCCCACGGGCGTCGTTGAGGTTCTTGATAACACCGGCGGTGGCGTCGTCTGTGGCTTCCCCGGTCAAGTCGCCGGCGGTCGAGAGCCCCCACCCTACGGGGGAGGCGTTCTCTCTCTGCAGGGCCCTGTCGCTGTTGACGGCGGCCGCCGCGAAATGCGGGGCGCGTATCCACGGCGGGAGCCCGACGAGCGGGTCTTCGCTCGGCTCGTAGACGACATGGACGACCTCGGCCGGGGCCACCCAGCGCTCGATCAGCCGGTGGCCGGCCCGTCGGCGCGTGCGCAACCTGCCTCCCCGCACCTCGACGAGCCGGCACGGCGTCAGCTGGAGCCCGCCCGGGCCGACGTCGATCAGCAGGGTTGCCATCCCTTTGCTCGCGTACATCCTGCCGAGGTAGCCGAGGATCGGCGGCGTCAACGCGTCAGCGACGAGGCGGCTGGCGCCGGTGACGGTGGCTCCGGCGAGCGCGTTGCCGTACATCGTTGAGGCGATCCCGACGGCCACGGCGAGCTCGGGGTCGGCGTCGTCCGTGTCGTTCGAGGCCCACCGCTGCCGGGCGGCGATCAAGTCCCGGGTGAAGTCCCCGGAAGGCTCGACGCTCCCGAACGGCCACAACCCGACGAACCAGTCGAACCACGACACCTAGAGCCACCCCTCGGCGGCTCGGCGCCAGCCGCCGGTCTGCTCGGCGGCGATCCTCGCGGCCATCGCCTCAATCTCGGACTGAGGGAACGCGGGGGTATCGACCAGGGCGAGCCCGGTCAACGTTGCCTTCTCAACCTTGCGCAGCCCGCCGCTGACGGTCTGCCGGGCGACGACGAGCTCGGCGGATATGCCAAGCAGAAGCCCAGCCTTCACGTCGGCGAGCGCCTGGTCGGCCCGGGGCGTCGCCGGCAACGTCGCGGCCATGCGCAGCTGGTCGGGGCCGTCCTGGAGTTCGAGGCCCGCCCCGATCCGGGCGACGATCGCGGCCCGGTCGTGTTGCACGTTGAGCGCGACGTCGGCCGGGAGCGGCGCGAACGCGCCCGGCATGATCTGCAGCCGGTATCTGTCAACACGGGCGACGTCGCTGTAGACGACGGCGGGGCCGGCGAGGGTGCGCCCGTCGGGCGGCCCGAGGGCCGCGTATATCCGTTCGGGACCCAAGCCGCTAGCTGGTCTTGACGTAGGTCGCGTCGAACGCGGCCGCCCGGAGCAGGTTGAACCCTCCCCAGAGCAGGACGCCGGTGATCACGATCTCGCCTTCCTGCGCCTGCGTGAGCGGGTCAACGATCAGCTCAACCCCTTCCCATAGGGGCGCCACCGCGTGCATCCGGCCAACGTCTTTCGCGGCGACGACGAGGCCGTTGTTCGTCTGGCTGTTCACGGTCGCGGCGGCCGGGACGTGGGCGCTCACGCGCAGGCCTCCGCCGTGGCGCATCAGCGCGTCAACGGCGGTGTAGTCGGCGTCATCGGACCGGTAGCTCGCGCCCATCGCGGCGTACACGTCGCCGGCGACGAGGAGCCGCACGTCGCCAGCCATCGCCGCGTAGATCCCGTCGACCTCCTGGTAGAGCAGGTTCATGTAGTCGGCGAAAGCGCTCGCGGTTGAGGCGGCCGTGTTCGCGGCAGGCCGGACGCCGCCCGCGTTCGAGGCGGCGAGCAGGCCGCTGGTGCCGACGATCTCGCTGTCTAGCGTGTCGGAGAGCGCGTCTGCGAGGTTCATGCGCAGCGCTTCCTCCATGCCGGCGAGCCGGGCCCGGTCCTCACGGCGGATGAAAAAGCTCCCCTGGATCCGCTCGGGGTCAACGACGGTGGCGGTGAACGCGCCGGCGCTGTGCGCCTGCTCGGCGCCACCGGCCGGGGTGCCCGGCGCGACGCTCGTCGAGATGATCGTGAACGTCGCGTCACCGACGGGGACGGTCGGCATCTGCACGCCGAGGTAGGCGGCCGCAGCGCGGGGGAACACGGCCGGGATGATCGGCTGCTGAGACGCGCCGACATCAGACGGCGCCGGCGTCTGCCCGGCCGTGAACTTCTCAACCCTCGCCGCCGGCTCGCTCAGAAGCTCAAGCGGAATCATGTTCCCCTGCAGCTTCAGCTCATCCTGCAGCTCTTTCGTGGCCCCCGAGGGCGAGATCCCCTCAACCGAGCACGAGAAGATCTCTCCGATGCTGGCCCGGGCTAGCAGCTCCTGCCGGTCGGCGTCGTCGGCGTTGCCGGCGTCCTGGTCGCGCTCCTCGGGCGCGTCGTCGCCGGCGGCGATCGCCGCCGCGAGCCGCTCTTCGGCCCCGCTTATCGTTGCCTTCAGCTGCTCCGCCTTCGTGCGCTGCTCGTCCGTCCAAGCCTCTTCGGACTCGGCGAGCTCGCGGAGCTCGCGGCGGGCCTCCAGTATCTCGACCTCGATGCGTTGCCGTGCGTTCACGTCGTCGCCTCCTACCTTTCCAAGAGTGTTGAGCTTAGTAGCGGTGTGGAATCCGTGGATAACCCGTGCATCCGTGTCAACCAGGCCGTTCGGCCTGTGGGCTTATCATAGAACACATGTTCGATGGTGCGGGGCATCTAGACCTCGACCAGGCCGGCGGCATCCGTCAGCAGGTCACGCCCGCCCGCGTCCCCGTCGTCCGTGAGGCCCGGGTCGAGACACCCGAAGGGACGCTCCCGGAGCGGATAACCGCCTGGATGAGCCGGCAGAAGGTCACGCAAGGCCGCCACGCCGGCGAAACGTTCACCGTCCTCCCCTGGCAGGAACAGGCCGTCGAAGCCCTCTACGGCCGCCGCGAACACCTCGTGTGCGCCCTCTCCGCCGGCCGGGGCATCGGCAAGAGCACGTTCCTCGCGCTGCTTGGCTGCTGCTGCCTCGTCGGGCCGCTCGCCCAGCCCCGAGGCGAAGTCGTCGTCGTCGCGTCAAGCCTCGACCAGGCCAAGATCGTGTTCCGCCACGCCAAAGCGTTCCTTAGGCCCCAGCTCGAAGGCTCCCGCCGAGCCAGCTGGCGATCAACGGACGGCATGAACGTCGGCGTCATCACGAACACCGAAACCGGAGTCGTGTTCAAAGCGATCAGCAGCGACCCACGCCGCGCCCACGGGCTCGCCCCGCAACTCGCGATCCTCGACGAGCCAGCCCAGTGGCCCGACGGCACATCAGACGCCATGCTCGCCGCGATACGCACTTCGCTGGGCAAGCAGCCCGGGTCGAGGATGTTCTGCATCGGGACACGCCCAGCCAGCGGAGAGGGCCACTGGTTCGAGGCGATGCTGCAAGGCGGAGCCGACTGGAGCCTCACCTACTGCGCCGACGAGAACGACCCGATAGACGACCCGGCCACCTGGAGAAAGGCCGCCCCGTCCCTCGACCACTTCCCCGACCTCGAAGCCGCGATCGCCGGCGAAGCGAAACTCGCCCTCAGAGACCCCGCCCAACACCAGGCGTTCCTCTCCCTGCGCCTCAACCTCGGCGTCCGTGACGTCGAAGCGTCCGTGCTGATCCCCGGACCCGAATGGCAACACGCCGAAGCCGACGAGCCAGCAGAAGGCCCGCTGCTCTGGGGACTCGACCTCGCCTCAACCGCTTTCTGCGGACTCGCCGCCTACTGGCCCGAAACCGGCCGCCTCGACGGTCTACTCGGATGCTGCAGCAACCCAGGCCTCCACGAACGCGGCCAAGCCGCCGGCGTCGGCTCCCTCTACATCACCGCCCACGAACGCGGCGAGCTCATCCTCGCCGGCGAGAGGCTCGCAGACATCCGGCAGCTCATCGACGCCGGACTCGAAAGGTTCGGTGAACCCGTCGCGATCGTCTGCGACCGCTACCGCATCGGAGAGCTCGAAGAACACCTCGACGGTCTGTTCGGCCAACGACGACCATGGCTATGGCCCCGAGGAACCGGGTACATCGACATGGGCGCCGACGTGCGCGCCTTCCGCGAGCTCTTCTACGCCGGCGACATCAAGCCCGCCACCAGGATCGTCCTGCGCGACGCCATGCGCAACGCGAGGCTCATCACCGACCCCAGCGGCAACCACAAACTCGCACGAACCGGCGCCGATCGGCGCCGCAAAGCCCCCGACGACCTCGCCGCCGCCATGATCCTCGCCGCCGGAGTCGCCTACCGCGAGCCGAAGAACCGACGGCCCTCCCAGCGTGCCCAACCGCAAGCGGCGTAGCCGACGACCCCAGCTCGGCACAGTCGCCTGGAGGCGGCTCCGCCTGCAGGCCCTCGACCGGGACGGCAACCAGTGCACCCGATGCGGCAACGTCGCCCCGCTCGAAGCCCACCACCTCGACCCCCACGCCGGCGACACCCTCAACAACCTCACAACCCTCTGCCGCGACTGCCACCTCGACACCCACGGCCGCCGGCCCAAGCACGCCCGGGACCCCGAATGGGACCGGCTCGTCAACGACCTACTCCGAAACCCGAACGGCTAACTGGACATCAGTCCGCGCGGTCTCAAACACCCCCCAAACAAGGGCCGGACATGGGAGCCCGAGCCCCAAACCCAACCATGTTGCCGATCCTGACAACGCAACACGAGCTCGGACGGCCAACCCAGCCCGGCCCGTCCCCCACCTAACCAGCCCGCTTCCAAGCGGCAACGCACCCAGCCCAACGCGCACGGCCAGCCCAACCCCGGCAGCGACCACAACCACAACCCAACCCCCACCGCCCGCCACCCCCGCCCGAACCGGGACGGCCTCCCCACGCGCTGGCCCTCGACCTCACGGCGGCGCCGTTTCAGTCGTCGTCACTCGACCGCCACGGCGGAATCTCGGAAGGGTAGGAGGTGCGCAGCACCCCTACCCTAAGTAGGTGTAGGGGTAGGTGAGGTGTGCTAGCACGCATGGTTGAGCGGGAAACGGGGGTGTGATACGTCAAGCAACGACGATGATCCCGTCAAGCAACGACGATGATCCCGTCAAGCAAC
>JAPOXB010000047.1 GCA_026707335.1 Chloroflexota bacterium
CGCGCGGCGCGCCGGCGGGCGGCGGCCTTCTCGGTGCTCGGCGCCCCGCGCTCGATCGGCCGCGCGGCGCTCTCACGCCGCACGCGCCGCCCGACGCGCTTGCGCGGCTTGGCGGGGCTCTTCTTCTTGGGTTGAACGGTGGTGTTGCTCATGTCCGTCTCGGACTTCGTTACGCTCCGGCTTCTCGATCGGGTTGCGCCGCCGCGGCCTAGCGCTCCCGATAGCGGCCGCGCCCGGCGCGGGGCGCCCCGCGCCCGCCGCGCTGGAGTTCCGGCAGGCCGGCGCGCAGCAGGCTGCGATGGCCCTTGCGGTGGTCCAGGTTCGCGGGCTGGCGGTCGGGATCGGCGGCATTGCCGCCGCCGCGGCGTCGTCTGCGTGGCTTGCTCATACTGGTCCTTTGCCGGCCCACGGGCCGGAGGTTCCTGCGCGCGTTCCCGGAGGGGGACCGTTCGCGTGTCCGCCCCGCGCGGCATCGGCGCCGCCCGGATGCGACGGCCCGGACCCGGCGAGTCGGCGTGGGTGCGCCGCCGCCGCTGTCCTGCCCGGATCGTCGTGCGCGGACCGGTCGGAACTCACCCTGAGTTTACCACACGCCGGTTTCGCTCCCGCGTCACGCAGGTAACGCCGGGGCCGCGATCTCCGACACGCATCCGCGCGCCAGAGGGCCGCTAGGAGAGGTCCAACTCCGGGAAGTTGGGCTCGCGCCGCTCCTGGAAGGCCGCCACGCCCTCGGCGAAGTCGGGCCAGTTCAGCGACACCAGCGCCCGTTCCTCCGAGTCCTCCATCGCCGGGCCCAGGGGCCGCATCAGGTCGCGGTAGGTCTGCTGCTTGATGTGCATCAGCGAGCGCGGCGCCGCCGTCCGCGCCAGCGTGCGGACGTAGTCCGTGGCCGCATCGAGCAGCTCCTCGCTCGGCACGACCTCGTTGACCAGGCCGCACGCCTGCGCCTCCTGCGCCGAGACGCGCCGGCCGGTCCACATCATGTCCAGCGCCCGCGCGTGCCCCATCAGCCGGGGCAGCAGCCAAGTCGTGGCGTGCTCCCCGGTCAGGCCGCGCTGCGCGAAGGCATTGACGAAGAACGCATTCTCCGCCGCGAAGCGGACGTCGCAGGCCGCCGCGAGGCCCAGCCCCATCCCCGCCGCCGGGCCGTTGATCGCGCCCACGACCGGCTTGCGCACGGCCATCACGAACGTCACCGACCGTTCGTAGTCCGCGTCCCGCTCCGCGCCGCCGGGGATCAGGACGTCCCCCGGGTCGTCGGCGAAGGGGTTGGGGTTGTCGGCCGCGGCCAGATCCTCGAGGCCGTCCATGTCGACGCCGGCGCAGAAGCCGCGCCCCGCACCGGTGAGCACGATGCCCACCACCGACGTGTCCCGCTCGGCCGTGGCCATCGCGTGGCGCAGTTCGGTGATCATCGCCCCGCCGATCGCGTTCAGCCGGTCGGGCCGGTTGAGCGTGATCACGGCCACGGGGCCGTCCACCTCGTAGAGGATCGTCGTGTAGGTGCCGGTCGTCATCGTTGTACCTCCCACCGGCGCCGTCCCGCCCGCGCGGGCACCCGGCGCATCGCGCAGAGTGTAGCCCCCGGGCCGCCACCGGGATCGGCTACCCTGCCGGCACGATGACCACCGCCGACACCGCCACCCGCCCCTACACCATCGCGACCGACCGCGTGGGACGCCGCACCATCGCCGTCAGCACGGAGCTGACCAAGCGCCGCCTGCTGGCCTTCGCGGCCGGCATCGGCGAGTGGGCGCCCCAGTACAGCGACGACCTGCGCGAGGGCGGCCTGCTGGGCCACCCCGGCCTCGTTGAGAGCCTGATGTGGAACGCCCGGCACATGCTGGACGACGACATGGACCCGCGCGCGATTCCCTTCGGGGTGCACGCCGCGACGGACTGGCGCTTCCGCCGCGCCTTCCGGCAGGGCGACGTCATCACGACGCAGGGCGAAGTGATCGCCGTCGGGCAGATCCCGCCGGGCGTGATCAGCACGACGCGCTACCGGATGCTGGATTCGCGCGGCGACGAGGTCGCGGTGATGGACACCAGCGGCATCATGCGCGGCCTGCGCAGCGACGGCCCCGACCGCGCGCTGGCGACCGTGCCGCCCCTGCCGGAGCGGGTCGTCGCGCCGGAGCCGCTGTGGAGCACCGTCGTGCCGCTGTCGGCGCACCAGGCCCACGTCTACACGGAGTGCGCCGACATCTGGAACCCCATCCACACCGAGCGCGGTTTCGCGCAGGACGCCGGCCTGCCCGACCCGATCCTGCACGGCAGCTGCACTTTCGCCTTCTCCGTGCGCGAGTTGATGCGCCGCTACCTCGACAACGACCCCGAGCGGCTGCGGCGGGTCGCCGGCCAGTTCCGCTCGATCGTGATGCTGGGCGACCCCATCACTGTGCAGGCGATGGGCGAGTCGCGCGACGGCGACCAGCGCGTCGTCTTCTGGGAGACGCGCAACGCGCAGGGCGCCCCCGCCGTCGCGAACGGCGTGCTCGTCTTCGACGGCTGAGCCGCTAGCGGCCCTGGTACTTCGGCTCGCGCTTCTCGGCGAACGCCTTCGGCCCCTCGGCGAAGTCGGCGGTCTGGCGCGTCGCGAAAGCCAGCATCGACTCCAGCCGGATCGCGTCCTCCAGCGGCAGCCCGTGCCCGCGCACGACCGACTCCTTGATGGCCCGCTGCGTCAGCGGCGCGCCCGACGTGAAGCGGGCCGCGGCCTCGCGCGCCAGCGGCATCACCTCGGCCGAGGGGACCACGCGGTTGACCAGCCCGTATTGCAGCGCCTGCCGCGCGTCGAGGTTGTCGCCGTAGAGGATGAGCTCCATCGCGATGGCGTGCGGCAGCTGCCGGTAGAGCCGCTGCGTCGCGCCCAGCGTCGGGAAGATGCCGCGCCGCACCTCGGGCAGCCCGAAGACCGACTTCTCGGAGGCGATGCGGAAGTCGGTCACGCTGAGCAGGGTGAGCCCCGCGCCCAGGCAGTACCCGTCGACGGCGGCGATGATCGGCTTCCAGACGTGGATGCCGTCGTCGAGCGAGGAGGCGCCCCGCGGCTGGAACACCCGCGCGATCTCCACCCCGGCGCCGCCCGGCCGCCGCGGGACCGTTTTCTTCAGGTCGGCCCCGGCCGAGAACGCCTTGCCGCCCGCCCCCGTCACGATCGCCACCCAGATGTCGGGGTTGTCGCTGATCTCGGTCCAGACCTCGGCGAGCGCCGCGAACGTCTCCGGGTCGAGCGCGTTCATCGCTTCCGGGCGGTTGAGCGTCACCGTCGCGACGCGGTCGGCGACGTCGAAGAGCACTGGCTCGGCGTCAGACATGGGGCCTCCAGGTGTGCCGCCCGCCTGGGCTGGCGGGCTCGGGGCAGCGAGACTACCATCGCCTGCGAAGCACACGCACGCATCGCGAGAGACCAGGGAGGCGCAGAATGTCCGACGAGATGTTGCTCTACGAGAAGCGGGATGACGGGGTCGCCCTGATCACGCTCAACCGGCCGGCGCGGCTCAACGCGCTCCTGCCCGAGATGGGCGATATGATGAGCGACCTGTTCGACGACGCCGAAGCGGACGAGGCGGTGCGCTGCGTCGCCCTGACCGGCGCCGGGCGCGCCTTCACCGCCGGCGGCGACGTGAAGGCCATGGCCGAGGACCGGGACATCGCCAGCGGCGGCGCCGCCAACTCCATCGACGAGCTCGCCCGCAACCTGGCCGACTGGGGGTGGAAGGTCTCGGGGCGTCTCTACAACATGCCCAAACCCACCGTCGCGCTCGTCAACGGCTTCGCGATGGGCGCCGGCCTGAGCATGGCGCTCGCCTGCGACATCCGCATCTGCTCGAGCCAGGCCAAGTTCGGGACCGCCTTCCGCAACGTCGCCCTCTCCGGCGACTTCGGCGGCAGCTGGTTCTTGCCCCGCATCGCCGGCCACGCCGTCGCCAGCGAGCTCTACCTGACCGGCGAGATCATCGACGCCGACCGGGCCCTGGCCCTGGGGCTGGCCAACCACGTCGTGCCGCACGAGGAGTTCATGGACGCCGGGCTGGAGTTCTGCGCCCAGATCGCCGCCGGCCCGCCGCTGGCGATGGGCCGCATGAAGCTCAACCTGCAGCGCTCCGACTCCCTCTCGCTCCGCGAGGCGCTCCTCGCCGAAGCGATGCACCACACGCTCAGCTCCCACGACGAGGACCACGCCAGCGCCACGCAGGCGTTCGTCAAGAAGGAGACGCCGGTCTTCCGCGGCCGCTAGGCCGGCGCGCGCGAAACGACGGATCGCCATGACCACGCAGCCCTCGCCCCCCGAGATCATCGACGTACGCCCGGCGCATCGCTTCGCCGAGGCCGCGCTGGAGGCGTACCTCGCCGAGCACATCGACGGCTTCACGCCCCCCATGGCGGTGCGGCAGTTCGACCGCGGCCACTCGAACCCGACGTTCCTCATCGCGGCCGGGGGCAAGGACTACGTCGTCCGCAAGAAGCCGCCCGGGGAGCTGCTCAAGAGCGCCCACGCCGTCGACCGCGAGTACCGCGTCATGGACGCCCTGCGGGACACCGACGTGCCCGTGCCCCGCATGTACCACCTCTGCGAGGACCCGTCGGTGATGGGCACCGAGTTCTTCGTCATGGAGCGGCTGCACGGCCGGGTCTTCACCGACTACGGGACGGCCGGCAACGACGAGACCGAGCGCCTCGCCCTCTTCCGCGAGGCCACGCGCGTCCTCGCCGCGCTGCACGCCGTCGACTACGAGGCCGTCGGCCTGGGGACGTTCGGCCGGCCGGGCAACTACGTGCAGCGGCAGTTCCATCGCTGGACGAAGCAGTACCTCGCCTCCCAGACCGAGGAGATCGAGTCCTTCAACAAGCTCATGGAGTGGCTGCCGGGGCGCATGCCGGAGGACGAGGAGACGACGATCGTGCACGGCGACCCCGGGATGCACAACATGATGTTCGCGCCCGACGCGCCGCGCGTGGTGGGGCTGCTCGACTGGGAGATCTCGACGCTGGGCAACCCGCTCTCCGACGTCGCCTACTTCTGCTCGCGCTTCTACTCGGCCGACCCCGACAAGCCGATCGAGCCGGGCCGGAACGGCGTCCCCAGCTGGGAGGAGATCCTCGCGCACTACGAGGGGTTCTCGGGCCGCACCGTGACCGACTTCCCCTTCTACGTCGTCTTCAACATGTACCGCAGCGCGGCCATCATCCAGGGCGTCTACTACCGGGGCGTACAGGGCAACGCGGCCTCGTCGCAGGTGATGACGACCGAGGGCGCCGCGCGCCGCACCGCCGACATGGCCTGGCGCCTCGCTCAGGAGGGCCTGCCCGGCTGACCCGGCGGCCCCGCGTCAACCACGACCAGGCACGTCCGATGCGCGCCCGCTATGGTGCCGGGCGCGGCAGGCGGACCCGCCCGCGCATCCGGGGAGGAAGCATGGACATCGCAGCGATTCACGGCCGCTTCGTTTGGCACGAGCTGGAGACCGACGACATGGACGCCGGCACGGCCTTTTACACGGCCCTCGTCGGCTGGGGCACGGCGACCGAGGATCCGGGCAGCGGCCCCTACCGGATGTTCACCCAGGACGGCGTCGCGGCGGCCGGCCTGATGGACCTGCCCGACGAGGCCAAGCAGATGGGCGCGGTCCCCTGCTGGCTGCTCTACGTCGGCGTCGCGGACGTGGACGCGACGATCGCGCAGGCGGAGGCGCTGGGCGCGACCTCGCCGATCGAGTCCTTCGACGTGCCGACGGTGGGCCGCATCGGCCTCATCCTCGACCCGCAGGGGGCGGCGCTGGGCCTGTTCGCGCCGGCCGGCGACGACTCGCCGGTGGGCCCCCCGCCCGGCGTCGGCGCGCCCTCCTGGCACGAACTCGCCACCACGGACTACGAGGCGGCCCTGCGCTTCTACGGGCAACTCTTCGGCTGGTCCGCGACCGAGGCCATGGACATGGGCGGCGGCGCGATCTACCAACTGTTCGGCCTGGACGACGGGGAGCCCCTGGGCGGCATCTTCAACAAGCCGCCCGGGATGCCCGTGTCGGCCTGGAACGTCTACTGGGAGGTCGCCGACGTGGATGCCGCCGCGGCGCGCATCCCCGGCCTCGGCGGCCGCATCCTCACCGAACCGATGGAGGTCCCCGGCGGCGGCCGCATCGTCCAGGGCGTCGACGCGCAGGGCGCGATGTTCTCGCTGTCCTCGCACCAGGCCTGACCGTCGGGGCTGCCCCCGCCGGCCGCGTCAGTCGTCGAGGCCCCAGAGGTCGATCGCGTTCCGGCCGACGATCCGCTGCCCGTCCTCGATCGTCTCGGCGGCGTCGAAGCAGGCCTGGATGCTCTCCTGCGTGTAGCCCAGCGTGCTCTCGGGGTGCGGGTAGTCGTAGGTCCACATGATGCGGTCGGCGCCCATCAGATCCACCTGGCGCAGGCCGGGCACGTCGTCCATGAAGGTCGCGTAGCAGTTGTTGAACCAGTAGTAGCTGGGTGGGTGGGCCAGCCGCGGGTTCATCTCCGACTCGAAGGCCTTGTAGACCTTGTCGGCCTCGAACAGGGCCGACGGCACCCAGGCGATGCCGCCCTCGGTGAAGACGACGCGCAGGCTGGGGTGCCGCTCGAGGATGCCGGAGAAGGTCAGCAGCGACCACAGCCGCCGGAAGCCGCCGAAGGCCACGACGATCGTCGTCGCCAGGCCGCCCAGGCCGCGCGCGTCGAAGGTCTCGCCGACGTGGAAGGAGAGCGGCAGGCCGACCTCCTCGACCGCGCTCCAGAACCCGTCGAGCTTGCGGCTGTTGTAGAAGACGCCGGGCGGCAGCGTGGGCATCATCATCGCCTTGAAGCCCAGCTCCTTGAGTTGGGCGCCGCCCTCGCGCACCGACGCCTCGTCCCAGAAGGGCAGCAGCCCGATGGGGAAGAGCCGGTCGCGGTGAGGCTCCACGTAGTCCATCACGATCTCGTTGTAGGCCCGGAAGCAGGCGGCGATGAACTCGTGGTCGTCGTTGCGGATGACGCCCATGGTGCGCTGCGGGAAGAGGACGTCCTTGCTGATGCCCTCGGCGTCCATGTCGCGGATGCGCAGCTCCACGTCCCACATGCCGGCCCGCCCCTCGATCATCTCCGAGGGGAAGCCGGGGTTATCGAGGCTGAAGCCGTCGGCCACCATGTGGAAGCCGGTCTCGTCCCAGTAGCCGCGCGGGCCGCGGTCGCGGTACTTGGGCGGCAGGTAGTCGGTCCAGTCGAGCGGCTCCAGGAAGTGGCTGTCGGCGGAGACGACCGTGGTCCCGGCGGGCCAGGGCGACTCGGGCTGATCGGGCTCGCGGTGCTTCGGCCAAGCGCGCGGTTCGTGAACGGCGACCATCGGACTCCTCCAGTCTGCGGCTCCCGCCCGCGAGGCGGGAGCGATGCCCTATCTATACCACTTCCCGAAGATGGCTGCCCGGCGCGCGGCGCCGTGCGGCCGCTACTCCTTGCGCCCGCCCGTCGTCCAGATCAGGCCGCCGTCGACGGTCAGCGTCTGGCCCGTCGTGTAGGTCGAGGCGTCGGAGGCGAAGTAGAGCAGCGCGTCGGCGATCTCGTGCGGCTGGCCCGCCCGCGGGATCGGGATGTGGCGCACGGCCGCCGCCTTGGCCGCGGGCTGCTCGTCCTCGGGCATCAGGGCGAACATGGCGTTGTAGAGCCGCGTGTCGATGGCCCCCGGCGCGACGCAGTTCACCCGGATGCCGTACTGCGCCCACTCGACGCCCAGGTGCGAGGTCAGCATGATCACGCCCGCCTTGGCGATCGAGTAGTGCAGCGTGGGGATCTGCGGCCGCAGCCCGCTGACCGAGGAGATGTTGACGATCGCGCCGCCGCCGTGCTCCTTCATGTGCCGCGCGGCCGCCTGGCTGAGGAAGAAGAGGCCCTTCAGGTCGAGGTTCATCACCGTGTCCCAGGCGCGCTCGTTCATGTCGATGGCCGGGGAGAAGAAGTTGGTGCCGGCGTTGTTGATCAGGATGTCCAGCCCGCCGAGCTCCGCGATCGTCGTGTCGACGATGCCCTGCAGCTGATCCATGCGGCCCGCGTGGGCCGGGATGACGACCGCGTTGCGGCCCAGCGCCCGCACCTGCTCGGCGACCTTCTCCAGATCCTCCTGCTTGCGGCTGCTGACGGCGACGTCGGCGCCGGCCTGCGCGAACAGCACGGCGGTCGCCTCGCCGATGCCGCGGCTCGCGCCGGTGACGAGCGCGACCTTGCCTTCGAGCGAGAAGCGGGGGAGGTCAGGCATGGATGGCTCCTTGGGGGCTGGCGCGCCGCGGCGGGCGCGGTCGCCGGAGGATAGGCGGGCGCCTGGGGCGCGACAACCGGGGAACCTCACCCCCTGTCCCCGTCTCTATCTCGACGATGGAGAGGGTTCTGATCCCCTCTCCCCAGGGAGAGGGGATCGGACCTTCACCGCGCGCTCTTTTTTTCGCCCGCCGCGCGTCCGATGGTCGGCCGGCTCCACGCTGGACTGCTTGTTCACCCCCACGAAGTTTTTTTTTCGCGGGGTGCGCCGGGGGTCAAGGGACGACCGCCGGGGGTCAGGAAGGGGGGACTCGGGGTGCTCCCGGGGTGCTCCCGGGGTGCTCCAGGGGTGTTCCAGGGCGGCTCTGGGGGCGCACTAGGGCGGCACTAGGTGGGCACAAGGGCGGCGCAAGGGCGGCGCAAGGAGTGCGCGGGGGTGAGGTTCGGGCGCCCGCCCGCCCGACCATCCGCGCGCGAAATTTTTTTTCGCGACGCCCTCTCCCCTCCCTCATAGCGAGGGGGGCCACGTTTCCCCCACCACTCCCTTACGTCAACTGTGGAAACTTTACACCCAAAAACCTTGACCGCCCCCCCCCCCCTAGACGTCATAATGTCTCCGCTCTCGAAGCACGACCCCATCCAGAGGGGATGGGGCGGTCACATCCACGGAAAGGATGACGCCATGAGCAACTATTGGGAGACCC
>JAPOXB010000190.1 GCA_026707335.1 Chloroflexota bacterium
GGACTTCTCCGTGCCCTGGCCGCTCGACGAGATCGATCTGGACGCCACGATCGTCGGGGTGGTCCCCTCCGACTCGGGGGGCCTGGATCAGATGCGGCTCGGCAGCAAGGGGAACCAGTACTCGCACGGCGCCGCCTTCAGTGCGGTCATGGAATGGGAACCCGCCTCCGCCGCGGCGATCCCGCATCTCGCCGCGCCGGAGTGGGTCGACCCCACGTCGGTCGTGGCGTCGGTGGTGCCGGCGCCGTTCCACGACGGCTCGATCCTCACCGCCCACGACATGGTGTTCAGCTACGACCGCATGGGCGGGAAGGCCGCCTACCACCAGGGCGGCGAGACGACCGATCACCCCGGCGGCTGGAGCCCCTCGAACATCGGCCGGAGCGCCGCGGACTGGGTCCGCAACGAGGCCGTGGACGACCGCACGTGGTCGTTCGAGCTGCCGGGGCCCGATGCGGGCTTCTTCGTCGTCAACCTGGCCACGACCGGCGAGGTCGTCATCATGTCGCAAGCGGACACGGAGGCGCGCGGCGACCTCGCGATGGACACGCAGCCGATGGGCACCGGCCCCCTCCGCTTCGTCAGCCACGAAGACGACACGGACTTCGTCTTCGAGCGCTTCGAGGAGCACTTCCTCCCGGTCGATTACCCCTTCGTGGTGTCGCGCTACGCCCACCACAAGCACCAGCGGGTCGTGGTGCGGCCCGAGATCCAGTCGCAGCTGGCCGGCCTCGAGGCCGGGGAGATCGACGTGGTGCCGGACCTGGGCCCCACCAACGTGGTGCCGTACTTGGACGACCCCGACTTCACGGTGCAGTACCAACCCGGCATCAACGGGGCGGCCATCCAGGTGCTCTATCCCAACCTGTACCCCCAGACGATGCCGGACGGCAGCCCGAACCCGTTCCTCGACTTCCGCGTCCGCCGGGCCGCGAACCACGCGATCAACCGCCAAGCCATCATCGACAACCTCCTGCTCGGCCAGGGCCACTATCCTCTGTTCACGTTCGCCGGCGTGTACGGCTACCCGACCCCGGAGCAGCGGGCGGAAGTCGAGTACAACTACGACCCCGAGCTGGCGCGGCAGTTGATGGCGGAGGCCGGCTACGCGGACGGCTTCGAGGTTCCGCTGTACTGGACGACCGACTGGGGCGGCCAGGCCATGTCGGACATGGTGCCGGCCGTGGCCCAGGACCTGGCCGCGATCGGCATCCGCACGCAGACGGAGGCGGCCATCGTCGCCGAGTACTTCTCCGACGCCTACCTCGTCGGTGGCCCCGACCGCCCGGTGGGCCTCTATTGGATGTGGGCCAACATCGTCCGCGACATCGGATCGATGTGGGATTGCTGCGTCGGGCCCGAATCCTTCTTCACGAAGCTCGGCGGCGACGGGGTCATGGATCCGGCCCTGCACGAGCTGTACATCGCACAGCGCACCGAGCTCGATCCCGAACGGCGCAACGAGATGATCGCGGAGCTGATGCTCGAGCACGCGCGCCAAGCATGGCTTGTCTTCATCGCCGAGGCCCCGTCCACGGTGCTGACCCAGGCGGACGTCAACTGGCCCAAGGGCGGGCGCACCGGATTCATGTGGGGGGGCACCGCCTTCGCCATCCAGCGGCGCAAGGCCACCTAAGGCTCGGCCTCCCGGACCTCACCCCCTGTCCCCCTCTCCATCTGGACGATGGAGAGGGGGAACGTGGGCGCGAGCGCTGGGGACTCTCCTTCGGGTTCCCCCTCTCCACTGCTCGGCAATGGAGAGGGGGCTAGCGGGTGAGGTTCGGGCGCGCCGCCGCTACACTGCCGCCGGAGCCGCAGCGCCCGCAGCGCAGGGGGACTGATGCAGTTCTGGAGCTACTTCGCGATCCGGCTGGTCCAGGCGGTCTTCGTCGTCTTCATCGTCGCGACGACCGTCTTCTTCGTCTCGCGCCTGGTGGGCAATCCCGAGTCGACCTTGCTGGCGCCCGATCAGCGACGGCCCGAAGCCGTCGAGCGCCTGCGGGAGGACCTGGGGCTGCACCACCCGCTCCACGTCCAATACGGCATTTTCCTCTGGAACCTGGCGCAAGGCGACTTCGGGAGCTCGTGGCTGGGCGGGGGCACGCCGGCGCTCGCCGCGATCGGCGACCGGGCGGTGAGCACGTTCAAGCTGGGGGTGGCGGGCGTGGTGTTCGCGATCGCGCTGGCGGTCCCGCTGGGCATCCTGGCGGCGTTAAAGCGGGGCACGATCCTCGACTGGCTGGCGCGCTTCGTGGCGGTGATCGGGCAGGCGACGCCCAGCTTCTGGCTGGGCCTGATGATGATCTTCTTCTTCGCCGTCCAGTTGGGCTGGTTCCCGACCGGCGGTGAAGAGGCCGGCTTCCGCTCGTTGATCCTGCCGGCGATCGCACTCGGCCTGTTTGAACTGGTCGCGATCATGCGGCTGACCCGTTCGGGGATGATTGAGGTCATGGACACCGACTTCATCCGCACGGCGCGGGCCAAGGGGCTCAGCGAGCGGGTGGTCATCGGGCGGCACGCCGTGCGGCACGCGCTGCTGCCGGTCGTGACGATGCTGGGCCTCTCGCTGGGCCGGCTGATCGGCGGCTCGGTGATCATCGAGATGGTGTTCGCCTGGCCGGGGGTCGGCCGGCTGATCATCGACTCGATCTTCAAGAACGACTTCCCGATGGTGCAGGCCTCGATCATCGTGCTGGCGGCGTCGATCGCGCTGGTCAACCTGCTGGTCGACGTCTCCTACCGGCTGGTCGACCCGCGCATCCGGGCGGGAGCCGCCTGATGGCGGGCCAAGCGGCGGGCCAAGCGGTGGCAGCGCCCCTGGCGCAGCGGCGCGGTGTCCGTTGGCGGCGCTGGCTGGGCCTGTCCGTGCCCGGCGCGATCGCGCTGGCGCTGCTCGTCGCGGGCGTGGGGGCCGACTGGCTGGCCCCGCACGACCCGGAGTACATCAACCTGGGCGGCCGCCTCGAGCCGCCCATCTTCGCCGGCGGCACTTGGGACTACTTCCTGGGCACCGACGACGTGGGGCGGGACATCTTCAGCCGGCTGCTCTACGGCGCGCGGATCTCCCTGATCGTCGTGGGCATCGTCGTGCCCGGTGCGGCGCTGCTGGGGACGCTGGTGGGCCTGATCGCGGGCTGGGCGGGCGGCCTCACCGGTCACCTGCTGATGCGCCTGGTCGACGTGCAGCTGGCCATGCCGGCGATCCTCTTCGCGGTGCTGCTGGCGAGCCTGGTGGGCCCGAGCCTGCGCAACGTGATCATCATCCTGCTGATCTGGACCTGGCCCTCCTACGCGCGGCTGGTGCGGGCCGACGTGCTCTCGCTGAAGGAACGCGACTTCGTCACCGCCTCCCGCGCGACCGGGGCGGGGCCGGTCTGGATCATGCGCCGCCACCTGTTCCCCAACGTGGTCAACACGGTCGTCATCATCATGACGCTGGAAGTCGCGCTGGTGATCCTGGCCGAGGCGGCGCTGAGCTTCCTGACCGTCGGCGCGCCGCCCGGCACGCCGTCGTGGGGCGTCATGATCTCGGAGGGCCGCGACTTCATGAACGTCGCCTGGTGGCCGATCTGGCTGCCGGGCTTGGCCCTGCTGATCATCTCGCTGACCGGCAACCTGATGGGCGATTGGCTGCGCGACGCCCTCGATCCGCGCCTGCGCAACGTGCGTTGAGAACCTCACCCCCCTTCGGCGCCGCTCAGGACAGGCCTGTCCCCCTCTCCATCTGGACGATGGAGAGGGGGAACGTGGGCGCGGGCGCTGGATCCCCCTCACCCGAACCCTCTCCCCAGGGAGAGGGGATCGGAGTCCCCCTCTCCATTGCTCGGCAATGGAGAGGGGGTTTGAGGGTGAAGTTCGGGCCTAGGGAAAGAGCGCGCCGACCGACTGGCCGGTGTGGATGCGGTGGATGGCCTCGCCCAGCAGCGGCGCCACGCTGACCGATTCGATCTTGTCGCCGGCGTCGCCCGGCAGGGGCAGGCTGTCGGTCACCAGCAGGCGGCTCAGCGGGCTGTGCTCCAGGCGCTCCAGCGCCGGGCCCGAGAGCACGCCGTGGGTGCAGGCGGCCGAGATCGTCTTCGCCCCGTGCCCCTTGAGCAGCGCCGCCACCTCGACCAGGGTGCCGGCCGTGTCGACCTCGTCGTCGATGATCAGCGCGTCCTGGCCGTCCACGTCGCCGATCAGGTGCAGGACCTGGGCCTCGTCGTTGTTGCTGACGCGCCGCTTCTCGCACAGCGCCAGCGGCGCGCCCAGCCCTTCGGCCATGTTGCGCGCCCGCTTGGCGCTGCCCAGGTCGGGCGCGACGACGACGCCGCGGAACTCGCGCTCGCGGATGGCGTCGCCCAGCAGGCCCATCGCCGTCAGTTCGTCGGTGGGGATGTTGAAGAAGCCCTGGATCTGGCCGGCGTGCAGGTCCATCGTCAGGATGCGGCTCGCGCCCGCCGTCTCCAGCAGGTTGGCGATCAGCCGGGCCGTGATCGGCACGCGCGGCTGATCCTTCTTGTCGGAGCGGCCGTAGGCGAAGTAGGGGATGACGGCGGTGATGCGGCCGGCGCTGGCCCGGCGCGCGGCGTCGATCATGATCAGCAGCTCCATGAAGCGGGCGTTGACCGGCCGCGCGCCCGACTGCACCAGGAAGACGTCGCGCTCGCGCACGTTCTCGCAGATGCGCACGAAGATGTTCTCGTTCGAGAAGGCCGACACCTCGGCGCGCCCCATGGGGATGCCCAGCGATCGGCAGATGGCCTCGCCCAGCGCCGGATGGGCGTTGCCGGTGAAGATCAGCGGTCCGGGCAGGGTCACCAGGGGCTCCAGGCGCCGGCGGCGGCGCGCCACCGAGTATCCCGCGCCTCCCGGATGGCGGCAAGCGGGCGGCGGGCGTCGGGCCCCGGCGAGCCGGTCTGTCCACCGTTCATCCCCGGAATCGGCGGGGGGTTCTCCCCCGCTCTGCGTCGCTTCCTGCACGGGCGGACCGGCGACGGCCCCTTCGGGGTCGCCTGGGCGACAGAACGGGGGCCGATCGCGGTGATCCGGGGGTCCGGCCGCGCCGCGGCGGGGTCCGGGCGCTTGAAACCGTGCGGCGGGTCGAGTATCATCACGCTCGGCTGCCCATGCCCCACACACACATTCGATTCACCCGAGATCCGCGTTGATGGCCGGTTCTCCCGCACGCTTCGCTCGTGCGCGCCTCGCGACCGCCACCGCCCGCCCCCGGGTCCGCCCGGCGGCGGCGGCCCTGCCGATTGCCGTTGCACCACCGTCCGACTCACGACTGTCTGGCTCACCACCGAGGAGTGCCCCGCGATCATGACGACCACCTCCCCCAAGGCCGCCACCGGACCCGCCGGACGCACGCTCGTGCCCGAGGAGCGACGGGTGTACTCGTCGATCGCGGAGCGGCACGAACTGCCCAACCTGATCCGCGTCCAGCTCGATTCGTACCACTGGTTCCTGAACGAGGGGCTGAAGCAGCTCTTCCAGGAGATCTCGCCCATCGAGGACT
This sequence comes from Chloroflexota bacterium, assembly GCA_026707335.1. Lineage (GTDB taxonomy): Bacteria > Chloroflexota > Dehalococcoidia > Bin125 > Bin125 > TK10-74A. The sequence continues at coordinate 5,501 of JAPOXB010000190.1, forward strand.
TCACCGGCAAGCGCATGGAGTTGCTCTTCGGCGAGTACCGGCTGGTCGACCCGCCCTACTCGGAGCACGAGTGCCGCCAGCGCGACCTGACCTACGCGGCGCCGCTGCGCGTCACGGTGCAGCTGGTCGTCAAGGACAGCGGCGAGATCAAGGAGCAGGAGCTCTTCTTCGGCGACTTCCCGCTGATGACGTCGACGGGCACCTTCGTGATCAACGGGGCCGAGCGGGTCGTGGTCTCGCAGCTGGTGCGCTCGCCGGGGGCGTACTTCAGCACCGTCGTCGACCCGACCACCGGGCGGGAGCTCTGCAGCGCGAAGCTGATCCCCAATCGGGGCGCATGGCTGGAGTTCGAGACCAGCAACCGCGACCTGCTGACGGTCAAGGTCGACCGCAAGCGCAAGATCCCGGTCACGACGCTGCTGCGCGCGATCGATTCCGACCCGGAGATCACCGACGACGCGCTGCTGGGCACCGACGAGCGCATCCGCGCGATGCTGCCCGACGGCGACGCCAACCCGCTGCACCCCTACCTCGAGGCGACGATGGCCAAGGAGCCGGCGCCGCTGGACGGGGAGGACCGCACCAAGGCCTGGGCGCTGCTGGAGGTCTACCGCCGGCTGCGCCCCGGCGACCCGCCCACGGCCGACAACGCGCGCGGCCTGCTCGACAGCCTGTTCTTCAACTCCCGCCGCTACGACCTGGGCCGCGTCGGCCGCTACAAGGTCGATAAGCGGCTGGCCCCGCTGCTGGACGGGCCGACGGAGGTGCGCACGCTGCGCCTCGACGACATCCTGGCGATCGTCAAGCAGCAGATCCGGATCAACAACAGCGAGGACGAGCGGGACGACATCGACCACCTCGGCAACCGGCGCATCCGCGCCGTCGGCGAGTTGATCCTCAACCAGTTCCGCGTCGGGCTGCTGCGCATGGAGCGCGTGATCCGCGAGCGCATGACGATCACCGACCCCGAGCAGGCCACGCCCAGCGCGCTGATCAACATCCGCCCCGTCGTCGCCTCGATGAAGGAGTTCTTCGGCGGCAGCCAGTTGAGCCAGTTCATGGACCAGACCAACCCGCTGGCCGAGCTGACCCACAAGCGCCGCCTGAGCGCCCTGGGCCCCGGCGGCCTGAGCCGCGACCGGGCCGGCTTCGACGTGCGCGACGTGCACCACAGCCACTACGGCCGCATCTGCCCCATCGAGACGCCCGAGGGCCCCAACATCGGCCTCATCGGCAGCCTGGCGACCTACGGCGTGATCAACGAGTTCGGCTTCATCCAGACGCCCTACCGGCGCGTCATCCGCGAGCTGCCGGTCGATGCTGAGGAGTTGGTCGGGCGGGTGCTGGCCGAGCCGCAGATCGGACCCCGCGGCGGGCAGATCGGCGAGGCGGGCGACGAGATCACGGCCACCATGCAGAGCCGCCTGGCCGCCGCGGGCATCGACCCCGTGCCGGTGCGCGCCTTCGTGGAGGACGAGATCCAGCTGCTCACCGCCGACGAGGAGGACCGCTTCGTCGTCGCGCAGGCCAACGCGCCGCTCGACAGCGCCGGGCACTTCCTCGAGGAGCGGGTGGAGGTCCGCGACGGCGCGCAGTTCGAGGAGATCGAGCCCGACCAGATCGACTACATGGACGTGTCGCCGCGGCAGATCGTTTCCGTGGCGACGTCGCTGATCCCGTTCCTGGAGCACGACGACGCCAACCGCGCCCTGATGGGCTCCAACATGCAGCGCCAGGCGGTGCCGTTGCTGCGCCCCGAGGTGCCCATCGTGGGCACGGGCATGGAGCGGCAGGCGGCGCACGACTCGGGGCAGGTCGTGTTCGCGCGCAAGGACGGCAAGGTGACCAAGGCCACCAGCTCCGACATCGCGATCGCCTACGACGACGGCGAGGAGGAGACCTTCTCGCTGCTCAAGTTCATGCGCTCCAATCAGGGCACCTGCATCAACCAGCGCCCCATCGTCGCGACGGGCGACCGCGTGGCCGCGGGGCAGGCCCTGGCCGACTCCTCCTCGACCGACAAGGGCGAACTGGCGCTGGGCCAGAGCGTGCTCGTCGCCTTCATGGCCTGGGAGGGCTACAACTTCGAGGACGCGATCATCCTCTCCGAGAACCTCGTGCGGGAGGACAAGTTCACTTCGATCCACATGTCGAAGTACGAGGTCGAGGCCCGCGAGACGAAGCTGGGCCCCGAGGAGATCACGCGCGACATCCCCAACGTGGGCGAGGAGTCGCTGCGCGACCTCGACGAAGAGGGCATCGTGCGCATCGGCGCCGAGGTGGGCCCCGGCGACATCCTGGTGGGCAAGATCACGCCCAAGGGCGAGACCGAGTTGACCGCCGAGGAGAAGCTGCTGCGGGCGATCTTCGGCGAGAAGGCGCGCGAGGTGAAGGACACTTCGCTGCGCGTGCCGCACGGCGCGCGCGGCACGGTCGTCGAACTGCGCGTCTTCCAGCGCGAGGAGCACGACGAACTGCCGGCCGGCGTCGAGAAGATGGTCCGCGTCACCATCGCCGAGCGCCGCAAGCTCTCCGAGGGCGACAAGATGGCCGGGCGGCACGGCAACAAGGGCGTCATCTCGCGCATCATGCCGGCCGAGGACATGCCCTACCTGGAGGACGGCACGCCCGTCGAGATCATCCTCAGCCCCATCGGCGTGCCCAGTCGCATGAATCTGGGCCAGATGCTGGAGACCCAGCTGGGCTGGGCGGCGCACAACCTGGGCTTCCGGGCCGTGACGCCCGTCTTCGACGGCGCCAGCGAGGGCGCCATCGCCGACGCCATGGGCCGGGCCTGGATCGTGCGCGCGGCCGGCGGCAACGGCTACGCGGAGGTGCCCGACCAGCACGCCGTCGTGCCGGCGATCGACCGCGAGCGCGTCGACGAGTGGCTGCGCGAGCAGGGCTACGACGCCGGCGCGATCTTCGACGAGAGCCGCGAGGGGCCCGCCAAGCGCGCCGCGCTGGAACTCTGGCTGGAGCAGATCGGCGACGCGCGCGTGCGCGGCCTGAGCGACGAGGAACTGCTGGAGCGCGCCGACGCCGCCTACCGCGACGGCCGCGGGGCGCCCCCCTTCTTCGGCAAGCAGTGGCTCTACGACGGCCGCACCGGCGAGCGCTTCGACCAGCCGGTCACGGTGGGCTTCATCTACATGATGAAGCTGAGCCACATGGTGGAGGACAAGATCCACGCCCGCTCGACCGGGCCCTACTCGCTG
>JAPOXB010000112.1 GCA_026707335.1 Chloroflexota bacterium
GACGCCAGGGCCAGCGCCAAGCCCGCGTGCCAGACCGCGCCGCCCGGCTGCGACCAGCGCACCCCCGCGTCACCCGCGGACACGGCGGCGTCGCGACGGGTGAAGTCGCGCGTCAGCGGGCCGATGACGACCGTCTCGTGTATCACAGTGACCGCCCCGCGCGCGGATCGACGGTCGGCGCGCGGCGGCGATGATAAACTGCCGCTGTCCGCCGCGGTCGGCCGCAGAGGCCCCGGGCGGCGACGGAGGCCCCCATGGTCGTCGAAACCGGCACGCAGACCGTCAAGTCCGGCCTCGCGGAGATGCTCAAGGGCGGCGTCATCATGGACGTCGTCACCGCCTCGCAGGCCGTTATCGCGCAGGAGGCGGGGGCGTGCGCCGTCATGGCGCTGGAGCGCGTCCCCTCCGACATCCGCAAGCACGGCGGCGTGGCGCGCATGAGCGACCCGACCAAGATCCGCGAGATCATCGGCGCGGTCACGATCCCCGTGATGGCCAAGGTGCGCATCGGGCACTTCGTGGAAGCCTCGATCCTGCAGGCGCTGGGGGTGGACTACGTCGACGAGTCGGAGGTGCTCACCCCCGCCGATGAGAAGCTGCACATCAACAAGTGGGACTTCGCCGTCCCCTTCGTCTGCGGCTGCCGCGACCTGGGCGAGGCGCTGCGCCGCATCGCGGAGGGCGCGGCGATGATCCGCACCAAGGGCGAGGCCGGCACCGGCAACATCGTCGAGGCGGTGCGGCACATGCGCGCCGTGCAGGGCGCGATCCGGGCGCTGGCGGGGATGGACGACGAGGAGCTCGTCAACTACGCGAAGGAGATCGGCGCGCCGGTGGAACTGGTCCGGGAGACCAAGCGCCTGCGACGCCTGCCGGTCGTGAACTTCGCCGCCGGCGGCGTCGCGACGCCGGCCGACGCGGCGCTGATGATGCGCCTGGGCGCCGACGGCGTCTTCGTGGGCAGCGGCATCTTCAAGTCGGAGCAGCCGCAGCGCATGGCCGACGCCATCGTCCGCGCCACCACCCACTACAACGACGACCAGATCCTGGCCGAGGTCTCGACCGGCCTGGGCGACGCCATGCCCGGGCTCAACCTCGACGACCTGCCGGACAGCGAGCGCCTCGCTCAGCGGGGCTGGTGAGGAGCGCCTTGCCCCCCACGATCGGCGTCCTCGCTCTGCAGGGCGACTTCCACGAGCACGCGGTCAGCCTGCGCGCGCTGGGCGCGGTCGCGCGTGAGATCCGCAAGCCGGAGCAACTGGCCGGGCTCGACGGCCTGATCATCCCGGGCGGTGAATCGACCACCATCGCGCGGCTGCTGCTGGCCTACGACCTGCACGCCCCGGTGCGACAACGCGGCGCGGCCGGGCTGCCCATCTGGGGCACCTGCGCCGGCGCGATCCTGCTCGCCGACGACGTGCCCGGCCTGGACCGGCCGCCACTGGGACTGCTGCCGATGACCGTGGAGCGCAACGCCTACGGGCGCCAGGTCGATTCCTTCGAGACCGACCTCAAGGCGCCGGCCCTGCCGCCCACGCCCGCGGGGACGCGCCCGCCCTACCACGCGATCTTCATCCGCGCGCCCCGCATCCGGGCGCTGCGCGACGGCGTCGATGTGCTGATGGCCTACGAGGCGGAGCCGGTCGCGGTGCGCTACCGCTCCCTGCTGGCGACCACCTTCCACCCCGAGCTGACGCCCGACCATCGCTGGCATCGTTACTTCCTGGAGACCCTGGTTGACGGGGGCGTTGCGGGCGAGGCCGCCGTCGCGACGGAGGCGGCGGGCGGAGGCGCCGCGTGAGCGCCCACACCCGTCCGCTGCGGCTCGCCGACCTGCCGCTGCTCGCGCTGGCGGGGCGCGCGCCCTACGTGAACCACGCCGTCACCCTGGAGCACGGCGCCGCCTCGGGCGGCGCGCGGCCCGGGTGGCCGCGGCTCCTGCGCAACAGCGTTCAGCCCGGCGGCCGCGAGGCCTGGATCAGCCGCGAGGGCCTCTCGCTGCGGGGCTTGGCGGCCGTGCGGCCGCGCGGCGGCGCGAGCGCCTGGGAGATCGACGCGCTGGTGCTGGGCCTCAGCTCGGAGGCGTTCGTCATGGACTTGCTGGAGCGCTGCGTCGCGACGGCGGGGGCGCGCGGCGCGCATCGGCTCTTCCTGCGCCTGGCGGAGGGCAGCCCGGTCCTGACCGCCGCGCGACGCGAGGGCTTCGCCGCCGCCGGCGTCGAGACAAAGCTCGTGCGCGGCGCGGGCAGGGACGGTGATGGGTGAGCCGCACTTCCGACCGCCACGGCATCATGGCGCCGACGCGGCCGCGCCGACGACCACGACCTGTTCCGCCTCTTCAGCGGCTCCGTGTCGCACGACGTCCGCTGGCAGATCGCGCTCACGCCGCGGGAATGGCGGGCGGCCCAGGATCCGCTGGGCCGCCGCGGCCGGGAGTGGGTCTGGACGGGCGGGGACGAACCGGCGCTGCTGCGCGTCGGCCGGGGCGGGGCGGTCGCCCGCGCCGCGCTGCTGTGCGAGGACCGCCGCGAGCCCGCGGAGGCCGCCATCGCTCTGTTGCATCGGCTCGATCGCGAGGCCGGACGGCGCGGCACGGTCGAACTGCTGCTGCCTGGCCACCTGACCGGCGTGGCCGACGTCTTCCGCGATCACGGCTTCCACGACGCCGCCCGCTTCGAACTGAGCGTGCGGCCCATCGCGCAGCGCACGCAGCGGCTACAGTTGGCCGAGCGGTCGCTGGAAGGGACGGTTTGGCCCGCGGTTCAATAGAAGCGTGAAGAGAAGCGGCCGATAGAACCTGCACCATGCGTGATCCCGACCCCTACGCCATCCCGCCCGCGCCCGGCCCCGCCGACGCGCCCCCGCCCAGCCACATCACGCCGCCGCCCGCGCCCGCGCCCACGGACGCCATCACCGACGACCTCGACGCGCTGCTGGCGGTGCTGCCGGCGCCGCTGCGGCGGGCGCTCGCGCGGCAGCCGGACAACGCGCTGCTGCTCGAGATCGTCCTCGACCTGGGCCGGCCGGCGACCGCCCGCTACCCCGACCGGGAGATCGTGCTCGGCGACCACGATGTCGAGGCGGCCGGTCTGCAGGCCATCGTGCGCAAGCTGGGCGAGTTCGGCGGCGACAACCGCGCCGGCATCGCCCGAACGCTGCATCGCATCTCCTGCATCCGCAACCGCCGCGACGAGATCGTGGGGCTCACGATGCGCGTCGGCCGGGCGGTGTACGGCACCGTCCGCGTGATCGACGATCTGGTGCAGTCGGGCGAGAGCATCCTCCTGCTGGGGCGGCCCGGCGTGGGCAAGACCACCATGCTGCGCGAGGTAGCGCGAGTGCTGTCCGAGACCGGCAAGCGCGTGGTCGTCGTCGACACCTCGAACGAGATCGCCGGCGACGGCGACATCCCGCACCCCGGCATCGGCCGCGCGCGGCGCATGCAGGTGCCCACGCCCGCGCAGCAGCACGCGGTGATGGTGGAGGCGGTGGAGAACCACATGCCGGAGGTCATCATCATCGATGAGATCGGCACCGAGCTCGAGGCGCAGGCCGCCCGCACGATCGCGGAGCGGGGCGTCCAGTTGGTCGCGACGGCGCACGGCAACACGCTCGCCAACCTGATGATGAACCCCACCCTGGCCGACCTGATCGGCGGCATCCAGACCGTCACCCTGTCCGACGAGGAGGCCCGCCGCCGCGGCACCCGCAAGTCGGTGCTCGAGCGCATGGCCCCGCCCACCTTCGACGTACTGGTCGAGATCCAGTCCTTCCACCGCGTCTCCATCCACCGCGACGTCGCCCGCACCGTCGACGCGCTACTGCGCGGCGAGGCGGTGGAACCGACGCAGCGCGAGATGGACGACGAGGGGGCCGTGCACATCAGCGACCGCCCGGCGGCCGTGGTGGGCGCGGAGCCCGCCGGCCTGGAGTTGGAACGCTCGCCCGCCCGCCTGCATCCCGTGGGGCCGCACCGCCGCATCCACCCCTACGGCGTCTCGGCCGGCCGCCTCAACGAGGCCATTCGCGAGTCGGGCGCGAACGCCTCGATCGTCGAGGACCTGGACCAGGCGGACGCGATGATGACCCTGCGCTCGATCTTCCGCCGCCGGCCCGGCCCCGTGCGCGACGCGGAATCGCGCGGGCTGCCCATCTTCGTGCTCAAGCACAACACCGTCGTGCAGATGGAGCAGAGCTTGCGCGCGCTGTCGCAGGGCCACTCCGAGTTCGACCCCGTGACCAGCGCTCTGGCGGAGGCGGAGACCGCCATCGAGGCGCTCAACGCGGGCGAGCAGTCGGCCGTCGAGCTGGCGCCGCAGAACGCCTACATCCGCCGGCTCCAGCACCAGCTCGCGGAGCGCTTCGACCTGTTCTCGACCAGCAAGGGCCGCGACCCCAACCGCCGCGTGCGCGTCTTCCGGACCTGAGCCCCGCCATGGCCCTGTTCATCACCCTGGAGGGCGGCGAGGGGTCGGGCAAGACCACCGTGGCGACGTCGCTCGCCGACCGCGCGCGGGAGCGCGGCGCGGAGGTGGTCCTCACTCGCGAGCCCGGCGGCACGCCGCTGGGCGCCGCGATCCGCGAATCGCTCTTCCGGGGCGACGAACCGATGGGCGGCTGGACCGAGGCCTTCCTCTTCCTCGCCGACCGGGCGGAACACGTCGAGCGCGTCATCCGGCCCTCCCTGGCCCGCGGCGCCGTCGTGATCTGCGACCGGTTCGCCGACTCCACCATCGCCTATCAGGCCTACGGGCGCGGGCTCGACCTCGATCTGTTGCAGCAACTCAACCGCGTGGCCACCGGCGGCGCCACGCCCAACCTCACGCTGCTGCTCGACGTCCCGGTCGCGATCGGCCTTGCGCGCACGCGGCAGGAGACCTTCGACCGCATCGGGCAGGAGACGACGGACTTCCACAACCGCGTCTACGAGGGCTTCGGGCGCTTGGCGATCGCGGAGCCCGACCGGATCAAGTCGATCGACGCCGCCCAGCCGCTCGACGCCGTGGTCGCCGAGGCCTGGGAGCTGGTCGCGGCGCGGCTGGCGCGGATCGGTTTCCCGGGCCGCGGCTGAACACGTGCCCCAGTCGATTGCCCACCCCGGCGGGGCGACCGTAGACTCGGAGACGCCCTCCGATGAATCCCGGCAGCCCGCCGCTGACCGCCGCGCGAGCCCTCCCATGAACGCCGCGACTGTCGCCGTACGCGTCCCGGCCACCACCGCCAACCTCGGCCCCGGCTTCGACGCCGTGGGCATGGCGGTGTCGATCTTCGCCACGTTCACCGTGCGCGTCGAGGACGAGGGCGGCGGCCGCCGGGGACGGCGGGATCCGATGCGCAGCATGGCGGCGGCCGCGGTCCGCGCCGGCTACAAGCGCGCCGGGCAGCGCGTCCCCCGCACGATCGAGGTGGACGTCGGCAGCGACATCCCACTGGGCCGCGGCCTGGGCGCGAGCGCGGCCGCCCGCGGGGCCGGCGTCGTGGCCGCCAACGCGCTGCTCGGCGGGCCGCTGCACGATGCGGCGCTGCTGCAGGTGGGGGCCCGGCTCGAGGGCCACGCCGACAACATCGCCCCGGCGCTCTTCGGTGGCCTGCAGGTCGTCGCCGCCGCCGACACCGCGCCCGGCGAGGCGAACCACCCGCCGCGCTGGCAGCGCGTGGCCGTGCCCATCCCGGCCGGCATCACCTGCGCCGGCTTCTCGCCCGACTTCTCGATGCCCACCAACGAGACCCGCGCCTCCCTGCCCGACGGCCTCAGCCGGGCCGACGCCGTCTTCAACAGCAGCCACGCCGCCCTGCTCATCGCCGCCCTCGCGACGGGCGACTGGGAGGCGCTCAACGTCGCCAGCGAGGAGCGCCTGCACCAGCGCCCGCGCAGCCGCCTCTTCCCGCAGATGTTCGACTTCTTCGACGCCGCCCGCGGGGCCGGGGCGTTCTGCGCCTACCTCTCCGGCGGCGGCTCCACCATCCTGGCCCTCACGCCGCCCGAGCGCGCCGAGGCGGTCCGCGACGCCCTCGCCGCGGCGGCGGACGGCTTCGGCATCGGTGGGCGGCCGTTTGTCGCCGAGCCCTGCCTCTCCGGCGCGACCGTCCTCGACGACGCGGACCCCTGGACGCAGCCGTGAGCGCCCCCGCGCCCGTCAGTGTGCAGCCCGTCAGCGTGCAGAAGTACGGCGGCACCAGCGTCGGCAGCACCGAGCGCCTGCAGCACGTCGCCGGGCGCATCGCCGCCCGCGCCGCCGGCGGCGACCGCATCGTCGCCGTCGTTTCGGCCATGGGCAAAACGACCGACAGCTTGGTGGCGTTGGCCGGCGAGATCACGGCCACCCCCGCGGGCCGCGAGTACGACATGCTGCTCGCCTCGGGCGAGATCGTGAGCGCCGCGCTGCTGGCCATGGCCATCGAAGAGCACGACGTGCCCGCCATCGCCCTCACCGGCCAGCAGGCGGGCGTCTTCACCGACGACACCCACACCCGCGCCCGCATCACCCGCATCGAGACCGACCGCATCCTGACCGAGCTCGGCCGCGGGCAGGTCGTGATCATCGCCGGCTTCCAGGGCATCACGCCCGGGTCCGACTTCACCACCCTGGGCCGTGGCGGCTCCGACACCTCCGCCGTCGCCCTGGCCGCGGCGCTGCACGCCGTGCGGGCCGAGATCTACACCGACGTCGACGGCGTCTACACCACCGACCCCCGCATCGAGCCGCGGGCCCGCCGGCTGCACGACATCGCCTACGAGGAGATGCTCGAACTCGCCTCCCAGGGCGCGGGCGTGATGCACCCCCGCGCCGTCGAGCTGGGGCTGCTCTACGACCTCCCCATCCTCGTCGCCTCGTCCTTCCGCGAGGACGTCCCCGGCACCCTCATCCGAAAGCAGGTCCAGATGGAACCCAGCAACCGCGTGCGCGGCATCGCGCTCGATCGCGACGTCGCCCTGATCACCATCCGCGCCGTGCCCGATCGGCCCGGCATCGCCTCGCAGGTCTTCGGACCGCTCGCCGAGGCGGGGATCAACGTCGACACGATCGTGCAGAACGCCAGCGCCGAACGGCTGACCGACATGACCTTCAGCGTCGCGCACGACCAGGCCGCCGCCGCCCACGCGCTCTGCCGCGACGGCGCGGACGACCTCGGCGCCAGCGACGTGATCCTCGACGAGCACGCCGCCAAGGTCTCCATCGTGGGCACGGGCATGCAGTCCGGCGTCGGCTACGCCGCCAAGATGTTCCGCGCCCTGGCCGAGGCCGCGATCAACATCGAGCTGATCTCCACGAGCGAGATCCGCATCACCGCGATCGTGCACGAGGACGACGGGCAGGCGGCCGCCCAGGTGCTGCACGCCGCCTTCGAACTGGACGAGCCGGTCCTGGCCGGCGAGGCCGCCCCCGGCTAGCGCCCGCCCACACCAATCGCCCCGACCTCACGCCCCTTCGGCGCCGCTCAGGGCAGGCCTCTCCCCCGCTCCATCTGACGAGGGAGCGGGGCTCCTCCCGGCGGCCAATCGGAGGGTAACGGCAGCCAATCGGGGGCTAATGGGAGGCCAACCGGGGGTTAACGGGAGCCAACCGGGGGCTAATGGGAGGCCAACCGGGGGGTAATCGGGAGCCAACCGGAGGGCAGGGGGAGGTTCCGCGACGGCGGGATTTGCACGCATATGCACGAAAACGGCCGATCGGGAGGGGGGTGGCCGGGGATCCGCGCGGGCGTGGCGCGATCCCGCTGATCGACCCGGGCGCCCGTCGCGATCCCGGTCCGTGCACGAAATTTCACGAATGTGCAGGAAAACGGCCGATTCGAGGGGGGGTGGCCCCGGATTCGGGTGGTCGCTGCGCGGATCGCCTTGCCTGACGAACACGCGATACGCGATCTGTTACCGAATGATAGCGGAGTCCGGGCGCGATGTCGAGGCGCCACCCGCACTACACGCCCGGGATCACCCGCCAGCCTGCTCGCGGTCGTACTGCCGCAGCGCATCGAGCGTCAGCGGCCGGCCCGCGCGCTTCGCCTCCAGCCACCGCCGGAAGGACCACGCGCTCTCCCCCGACGCCCTGCCCTCCAGCAGCCCTTCCACGCCGATGTCCTCGTCGAGGTCGGGCCAGTGAATGTGCTGGCTCTCGGCGTACAGCTCGTAGTTGTTGCGCTCGTCCGGCGTCGCGTGGACCAGGCGGGGATACCAGTCGAGGGGTACCGAAATGGTCCGTCCGTCGGACAACTCCACGGTCAGCGTGTCCTCGGTGGCGCGGACGGCCGTCGCTCCAGGCACTTCGGAGTCAACGGTTGAAGAACGCATGCCGCTCCTCCAGGAATCGGGCCTGATCCCGCTCGACGATCCGTCGTATGCGCCGAATCTCCGTCGGCCGGAGATTGCCGCTGTGCTGCAAGTCTACGGGGCTGAGCCAGAACTCGGCGAAGCCATCATCCCGCCGCACATGCACGTGCGGTGGGGGGTAAGGGGAGGACGTTCGCGGGCGTGGTTCTCGCGCGCCGAGGCCCCCCTCACCCTAACCCTCTCCCCAGGGAGAGGGGATCAGACCTTCACCGCGCGCTTTTTTTGGCCCCCCGGGCGCTCGATCGTCAGTCGGCTCCCCGCTGGACCGTTTTTGACCCCCGCATCTTTTTTTCGCGGGGCGCGTGGCAGCGTCAGCGGCGCCCTGACCTCACCCCCTGTCCCCCTCTCCATCCAGAAGGATGGAGAGGGGGAACGTGG
>JAPOXB010000185.1 GCA_026707335.1 Chloroflexota bacterium
ACGACCCTCGGCCGCTCCCATGATCCCACATCCACCGATTTACGCGCAGGTCTCCATAGGGGGGAGAGGGGATCGGAACCGCACCCCGCTAGCGCAGCGGCTGGCCGAAGCGATAGCCCACGTTGCGCACGGTCTCGATGTAGACCTGCCCGCCGCGCTCCAGCTTGCTGCGCAGCCGCCGCACATGCACGTCGACGGTGCGCGAGCCGCCGTAGTAGTTGTAGCCCCAGACGCGGTTGAGCAGCTGCTCGCGGCTGTAGACCGTGCCCGCGTGCGTCATCAGGAAGCGCAGCAGCTCGTACTCCTTGTAGGTCAGCGTGACCGGGTGCCCGCCCTCGAAGACCTGATAGGTCGTCAGGTCCATCACCAGGTCGCCCGCGGCGAGCGTCTTGCCGGCGGCCGAACGCCCGTGCCGCCAGAGGATCTGCTGCACCCGCGCCACGAACTCCGGCGGGTAGAGCGGCGCCGTGATGAAGTCGTCGAGTCCCAGCGCCGGGTCGAGGGCCGGCACCTGCTCGGGCGTCACGACACCCAGCGCGAAGGCCCGCGACCAGGGCTCCTGGAAGGGGGAGCGGTGCGGAGGCCGCGTCCCCCGCAGGTCGAGACAGAGCACGTCGGGCGCCGCGGCCGGGTCCGGCTCCGTCGTCTCATCGAAGGCCGCGAGGGTGACGAACTCCAGGCCGGCGCGCGCCAGCGGCGGCCCCACCGCGTCGGTCAGGACGGGGTCGGCCGTGATCAAGGTCACGCGGAACATGGCCCAACCCTAGCGGCGACCGGGGGCGCCCGCGACCCGGCGGCGTCGCGCGCGCTACGATCGGGCCATGCGCAACGTCACGCCGGCCCCGCCGCGATCCCCCGGGCGCGGCGCATCGGGACCGAAGCCCGCCTGGCTCAAGGCCCGCGTGCCCGGCGGCCCTACCTACGAGCGCCTGCGCCGGCTGATGCGCGACTCGGACCTGCACACGGTCTGCGAGGAGGCCCACTGCCCCAACATCGGCGAGTGCTGGAACAGCGGCACCGCCACGTTCCTGATCCTGGGCAAGGTCTGCGCCCGCGCCTGCGGCTACTGCCAGGTCACCAGCGGCCGCCCGCAGCCGCTCGACGCCGACGAGCCTCGCCGGGTGGCCCTGACCGTCGAGCGGATGGGCGTGAATCATGCGGTGATCACCTCGGTCAACCGCGACGACGTGCCCGACGGCGGCGCCGCGCTCTTCGTGGAGACCGTGCGCTGGATCCGGCGGCTCTCGCCGGGGACCAGCGTCGAGCTGCTCGTGCCCGACTTCGACGGCAACTGGGAGGCGCTGGAGAGCGTCCTGCGGGCCGCGCCGGAGATCCTCAATCACAACACGGAGACCGTGCCCCGGCTGTACCGGGCCGTGCGGCACAAGGCCCGCTATGAGCGCAGCCTGGAACTCCTGCGCCGGGCCGACGCCTGGTCGCCGCGGCCGGTCACGAAGAGCGGCCTGATGCTGGGCCTGGGCGAAACGATGGACGAGATCGACGCCGTGCTGCGCGACCTCCGCGCCGTGGGCTGCGACGTGCTGACGGTCGGGCAGTACCTGCGCCCCTCGCGCAAGCACCTGCCGGTGGAGCGCTTCGTGCCGCCGGCCGAGTTCGACGCGCTGGCCGAGCGCGCCCGCGCGATGGGTTTCCGGCACGTGGAGTCGGGGCCGCTGGTGCGATCGTCCTATCACGCCGAGCGTCAGGTGCCCGGCGGCGGCGCGGGCGGACGCGGGCCCAGCCGGCTGGTGCCGCTCGTCGATGCGTCGTAGCTGATGCGTCGCAGCGCTGCGCGGGGGCGGGATCACGCATGACCGACCGCAACTTCCTCCTCTCCGACGCGCTCGACGCCTACGTGCGGGCGCACACGCAGCCGCCCGGCCCGATCGCCCAGGAGCTGATCGCGGAGACGGCCGCCCTACCGATGGCGGGCATGCAGATCGGGCCCGACGAGGCCGGGCTGCTGGCGCTGCTCGTGCGGATCAGCGGGGCGCGCGACCTGATCGAGATCGGCACGTTCACCGGCTACTCCGCGCTCGCGATGGCCTCGGCGCTGCCCGAGGGCGGCTCGCTGCTCTGCTGCGACGTGAGTGAGGAGTGGACCGCGATCGCGCGGCGCTACTGGCGCCGCGCCGGCGTGGCGGACCGCATCGACCTGCGGCTGGCGCCGGCCATCGAGACGCTGCGCGCGCTGCCGCCGGGGCCCCGGTTCGACCTCGCCTTCCTCGACGCCGACAAGGAGCGCTACCCCGACTACTTCCCCGAGTTGGTCCCGCGCTTGCGTCCGGGCGGGCTGCTGCTGGCCGACAACGTGCTCTGGAGAGGCGCCGTCGTCGACGAGGCGGACCGGCGCGAGAGCACCGAAGGCATCCGCCGCTTCAACCGCCTCGTCGCGCAGGACGACCGGCTCGAGACCGTGCTGCTGCCCGCCTTCGACGGACTCTCGATCTCGCGGCGGCGTTAGGCCGGATCCGCGGGGTCGAGCGGATAGTCGCTGAAGGCCGTGCGGCCCTCCTTGAGCTTGGCCAGCGCCCCCGCGACGCCCTCCAGGCGGCGGGCCGGCCCCTCGGCCGCGAGGCTGCCCGTCGGCGGCCCCAGGTTCGAGGCGTTCATCGCGTAGGTCTGGAACGCGGCCGTGACGTGCGCCGTGAAGCCCTGCGCGTCGAGCATGTTGTTGACGGAGAACTTCACCTGCCGGTTGTGCATGGGGCTCGTCGAGGCCACCTCCTCGGCGTAGGCCAGCGTCTCGCGCTCCAGGTCGTCGCGCCGGTAGACGCGATTCACGAAACCCACCGCCTCCGCGTCCCGGGCGGTCAGGAAGCGGTTCTGGAAGAGCAGTTCCTTGGTCTTGCGCGCGCCCAGGTCCCAGGGCACGCCGAAGTACTGGTTGTGCGCGGGCAGGAAGCGCGCGTCGTCGGAGGCGAAGATGACGTCCATCGCGGAGGCGATCATCCAGCCGCCGTAGATGCAGTAGCCGTGCACCATCGCGACGGTGGGCTTGGGGAAGTTGCGCCAGCGCAGCGTGTTGCTGAGGTTGAGCTCGCGCAGTTGGTCGTAGCTGCCGGGGCGTTCCGTGTCGTAGCCGTGCGTGGCCCGGTCGATCAGCTCCGCCTCGGTCCCCAGATCATGCCCCGACGAGAAGTGCCGCCCGTTCCCGGAAAGCACCACGACGTGCACACCGCGATCGTCGTTGGCGCGGTTGAAGGCGTCGTCCATCTCGTCGAGGAGCACGCGGCTCTGGGCGTTGTTGACCTCGGGCCGGTTGAGGATGATCCGGGCCACCGGCCCCGGCTCGTAGATGATCTGCTCGTAGCTCATCGCGTGCTCCGTTCTACTGCTGCCCCCGCGAAGGCCGTCTCAGCGGCCCCGCTTGTCGATCACCTCGCGGCGGAAATCGGCGATCAGTTCGCGCGCGCCTTCCCGGCTGGTGGTCGCGAGCGCCACGTGGTCCACCCCCCACGACTCCAACTGCTCCAGCTTCTCGATGATCCGCGGGCCGCTGCCGGTGATCGTCGCGCCGATCCGCTCCTCCTCCAGGAAGGCCGCCTCGCCCTCCTTGAGGTAGGTGTAGTGGCCCTCGTGCACGTCAAGGTAGAGGCGGTCGTCGGGGCGCCCCCGGGCGGCGGCGTAGTCGCTGATGTACCGGTGGTAGCGGGCCGCGAGGTCGGCGTCGCCGACGGGCAGGTTCGCCCCCCAGCGCCCGAACTTCGCCTCCCACATCGTGTGCAGGCGCACGGCGGCGATCGCGCCCACCCTGTCCAGCACCCGCTCCGACATCAGCGACTCGCCCTCGCGCAGCACGCAGGCGCCCTCCAGCACGACCGTGTAGGGCTTCTCGTAGGGGCGGCCGGCCGCCTCCGCGCCCGCCCGGATCACGTCGAAGCCCTCCGCGACGCGGGGGCTCGCGCCGGCCGTCACCCAGCCGTCGCCCAGCTCCCCCACGACGCCCATCGCCTTGGGACCGTTGGCGGCGAGGAAGATCGGGATCGGGTCGTCGAGGTTCATGAAGTCGGGGTGGTCACCGTGGATCAGGCGGATCCAGCGTTCGCGCTCCCCCTCGCGGAAGAGCACGTCCTCACGGTTGAGCAGGCCGCGCACCTGGGCGGCGTACTCGCGGAAGTCGGCCACCGGGTACGAGGGCAGGCCCATCGTGTTGCGCCCTGTGTAGCCCGTGCCCAGGCTCAGCACGACGCGGCCCGGCGCCAGCTTGTTGATCGAGGCGACGGCCGTCGCCGTGACGGGCGCGATGCGGTTGCTGGGGATGGAAACCAGCGTGCCCAGCGAGATGCGCGACGTCTTGTCGGCCGCCAGCGCCATCGCCGCGTAGCAGTCCGACCAGATGAGCTGCGAGTCGGGGAACCAGGCGTGGCTGAAGCCCGCCTCCTCGGCGGCCTGCGCCTCTCGCCACATGTCCATGTAGGTCGGCAGCAGGATGCCGTAGTCCATCGCTCACGCTCCCATCCGCGGCCGCACGCGCCGCTCGCTGGAGGGTAGCGGGCCGGACGCCGGCGCGGCGCGCGGGCGGAACGCCGCTCCGCACTCTGATAGAGTCGCCCGCAGGCCGGTGTAGCTCAGTGGCAGAGCAGCTGTTTCGTAAACAGCAGGCCGAGGGTTCGAATCCCCCCGCCGGCTCCACTTCCCCCCTCGCACGCCCCGTCCGCTGCGCGCCGCGCCGTCAGGACGCGGGCGATGCCGCCGCGAGCTTCCGCCGGGCGGCCACAAGATCGTATTGCGCCTGCATGGCAAGCCAGATGTACGCCTGGACGCCCAATTCGCCCTCGAGTTGGACGGCCGTCTCGGCGGTGATCGCCTTGCGTTCTCGCACGATCTCGTTCACGACCTGGAACGGTCGGCCGATGCGCCGGGCCAGTTCTCGCTGTGAGAGCCCGCGCGCCTCCAACTCCTCGGCAAGCAGCGCACCAGGGTGCGAGGCGTAGTCCGACTCGCCGGCGGGGAATGTGTCGTCAGCCATGGTGGTCTCTCACTCCTTCGACGCTGGACCGCCCCGTCCACCCTATCGCAGGTAGCTGGAGCGGAACTGGACGCCCCAGTGGCCGTCCTGCAGCGTCACGACCCACAGCGTGTCGAAGGGCTTGTAGACGGTCCCGTCGGCGTGGCAGCGGTGGTTCGTGATCGCGAGGTGCACCTTGTCGGGGCCCTCGTGCACGACCTCCATCGCCATCACGACGGTGTGATCCCAGCCCTCCTCCGCCAGCGCCGGCGCCACCTGGTGGCTGCGCGCCACGCAGTCCTCCCGCGTGGCGATCGTCTCGAACGCCCCCTTGGCCAAACGCACGTGGGGGTAGTTGAGGGTGCCCGCGAGGCGCTCGTGGTCCTGCGCGTTGAACGCGTCGATGAACGCGCGCGCCGTCGCCATGGCCTGCTCTGCAACGTCCGACATCCGGTCCTCCTCGCGCCGCGGCGGCGCCGCGCCCGGGCCGCGCCGCCCGGCACAGCCTACGGGGCGGAGCGACGGCCCGGACCGTGGGATACTGCGGCGACGCAGGCATGGGCCGGGAGAGCAGGAGGGCGCGCATGAGCACGGAAATCCGCATGAGCCGCGGGGGCGAATTGCCCTGGTCCGAGCATCGCTCGGGGATGGGCATTCAGTTCGGCGTCTCGAAGGAGTTGAGCGGCTCGTCGCAGGTCTTCATGACGCGGCAGCGCATCCCGCCGGGGATGCAGAGCACGCCGCACACGCACCTCAACTGCGAAACGGCGATGTACGTCCTGCAGGGGCCGCTGATCATGCGCTACGGCGAGGGGCTCGCCCAGGAGCACGTCGCGCAGAGCGGCGACTTCTTCTTCGTCCCGCCGCATGCGCTGCACCAGATCGCCAACCCCCGCGACGACGGCGACGCGGAGGTTGTGCTCTGCCGCAACGCGGCCGATGAGATCGTCGAGGAGGTCGAGGTTCCCGGCCGCTAGCCGTGCTCAGGCCAGGCTGCCGCCGCAGCTCGCCCCCGCCCCGGCCGTGCAGCCGAAGCAGTGCGTCCCCACCGCGATCGGCCGGCCGCCGACCTGCGCCAACTCCAGGTCGAAGATGCGCGGCGGCCCCGCGCCGGGCAGCGCCAGGTCGATCTCGAGCATCTGGTTGAAGTCGCAGTCGTAGAGGGCGCCGTCCCAGCCGACGGAGATCGTGTTGCGGCACATCAGCCCCGGCAGCGTGGCCGCGTTGAACGACCGCGCCAGCAGGTGCACGTAGTCCTCCAACTCGCCCGAATCCTGCAGGGTCTCCAGATAGCGGCCGACCGGCAGGTTGGTCAGCGTGTACAGGCGGTTGAAGCGGACCCCGTAGCGGCGGTCCAGTTCCCCCCTCCAGTCGCACTCCATCGACGCCTGGTCGGGCGGCAGGAACGCGCCCACCGGGTTGGCGATCAGGTTCAGCTCCAGCCCCGACCCCTCGACGCCGTAGCCCAGCGCGTTGAGCGTCGCCAGCGCCTCCAGGCTGCGGTCGAACACGCCCACGCCGCGCTGCGCGTCGGTGGGGCCGGCCAGGTAGTAAGGCAGCGAGGCGATGATCTCCACGCCGCGCGCGGCGAGGAACGCCGGCAGGTCGCGTTGCTCGGGCATCAGGAAGGCGGTCAGGTTGGCCCGATCGATCACGTGGGCGCCCCGATCGGCCGCCGCCGCCACGAGGTCGCGGAAGCGGGGGTGCAACTCGGGCGCGCCGCCCGTGATGTCGACCGTGGGGACGTCGTGCCGGGCGATGACGTCGAGGCAGGCGTCGACCACGGCGTCGGGCATGATCTCGCTGCGGTCCGGCCCCGCGTCGACGTGGCAGTGGCTGCAGGTCTGATTGCAGTACTTGCCGACGTTGATCTGCAGCACCTCGACCGCACCCGCCCGCAGCGGACCCGCGCCCGCCTCCGAAACGGCGTCGGCGAACGGACGCGGCAGGGCCAACTCTCCCAGCAGGGCGCGCTGGGCGGCCGGTTCGGCGAGCGGGTGCGCGCGCCGGCGCAGCGACCCCACGGGCAGGGGCGCGGGGACGACCGGCGCCTCGAGGGCGCAGGACGCCGGCGGGGCGTCCGGGCAGGCCGGGGCGGCCTCCATCGTCTCGCCCGATTCGCAACAGGTGTCGGCCATCGATCTCCCCCTTGTCGCGCCCGCCGATTCTACGCGCCCGCGCCGGCCCCGGATGCGACGCGGACGGCCACGAAGCGCAGCCGCACGTAGTCGGCGACCCAGCGCTCGCCGTCGAAGAGTTGCGGGCGCGTCGCGTCCTCCACGGCGGCGATCAGCGCCTCGGCGCGTCCGGCGGGAGCGGCAGCCAGGAAGGCCCCGGCGAACATCCGCAGCCAGTCGCGCATGCCGTGCTCGCCGCCCTCCAGCGGCGTCGCCCGGTCGAAGGCGGACAGGCGTCGCAGTTCCAGCCCGTGCGCCTCCAGCCGCGCCGCCTGCTCGGCCGGCGAGGGGAAGACCCAGGGATGCGGTTGCCGCGCGACGGGCACGCCCTCGCGTTCGAGCGCCGCCCGCAGGGGCGCGACGATCGCGGCGACGTTGCGCCGCCCGCCCATCTCGACGACGAAGCGACCGCCCGGCCGCAGCGCCGCCGCCACGCCCGAGATCACCGCGTCCTGGTCGGGCATCCAGTGCAGCGCCGCGTTGGAGAAGACCGCGTCGAGCGGCCCGGCCACGCGCAGCCGCTGCCCGTCCGCCTGGCGGAACGGGACGCCGGGATGTTCGCGGCGGGCGAGGGCGATCATCGCGGCGTCCTGGTCGACGCCCTCCGCCTGGGCGCCCGCCGCGGCGATGGCGGCCGTCAGCGCGCCCGTGCCGCAGCCCAGGTCGAGGATGCGCTCGCCGGGCCGCGGGTCGAGCCAGGCGACCAACTCGCGTCCCCGCTCCGGGATGAACGAGAAGGCCTCCGCGTAGCGTTCGGCGTCCCAGCCGGCCTCCGCCATGCCGGCAGCATAGCCGCGAGTTGTGGGCATCCCGGCCCTCTGCCAGACTCGGCCGCATGACCGTCCGCATCCGGCCCGTCGGCCAGGGCCGGCAGGCGCGCCCCTTCATCGACGCGCTGTGGCGCATCTACGCCGACGACCCGGTCTGGACGCCGCCGCTGCGGGTCCAACTCTCGGGACAACTCGACCCGAAGCACAACCCGTTCCTGCGCTACGGCAAGGCGCAACTCTTCGTCGTGGAGCGCGACGGCGAGGTCGTGGGGCGCATCTCGGCCCACACCAACCCAGCGCACGACGCCCAGCACGGCGAGCGGGCCGGCTTCTTCGGCTTTTTCGAGTGCATCGACGATGCCGCCTGCGCCCGCGCCCTACTCGAGTCGGCCGAGGACTGGCTGGCGGGCGAGCGCGTCGATTGGGTGCGGGGGCCGATCTCGTTCACGGTCAACCAGGAGATCGGCACGCTGGTCGAGGGCTTCGACACGCCGCCCATGGTCGCGATGCCGCATGGCCGCCCCTACTACGACCGCCTGCTGCACGACAACGGCTACGCCAAGGCGAAAGACCTCCTCGCCTGGCAGTACCCGGTGCGGAACCCGGACCCCCGCATGGAGCGGGTGCACGACCGCGTGCTGGGCGAAATCGACGGCATCGCCGTGCGCGAGTTCACGAAGAAGCGCCTGCGCCGGGACGTCGGCATCGGTATCGACATCTTCAAC
>JAPOXB010000210.1 GCA_026707335.1 Chloroflexota bacterium
GGCGGCTCTCCTTCTTGCGGGTCTTTCCCGCCCGCTTCGCCGCCCGCTTCTTGGCGGCCTCCCGCTGCGCGGGCGTCAGCCGCGACTTGGCGCCGCTGGCGGTCTTCGCCGCGGCGCCCACCTTCTTCGCCGCCTTCTTGGCCGCCGCCGCCGTCTTCGACTCCTTGACCGGCCGCGGCGGCGCCTTCCAGTCGGGCCGCGCCCGGTCGAGCAGATGCTCGAGTTTCTCCAGCCCGTCGCGGGTGCGGTGGCCGTACCAGGACAGCCAGCGCCCATCGACCAGGAAGACGTGCTGGTTGCGCGCCGCCGTGATCGACTTCAGGTCGAGCATCTCCTGCCGGTGCCGCCGCCGGAAGTGGAACGGCTCGGAGGGCAGCAGGATCACGGCCGGGTCGGCCCGCGCGACCTCGGCCAACTCCACTTTCGGGTAGCGGTTGCCCCGCGCGTGCGACTCGAAGACGTTCTCGGCGCCCACCAGACGGAGCATGTCGCCCGCATAGGTGTCGCCGCCGACGGCCATGAACGGCCGACGCCAGATGGGGCAGAAGACCCGCACGCGCGGCCGCTCGGCGTTGAGCGTCTCCTGCCGCTCGATCTCCTCTTTGATCGGGTCGGTCGTGGCGCGCACCAGCGCGGTTTCCAGCAGCCGCGCGATGGTCCGCAACTCCTCGACGCCCTCCCGGGCCGTGCGCGGGTAGCCCACGAAGACCGTCAGCCCGGCCGCCTCCAGCGCCGCGACGTCCTCCTCGCGGTTCTCCTCCCGATTGGCGAGCACCACGTCGGGCTGGAGCGCCACGATGGCCTCGATGTCGGGATCCTTCGTGCCGCCGATCTTGCGGATCGCCGGCACGTCGGCCTCGGGCTCCGTGCAGAACTTCGTGATGCCCACCAGCCGCCGCGCCCCGCACAGCCGCGCGACGCTCTCCGTCACGCTCGGCACCAGCGACACGATGCGCTCCGCCCGCTTGGTGGTCGTGACGGATTCGCCGCGGGCGTCCTTCACGGTCGGCATCGGCGTCCTCCGGACGTGCAGGCGCCGGGGCACGGGCGGCCTCCGGCGGGGCCGAGTATACCGGCCTCCCGCCGCCCGGCCCGTCGCGCGGTGTGAAACCGCGACCGGGTTCCAGTGCGTATGCGTCAAGGAGACCGTGGCGTGCGTGGCTGTCGGCTATCCTCCGGCGGTGAGTTGGCAAGAGCGCTCCGACCCGGAGCTGATGCAGGCCATCGGCCGCCGCGAGGTGCGGGCCTTCGAGGCCCTGTACGACCGCTACGCGCGGCTCGTCTTCTCCACGGCGTACCGCGTCCTGGGGGACGCGCAGAGCGCCGAGGACGTCGTGCAGGACGTCTTCGTCCGGCTCTGGCGCAACCCGGAGCGGTACGTCGAGGAGCGGGGCCGCTTCCTGGGCTGGATGCTCAGCGTCACCCGCAACCGCGCGATCGACGAAGTGCGGGCGCGGAAGCGGCGACCGCTCACGGAGAGCCAGGTGTGGGATCCGGACGAACCCGGATCCCTGGCCGAGGGCACGGCCAGCGCGGCCGCCAGCCGCGAGATGGCCACGGCCGACCTGGTCGACCAGCGGGAGATGGTCCGTAAGGCCCTCGCGGACCTGCCCGAGGAGCAGCGCCTGGCCATCGAGCTCGCTTACTACGGCGGGCTCACCCAGGCCCAGATCGCGGAGCGGCTGTCGACGCCGCTGGGGACCGTGAAGACGCGGATGCGATTGGGAATGCGCAAGATGCGAGTCGCCCTGGAAGGCCGCGTGGGCGAGTTGGACCCGGCGGCCGATGCGCCGTCCGGTCCGCCGGCGGCCGGCGTGCGATCCCCGGGAGCGGCCCCATGAGCGACGCCCGCACCCCCGGCGACCTGCACGACCTCGCCGCCGAGCTGCTTGAGGCGCACGCGCTGAACGCGCTCGACGGCGACGACGCGGCGATCCTCGAGGCGCACCTCGACGACGGCTGCCCCGACTGCGAGGCGGAGCTCGCGGCCCTGCGCGACGTCGCTGGGCGCATCGCCCTCAGCGTCCCCCTGCGCGATCCCGGCCCCGGCCTCAAGTCCCGCGTCCTGCGCGAGGTCGAGGCCGGCCGACAGGTCGAGGCGCCGCGGCTCGTCCCCACGCCGCTGCGTCCGCCGGGCCGCCTCGCCGCCCTCGCCGCGCCCTGGCGGCCGGCCCGCTTCGCCTCCATGGCCGCCTCCGCGGCCGTCGTCGCGGTGGTCGTGCTCGTCGGCTGGAACGTCGTCCTGCAGGGCGACGTCTCCGGCCTCGACGACGAGAACGAGGCCCTGCTCGCCACCGTCCGCACCGTCGAGGAGCAGCAGGCGCAGGCCCAGCAGGCGCTCGCCGACGCCCACGAGCAGGCCGCCGTCGCCAGCGAACGCTCGGCCGAACTGGAGTCGCGCATGGCCGCCGTCGTCACCGTGATGGGCGACGAGGACCACGAGCGCCACGAGTTGACCGGCACCGAGGAGGCCCCGCGCGGGGCATGGGGCCGCCTGTTCGTCAACCCCCAGACCGGCATGTTCATCATCCTGGCCGGCGGCCTGCACGGCGGCATGGAGGGCGGCTACGTGCTGTGGATGCGGGTCGGCGACGACCACTTCCCGCTTTGCTTCTTCTACGTCGATCCCTTCGGCAATGGCATCGGGCACGGCTATCTCAGCGTCGAGATCGGCGACGCCCTGATCCACCTCAGCCACGAATACCACCGCGACGTCGTCCAGCCGTCGGGCCCCAGCCAGATGGAGCTCGGCGGCCCTTAGCCCGCCTCCGCCCCCCGCTATAATCGCCGCATGGCGGACTTCAACACCGCGTACGAGATGCAGCGCTCGCTCGACGACTTCGTGACGCGGGCCGAGTTCCACCAAGCGCTGCACGCGATGGAGATCCGGCTCGGCGGCCTCGCGGTCGCGCTGACCGGCATCGCCCTGGCGATCGCGAAGCTGACCTAGCCCGCCTCCGCGACGACGACCCGCCGCTCGATGGAGAAGCCGAACGCCCCCCGCGCGGCCCGCTCCGCCAACTCCGCCCGCCAGTCGTCGAAGCGGCGCGCCCGCACGCCGGCGCTCTGCACGACGAGGAACTCGCGCAGCAGTCGCAGCAACTCCATCGCGTACGTGCCGGGCCGCAGGCGCTCGCCCCGGATCGTGTCGACGCCGTCCTCCATGACGCGCATCCCGGCGGCCGCCAGCAGCGCCGCCGGCGCGGTCGCGTCGGGATCGGCCGGGCCCGCGAAGAGGCGCGTGAACTCCTGCGCCGTCTCGGGGTCGCCGCTGTCGAGCCAGAGCGTGCGCCAGTCGCTCTGCACGATCACGACCCGCCCCCGCGAGACCCGCGCCAACTCCCCCGCGACCGCCGCCGGGCGCGACAGCCACTCCCACGTCTCCTGCATCAGCACCGACGGGAAGGCCCCCGCCGCGAACGGCAGCCGCGACGCCTCGCCGGTGACCCGCGCGAAGCCCGTCGGGCCGCGCCACTCGCGCGACCGCCGGTCGAGCGCCACCCCGCCGATGCCCGTCCCCGCGACCGTCGCCGCGAGCGCCGCGCCGTCGCCGCTGCCGACGTCGAGCAGGGGCCCGGCCGCCCGGCCCCGGCGTCCGGCCGCCAGCCGGTCGTAGACGGCGTCGTAGTGCGCTTGGAGTTCCGGGTAGCGGGGCGGGGCCGCCCCACCGTCGTCGGGCCGCGCCACCTAGTCCCACTCCTCCTCGATGATCGGCTGCCGCCCGGCGAAGCCGGTGTACAGGTCGTGCCACCAGCCGATGTCCTCCTCGCCGCGCAGCCAGCAGATCAGCACCGTCTCTCCGTGGCGCTCCGCCGGCCAGTCGACCAGGCCGCGGTCCAGATCCTTGAGTTGCACGCCCAGCGACTCCATCTCCTGGCCCAGTTCCCGCAACCGTTCCGCGTGGCGATCGAAGCGCTCCTGCAGCCGGCCTGTTTCGACGCGCGTGCTCGCGCCGTTGCCCCGCGCCGAGCGCCGCACTGAATCGACCAGCGCCCGCGCCTGGGCCGCCCGCTCGCGGGCCGCCAGCATCTCGCCCAGCAGCCGGTCGACCTCGGGCAGCATCGCCCGCGCCTCGCTCAGCCGGAAGCGGCGCCCCGCCGGGCCGTCCTCAGCCATCGCGCTCCTCCGACGGCCGCGGGTGGGGCGCGCCCGCCTGCGACCGCGCCAGCGGGTCGGGCTCGTGCGCCGGCGCGTGCACGACGTCGGCCAGCATGCGGCGCACCGCCCCCTCGAAGCCCGCCTCGACCAGGATCGTGAGCTCGTCGCCCACTTCGAGTGCGACGCTCCCGCGCGGGATCACGACGACGCCCTGCCGCCGGATCGTCGAGATGACCGCCTGCTGCGGCAGCGGCACCTCCTGCAGCGAGATTCCCGCCAGCGCCGAGCCCGGCTCGATCGTCGTGTCCACCTGCTCCGCGCCCACCAGCCGCCGGATGGGCGCGCGATCCTGGCGCGGGGCCGCCGGCCGCGTACTGCGCGCGAAGGCGGTCAGCACGTCGCGCTGCGTGACCATGCCCAGCAGCCGCGTCTGGTCGAAGCGCGCCACGACCGGCACCTGGCGCACGTCGGCGTCGGCCAGCATCGCCACGGCGTCGCGCAGCGAGTCGTCGGGGTAGACGTGCAGGGCGTAGCGCCTCACGATGTCGGCCGCGTGGACGCCCTCGTGCGCGCGCTCCAGCGCGGCCGTGACGTCGGTCGCCGTGACCAGCCCCTGGAAGCGCCCATCCTCGTCGGTCACGGCGACGGCGTTGCCGCCCGCCCGGCTCAGCACCATCGCCAACTCGTCCAGGGTCGCGTCGGCGTCGACCAGCGGCACGTTCGTGCGCATCGCTTCGACAACGGTGATCTGGTCCATCGCGGCGCGGCTGGGCTCCTCGCGCAGGCGCACGCCGATGCGGGCCAGCTTGATCGAGTACACCGTGTCGCGGGTGATGATCTGCGCCACGCCCGTGGCGATCGCGACGGCCGTCATGAGCGGCAGGATCAGCTCGTAGTCGCGCGTCAACTCGAAGACGATGAACAGCGACGTGAGGGGCGCGCGCGCGGCCGCCGCGAACACGGCCGCCGTGCCGACGACCGCGTAGGCCCCCGGCGGGGCCGTGTTGTCGGGCGCGATCGCCTCGAAGCCCGCGCCCATCAGGCCGCCCAGCATCGCGCCGACGAACAGCGCCGGCGCGAACAGCCCGCCCGACGAGCCGCCGCCGATCGTGAGCGACGTGGCCAGCACCTTGAGCACCAGCAGCAGCCCCAGCGTGCCGACGGTGATCCGGCCCTCGGCGGCGTCCTCGATGACGTCGAAGCCGATCCCGAAGATCTCCTGGTGCCAGAAGCCGATCGCGCCGACGGCGAGCATCGCCAGCGCCGGGCGGGCCAGCGCCGGCATGCGGATCGCCGAGATCAGGTCCTCGGCCAGGTAGACCAGGCGGAAGAAGAGGATGCCGACCAGCGCCGCGGCCAACCCCAGCAGCGCGTAGAAGCCGATCTCGAGGCTGGAGACCAACTCGTAGCTGGGGATCGCGATGCCCGGCTCGCCGCCCACGATCGCGATCGCCACCAGCGTCGCGATCACGGAACTCACGACGACCAGCGTGAAGTTGCGCACGTTGAAGCGCCGCAGGATCACCTCGAGCGCGAAGAAGACGCCCGCGATGGGCGCGTTGAACGACGCCGAGACGCCGCCCGCCGCCCCGCCCGCCACCAGCAGCGTCATCATCTCCGGCGGCTGCCGCATGACGCGGCCCAGGCTCGACGCCAGTGAGGCCGAGACCTGCGCCACGGGCCCGATCTGCCCCACCGAGCCGCCGGAGCCGATCGTCACCGCCGAGGCCAGCGCCTTGGCCGGCGCCACCCGGGGCCGGATGCGGCCGCCCTGCGTCTCGACGGCGCTCATCACTTCCGGCACGCCGTTGCCGCGCGACTCGGGCGCGAAGCGGATCACGATCCAGGCCACCGGGATGGCCGCCAGCACCGGCACCCAAATGATCATCCAGCCGCCGCCGAAGCCGGTCAGCACGCCGCCGAGGTCGCCCAGCAAGATCTGGTCGAAGGCGTCCACCAGCTCGCGCAGCGCGACGGCGCCCAGCCCGGCGATCAGCCCCACGACCAGGGCCAGCAGGAACGGCACGAGGCTGTCCGGCACGGGCAGCCGGGAGAGGGGCGCCGGCAGAGCCGGCAGGGTGCGATGCGGTCGCGAAAGAAGACTCATGAGCCGGCGGAGGCGAGCACGTTTCGACGCTACTGCCGGAGTCGGCCCCGTTCAACCTGCGCGCGCGGGCCGGGCCTCGCCGCCCGCCGGCGCGGGGCTAGAACGGGCAGATCTGCTCCGAGCGGAACTCGGGCAGCCCGAAGCCGAACTGCTCCCAGAACGCGTCCCACTCGGCGGCGCGCGGGGCCAGCACGTCGTTCAGCGCGGCGCAGCCCGCCGCGGCGTCGGGGTTGGCGATGATCGCGCTCAGGTAGGCCGTGGCCATCGCGCCGACGAGTCCGCCTCCGGCCGCCGCCGCCTGCGCCAGCGAGGTGGCCGCCGTCGCGTCGCCCAGTTGCAACTGCGTGATCGCCGCGCGCAGCGCCGCGACCGCCATCAGATCCGGCCCCGCGCCCGGCACGAACTCGTCGAGGCCGGCGTCGCTGGCGGCCTGTCCGTAGAGCGTCAGCGCGCCCACGTAGTCGCCCGCGGCGAAGGCGGCGTTGCCGTCGGCGATCACCCAGACCCGGAACGTCGTCGGCAGGCCGACCCGCGCGATCTCGCCGAAGCCGCCGCCCACGGCGCTGTAGACGAACTGGAACGGACGCGGCGGTCCGGCCCCCACGCTGCCGTAGGTGCCGCCCTCGATCGTCAGGTCGGGCACGCCGTCGCCGGTCACGTCCTCGAAGGAGAAGCCCGTCACCGTGGGCGCCGCGACGTTCGCCGCGGCGTTGCGGTAGCCGTCGCCGTCGCGCACCAGCAGCCGCACGATCGTCGTGCAGGTGTTCGCCCCGCAGGACGTCTCGCCGTACAGCACGTCCCGGCGTCCGTCGCCGGTCATGTCGACGACGTTCAGCACGAAGAAGTCCTGTCCGCCGCCGAAGGCCAGGTTGTGGTCGAACGCCTGCCGCCAGCGGGTGGGCTGGTTGGGGACGGGGTCGTAGATGACGAGGTTGGCGTCGGTCAGCGAGCCGTGCTGCGGCCGGCCGGGGTCGGTGAAGATGGCGACCAGGCTGAACAGTCCGTCGGCGTCCGTGTCCACCAGGTGGAAGCGGTCGCCGCGGGGCAGCACCGGCATGGCCCAGGCGATGAACAGCGGCTCGATCTCGTCCACCTCGGTGCGGTCCTGGAACCAGGGCAGCGCCGTCGTCGCGAAGTCGGCCAGCCTCGCGGGCCGGCTCGGGACATCCTCCACCGTGACGTCGCTGCCCGGCTGCGGGATGCCGCTGGGCGAGAGGCCGGTGACCACCACCGGGGCGGGCGGCGGGTCCGCCTCGTCGTCGCTGGCCTCGTTGGCGTCGTCCTCCGCGGCGGCGGCGTCCCCCTCCTCGCCGTCGCTCGTGCCGTCATCGGCGGCGGCGTCCTCGCCGTCGCCCTCCTCGTCGGTCGCCGCCGCGTCCTCGTCCTCCTCCGGCTCCCCGCCGGGGAGGCTCAGCTCGTCGCCGACCTGGAGCAGGTCGGGGTTCTCCAACTGGTTGATCTCGGCCAGCACGGCCGCCGTCGTGCCGAAGCGGACGCCGATGTCGCCCAGCGTGTCGCCGGGCTGCACGATGTAGGTGCCGCCGCCCCCGGTGACGGGCGTGGGCGTGTCGCTCTGCACCGCGACGGTCGCGCCGCCGCCGGCCGAAGGGCGCTCGCCCTCGGCCTCCTGCTCGGCGTCGGCGATGGCCGCGTCGGTCGCGGCGCGATCGGGGGCCGGGCGGGCGGGCGCCGGCGGGTCTTCCGTTGTGGTGGCGGCGGGTTCCGCGGCGGATGGTTGCGTATCGGTCGCGGTGGCGGCGTCGGTGGTGGCGGGTTCGTCGTCGCCACAGGCAACGACGGCCAGCCCCGCGAGGAGCAGCGCCACCAGGATGAGCATCGAGAAGGATCGTCGCGGCATGCGGACTCCAGCGCCGACCCCAGCCACCGATGTCAGTTTAGCGCCCACCGGGGCCCGGCGGGTACCCGCCCGGCGCCACTTGGCAAGACGACCCCGGTCGTCGGTCGGTTCCCCCGCCTCAGGCTAGCGCCCCGTCGACCCAAAGCCGCCGGGCCCCCGCTCCGTCTCCGACAACTCCTCGACCTCCTCGACTTCCGCCAACTCCACCGGCGCGACGACCAACTGCGCGATTCGGTCCCCCTGCCGGACGGTGAACCCGCCCTCCAGCGGACACGACATGTTGACCAGCAGCTCCCCGCGGTAGTCCGCGTCGA
>JAPOXB010000128.1 GCA_026707335.1 Chloroflexota bacterium
GGGCGGGCCGGAGCCCCGCCCGTCGAGAAGCGAGCGCCATGAGCGATTCCCCGCGCGAGTCCTGCGACGTGGTCGTGATCGGCGGCGGGCCGGGCGGCGCCGCCACGGCGACGCTGCTGGCGGATCACGGCCTGCGGGTGATCCTGCTCGAGCGCGCGGCCTTCCCCCGCGAGCACGTGGGGGAGTCGCTGCTGCCGGCCAGCATCCCGGTGCTGGAGCAACTGGGCGTGATGCCGCGGATCGAGGCGGCGGGCTTCGTCACCAAGCGCGGCGCGACGCTGGTCTGGGGCAAGGAGCCCGACCCCTGGAGTTGGTACTTCGCCGACGATCCTGGCCAGCGCCCCACCTCCTTCCAGGTGGTGCGCGCCGAGTTCGACAAGATCCTGCTCGACAACGCCGGGGCGCACGGCGTCGACGTGCGCGAGAGCCACCAGGTGCTCGACGTGGCGTTCGACGGGGAGCGCGCCACCGGCGTGCGCTACCTCCACGACGGCGCCCAGGGGGCGATCGACTCGCGCTTCGTCGTCGACGCCAGCGGGCAGGCGGCCCTGCTCAGCCGCAAACTGAAGCTCCAGCAGTGGGACAACTTCTTCCGCAACCTGGCGGTCTACGGCTACTACCGCGGCGCCGCCCACCTCGACCCGCCCAACGACGGCAACATCTTCATCGAGTCCTACGCGCACGGCTGGTTCTGGAAGATCCCCCTGCACACCGGCGTCACCAGCGTCGGCGTCGTGGTCGACAAGGAGGTGGGGCAGGCGGGGCTGCGCGAGCACGGCGCGCGCGGCTTCCTGGAGGCCCAGATCGAGCAGGCCCCGCATGTGCGCAAGCTGCTCGACGGCGCCACGCTGGCGGCCGAGCCGGAGGTCGAGCGGGACTGGTCGTACACCTCGTCGTCGTTCGCGGGCGACGGCTACGTGCTCGTCGGCGACGCGGCCTGCTTCCTCGACCCGCTGTTCTCCTCGGGCGTCCATCTGGCGCTGGGCGGCGCGACGCTGGCCGCCACCTACGTGCGCACCGCGCTCGCCAATCCCGCCAGCCGCGCCCAGGCCGCGCAGGCCTACCACTCGCTCTACGACAAGCAGTACCAGTACTTCCGTCTCACCGCGCAGTTGTTCTACGGCACGAACCGCAGCGCCGACTCGTACTTCTGGGAGGCGCGCCGCATCCTGGGCGACGACGACGCGACGCCCCGCGCCGCCTTCGTCAAGGTCGTGGGTGGGCAGACGCCGCAGGGCTACGAGCGGGCCGTGATCGAGCGGGGCGTCGTGCCGGCGGGCCTCCTCGACGAGGTGCAGCGCATGGAGGCCTGGTTCCAGCAGCGCAAGGAATCGACCGAGGCGCTGCTGCGCGACCCCTCGGCGCTGTTGCGCGCCGTGCCCACGCTGGCGGCGCAGATGCGGCTCGAGGAGAAGCCGGTGCTGGGACCGCAGGGATACACGCCGGGCTTCCAGATCGTCTCGACGGGGCCGGAGGCCATCGCGGGCGGCTACCCGGTCACGGCGGTCATCGCGACCTGCATCGCCAAGATGGACGGACGGCGCACGGTCGGCGAGATCATCGCCGCCGTGCAGGCCGAGCACGGGCTGCAAGACGGCGCCGCCCTGACGGGCATCGTGCAGCGCGATCTACCGACGCTGATCGGCGGCGGCATGGTCGATGTGACCGTGCAATCGACCGGCCGCAACGAGCCGTGCCCCTGCGGATCGGGCAAGAAATACAAGCGCTGCCACGGCGTCGCGGGGCGCGGCTGACGCCGTCCGGCCCGCGCGCGACGGCCCGGTGGATAACTTTGGGCCGACGGGGGCAAATTCGACAACTCGGCGCTTGCACAGCCTGTCTCATTTGATAGGATTCGCGGCGGTTTCGGCGAGCGCACCGGACGGCTCGCCATGTATTCAGTGGACCCCAAACGGGCACACAGGAGGCAGATTGATGGCATCGAATTACTGGAGCCGGATGCGCGCACGCCGGGTCAGCCGGCGCACGATGTTGAAGGCGAGCGGAGCCGCCGGAGTCGGCGTGGCCGGGATCGCGCTGGTCGGGTGCGGCGGCGACGACGACGACGATGACGCCGCTCCCGCCCCAGCTCCCGCGGCCGCGGCCGCCGAGGAGCAGGCCGAAGAGCAGGCCGAACAGGTCATGGATGATGCCGAGGACCAGGCCGAAGAGCAGGCCATGGACGACGAACCGGCCGAAGAGGAGACCATGTCGGGCGCGCCGATGGGCGGCACGCTGCGCCGGGGCAACACCTCCACGCCGAACTTCGTTCGCCTGGGCCTGAACAACGCCGGCAACAACACCGGCTACAACCAGGACGGCAGCATCTACGAGCGCATCGCGCGGGTGGGCGCCAGCGGCCTCACGCGGCAGGACGAGGTCGGGCCCAACTTCCACCGGGCGACCGAGTTCGACTACGCGATCCAGCCCGTGCTGGCCACCGGCTGGGAGACCCCGGACGACGTGACCTGGGTGATCAACTCCCGCACCGACCCCGTGTGGCACACCGGCCGCTCCTTCGACGCCGAGGACATCACCTGGGTGTTGAACGAGATCCAGGACGAGAACGCCGGCGGCGGCGGCTCGCCCATGCACCTGATGGCGCAGAACATCGACAGCGTCGAGACGGTCGATGCGGCGAGCGTGCGGATGGCGCTGACCAAGCCGACGGGGTACATCGAGACCCTGCTCGAGCAGACGAACATCGTCGACCGCGAGACCTACGATCAGCGCATCGACGAGGCCGTGGTCGTCGGCACGGGCCCCTACCAATTCACCAACTACGACCCGAACCGGGGCTGGGACCAGATCCCGCACCCCGACTTCGCCAGCGAGAACCCGCACTCGGTCTACAGCGGCGGCCAGCCGCTGCTGGACAAGATCGAGCACATCCTCTTCGCGGACGTCAACGCGATGGGCCTCGCGCTGGAGGCGGGCGAGATCGACACGCACCGCGGCGTGCCCATCGGCGTGCCCGAGATCGGCGAGCGCCTGCTCGCCGACGAGGACTTCTTCAAGGTCTCGGGCTACGGCCTGGGCGGCCGGGTGCTGCGCTTCCGCGCCGACTCCGAGCCCTTCCGCAACAAGCTGGCCCGCCAGGCGGTGCTGATGCTCGCCGACGGCCCCCGCATCCAGCGGGACTTCTTCGGGCCCTTCGACGTCGCCGGCCGCATGCCCTGGCAGCCCGGCTCGCCGGCCTTCGTCGCCGACCTGGACCCGCACCCCATCGCGGTCGACCCCGAGGCCACGCGGGCCGAGGCCGGGCGCCTGTTCGAGGCGGCGGGCTTCAGCGGCGGCGAGGTCCTGAAGATGGACATCCTGCCGGAGCGGCTCGACGCGCCGGCCACGGCGCAGCTCCTGCAGCAGGAGGTCGCGGCGTTCGGCATCGAGACCGAGATCACCCCGCGTGAGTACACGGAGATGATCACGCTCCAGACCACCGGCACGTTCGACCACATGATCATCGGCTTCGGCAACTGGGTCCGCCCGGGCAGCCCGGCCGTGACGGTGCTCTTCGCCGACGCCTACGACGGCCGCATGAACGCGCCCGTGGACGAGAACGTGCCGTTGCTCGAACGGCCCGGCATCGCCGACGAGCCGGAGTGGACCAGCATGGTCCAGGCGGCCATCGACGGCACCTGGGACGACTGGCAGGCCTGGAACGAGAAGTATCTCGACGTCGCCTGGAGCAACTGCCTCGTGCGCCAGTACGCGCTGCTGTCGGAGAACAGCGCCCGCGCCGGCCTGACGCATCCGGACGACGCCTACGGCTGGGCCTACGCGCCGGGGTACCACATCGTCAGTTGACGGCTCCGGCCCTGCTAGGATCAGTGGCGGCCCCGCGTGTGATCGCATGCGGGGCCGCCGTCGCTTAGTGTCCCCCCGGACGGACCGAGGCGCGCTCCGCACATGCTGCCTTACATCGTCAATCGCTTCGGCACGCAGTTGCTCCCGGTCCTGTTCCTGGCCTCGATCCTCGTCTTCATGTCGGTGCGGCTCATCCCCGGCGACCCGGCCGCGGCCGCCGTCGGCGAGCAGGCCACGCCCGAGGCCTACTACGCCTACCGCGAGCAGTTGGGCCTCAACGACCCCTGGTACGAGCAGTACTTCAACTGGATCGGCGGCGTCATCGTCGGCGACTTCGGCATCTCCACCAAGGGCGCCGAAGCCTCGGAGATCATCTGGAGCGCCTTCCCGGCCACGATCGAGCTGACGTTCTTCGCGCTGCTGGTGGGCTTCGGCTGGGGCACGGTCCTGGGGCTCCTGGCGGCGGTCAATCGCGGCGGCTTCTGGGACTACTTCGCGGCCCTGTGGACGGGCTGGAACATCGGCGTCCCGTCGTTCATCGCGGGGCTGTTCTACCTGCTGGTCTTCGCCCTGCAGTTGGATCTCTTACCCGCCGCGGGGCGGGTCGCCTTCTTCGAGGATCCGGTGCAGGCGATCCAGCACCTCATCCTGCCCAGCTTGGCGCTGGGCGGCATCGTGGCGGCCGGCATCTCGCGCTTCGTGCGGCAGTCGGTGCTCGACACGATGACCGAGGACTACATCCGCACGGCCCGCGCCAAGGGCCTGCGTGACCGCGTCGTGCTCCTGCGGCACGCGCTCAAGCCCAGCCTGATCCCGGTGGTCACCTTCGCGGGCCTGCAGATGGCGACGATCCTGGGCGGCACCCTGGTCATCGAGACCGTCTTCACCTGGCCCGGCGTGGGCCGGGCGCTCGTCGTCGCGGTGCGCGACCGCGACTACAACGTGATGCAGGTCATCACGATGCTGCTGGTGTTCATCTTCGTCAGCGTGAATCTGCTGGTCGACCTGCTCTACGCCGGGCTGGATCCGCGCATCCGTCTCGGCGCATCGGCGGAGGGGTAGCCATGGCGCAAACGCAATCCGCCGTCGCCGCGCCGCTGCAGATCGCCGAGCGGCACTGGTACACCGACGTGCTGGCCGAAGTCGTGGCCATCGCGAAGGAGCCGCGCGGGGGCATCGCGATCTTCATCCTGATCGTCTTGCTGCTCTTCGCCTACATCCTGCCGATCTTCGACCCCACCGACCCCAACTTCATCATCAACGCGCCCAAGAACGAAGGCCCCTCGTGGGGCAGCCCGATGGGCACCGACCACCTCGCGCGCGACCTGCTGGCGCGCAACTCGATCGGCCTGGGGCGGACGATCGTCAACGGCCTGGGGGCGGTGATCGTGGGCTGGTTCGCCGGCATCGTGATCGGCTACATCGCCGGCTGGCGCGGCGCCAAGACCGACATCATCATCATGCGCGCGATCGATACGCTGCTGGCCTTCCCGGGCATCCTGCTCGCGATCGTCATGATCACCATCCTGCGCGAGATCGCGGTCGGCTGGGACCTGCTGCCGCTGGCGACGGCGATCGCCATCTTCAACGTCCCCTGGGTCGCCCGCCTGGCGCGGGCCGGCGTGCTGCGCGAACGCGGCCGCGACTACGTGCTGGCGGCGCGCACGATCGGCTGCTCGGGCCGGCGCATCCTCTTCCGGCACGTCGCGATCAACACCTTCGGGCCCTTCACGGTGCAGCTGCCGCTGGCCGTGGTCGCCTCGGTGCTGACGATGGCGGCGCTCAACTTCCTGGGCCTGGGCGCGAAGCCGCCCGACCCCACGCTGGGGCAGATCCTGCTCGACGGCAGCCGCTTCATGCGCGACGACCCGCACTACGTGATCGGTCCCACGATCGTCCTGGCGCTGCTGATGGCCTCGCTGAACTTCCTCAGCGACGTCATGTCGGAGCGCTTCGACCCGGTGCGCCGGCGCCAGGTCTAACGCCTCGGCACGGCGCGCTTCAGCGAGGCGGCGCCGGCTCGGCCGGTGTGAGCACGAAGAGCGGCAGTTCCCGCCCCGACGCCCACGAGCGATAGTGCGCGAAGCCCGAGTAGGTCGCCTCGGCGGTGGCCCAGATCGCCTCGCGCTCGGGGCCCGCGGGCTCGCGCGCGGTGGCGGCCCAGGAGCGGCCGTCGCGCAGGACGGTGCAGGCCGGGTCGGCGCGCAGGTTGACGCACCAGGCGGGCGTGCGCGGCCCGCCGAAGTTGCTCCCCACGAGCGCGATCGCGCCGCCCTCCAGATCGACGTAGAGGAGCGGCACGGAGCGGGGACGGCCGCTGCGCGCGCCGGTCGTCGTGAGGAGCAGGAAGGGGTAGCCCCAGCCCCAGGGGGAGCGCCCGCTCATCAGGCGGAAGAGGGGCACGTCGAAGCGGTAGAGGATGTGGCTCAGCGCCCGCACGACGGGCCGCCGGGTGGTGACCGTCTCCAGGGCGCGTCGCCAGCGGGGGACCGTCGGCATGTGGGCGAAGATAGCAGCGACGGGACCGCCGCCGCCTCAGCGGTAGGGGACGCGCCCCTTCTTGTCCTCGACGACGGGCGGCAGCGCGCGGATGGGCGCCATGATCTCCAGCATCGTGCCGAGGCGCGCGCGGGTCTCGCTGGGCGCGACGACGTCGTCCACGAGGGCCAGGCCCGAGGCGTCCCAGGGGCCCATGCCGTCCAGCGCCCCGGCGCGCGCGGCCGTGAACGGCGAGGCCTCGCTGGTCGAGACGTCGGCGTCGGGCCAGGCGACGACGTAGTGCGTGCCCAGCTCCCGCCCGCCCAGGATGAAGTCGCCGGCCGACTGCCCCCGGCGCGAGATGATCGCCAGCTTGGGCGTCTCGGCGCCGTGGATCGTCGCGGCGATCTCGCCCACGAGGCGGCGATAGTCGGTCGTGCCCAGCGCCTCCTCGTCGTAGGCGACGCCGTGCTGCGCCAGGACCAGCGGCATCGTGAAGCGCGCCCCGATCCCCACCACGCGCCGGAAGATCTCGAGCTGGGCGCGGGTGAAGGCCGTGCCGCCGCCCACGACGTAGGCGACGGGGTAGCCGTTGAGCGCGCCGAGCCCCGCGGCGAACGCGTCGTCCGCGGCGAAGGGCACGATGCTGCCGCCGTCGCAGAGGGCCTCCGCGACGGTCGCCGCGCCCAGGTCCGACGCGCCCTCGTCTGCGAGGGCGGCGCCCGCCGGGGCGGGCGCGTCGGCGGCGCGCCGCAGGGGCGCGGCGTCGCGGGTGGGGATCAGCCGCATCAGCGTGGCGGCCGTCGCGATGGCGCCGGCGTCGTCTGGCAGGCTGACGTCGGAGGGGATCGGCGTCGCCGCGCCGCCCGGCGTGCGCAACACGACGTCCGAGTCGAGCGCGAGCGCCTGCAGTTCTGGCGCCACCTCGCCGCCCAGGATGGTGACGATCGGCGCCGACCGGTCGTCGAAGTGCACCTCCGGCACGATCAGGGGGCCGTCGGAGTAGCGGCCCAGCAGGCCGCCCTCCTCGGGGGCGGGCAGGTCGGCCGGCGCGGCCTGGGCGAAGTAGACCACCGGCAGGCAGCCCTGTGAGGCGTGCGTCAGCGTGCGGATGCGCTTGTTCTTGCCCACGCCGCCGTCGCTCTGGGCCATCGCGACGGGGTCGTCGGCCAGGACGGCCGTCATGCGCCCGCCCACCTCGCCGAAGGCGGTCACCACGCCGTCGCCGTAGCTCGACTCGCGCGCCTCCGGGCGCTGCGATCGGGTGCGCGCGCCCAGCTCCAGGAAGCTGTCGCTGCCGGCGTCGATCAGGGCCTGCACGCGCGCCCGCGGCGACATCTCGCCGGGGCCCAGCGACCGTTCCCGGTCGAACGCGTCCACGGCGGCGTGCTCGGCGAAGACGCGCTCCAGTCCGCTCGGTTCGCTCTGCTCAGGCATGCGGTCGCTCCCATCCACGCTGGCGTTCGGAGTTTCGGACACGGGCGCGGGCGGTCGCCAGCGCCCGCACGAGGATCGGCCGGGTCGCGGCCGGGTCGATGACGTCGTCGAGGAAGTCCAGTTGCGCGGCCGCCCAGGGCTCGGAGTTCTTCTGGATGACCTTGGCGTGCTCGGCGACGAAGGCGTCCTTGTCGGCCGCCGCCTGCCACTGCTTGCGGTAGGCGACCCGCACGCCCGGCTCGGGCCCCACGAACGCGATCTGCGCGCTGGGCCAGGCCAGGGAGTACCACTCGGGGTCGGCCCCGTGCATGGCGAAGATGGCCGCGCCGTAGCCCTTGCGCAGGTGCACGGCGATCGTCGGCTGGGTGAGCGCGATCCGCTCGGCGAACATGTCGACCAGCCCGTCCAGCAGGCGCTGGTGCTCTTCCTCGACCGTCG
The DNA here is from genome assembly GCA_026707335.1 of Chloroflexota bacterium. GTDB lineage: Bacteria > Chloroflexota > Dehalococcoidia > Bin125 > Bin125 > TK10-74A. Next base: position 8,161 of record JAPOXB010000128.1, read on the forward strand.
GCAGCACGCCCGGCGTGTCGATGAAGGAGACGGTGGGCAGGCGCATCGCCTGCGCGACCCGCTGCATGCGCCGCACCTTGATGCTCGACTTCGCGTCGAGCGAGCCCGCCCGGATCGCCGGCTGGTTGCCGATCACGGCGACGGAGTGCCCGTCGAGCCGGGCGATGCCGCAGAC
>JAPOXB010000225.1 GCA_026707335.1 Chloroflexota bacterium
GGCTGGCGGCGCCGGAGCGCAGCATCGGGCGCTTGCAGCAGTTCCACGGCAACGTCGGCGTGCTGATCCGCGCCTACGCCTACCTGCGCGCCCTGGGCCTGGAGGGGCTGCGCGCCGTCTCGGGTCAGGCGGTGCTCAACGCGAACTACCTGCGCGTGCTGCTCGGCGGCGCCTACGAGCTGCCCTACGACCGCCCCGTGCTGCACGAGGTGGTCTTCTCGGGATCGCGGCAGCGGCGCGAGCACGACGTGCGCACCTACGACATCGCCAAGCGCCTGATCGACCACGGCTTCCACCCGCCGACGGTCTACTTCCCCCTGATCGTCGAGGAGGCGCTGATGATCGAGCCGACGGAGACGGAGCCGCCGGAGGCGATCGAGGCGCTGGCCGCGGCGCTCATCGCCATCGCCGAGGAGGCCGCGAGCGACCCGGAGGCCCTGCACGGCGCCCCCTGGAGCGCCCCCATCGGCCGCCTCGACGAGACCACGGCCGCGCGCCGCCCCGTCCTGCGGTGGGGGGAGCAGTCAAGCGAGTGAGGAGGAGGGGGCATGGAAGTGCCCGGGTTGAGTCCCTGTCTCTGGTTCGACGGACGCGCGCAGGAGGCGGCCGAGTTCTACGTGTCGGTGTTCCCCGAGTCGGAGCTGCTCAGGGTCGAGAAGATCCCCGCCGGCCCGGCGGAGGGCAGCGCGCTGGTGGAGTTCGAGATCATGCGGCTGCGGTTCAGCGCCATCGACGGCGGGCCGATGTTCCAGTTCACGCCTGCGGTCTCGTTCGCCATTCCCTGCGCCTCGCAGGAGGAGATCGACCTCTACTGGGAGCGGCTCTCCGACGGCGGCACGCAGATGCCGTGCGGCTGGGTGGAGGATCGGTTCGGGCTGTCCTGGCAGGTCGTCCCCGCCGCGCTCGACGAGATCATGCGGCGCAACCCCTCGGCCGTGATGGAAGCGCTGCTGACCATGCAGAAGATCGACATCGCGTCGCTGCGCCGCGCCGCGGGCTGAGGGGGCGGCGCAGGACGATCCCCGTCACGGCCTCGCCTCAATGACGACGCGGCCACCGTCCTCGACGTCCACGCGCTGGCGGTAGCCGCCAAAGCTGCGGAGCGCCCGGTATCCGACGCGCTCCATCAGCACGTCGATCGCGGCGGGACGTTGCTCCCGAAGACGATCCAGCGCGGCGGTCTCGGTCCCGGCGACGGCCCACTCGCCGCTGTCCACGTCAATGGCGACGTAGTCTCCGTCGTGGTCGGCCTCAACCTGCCGACGGATGTCCCGCTCGTAGATCTCTCGCCCCAGACGGGCGATCTCGTCTCCCGGGCGAGTTGGTGCTGTGGCCATGGCGACGTTCTCCTGACTCCACGTCCGCAAGGAGCAGGATAGCGCCCCCCATCACCCGACGTCGTAGCGATCGAGGTTCATCACCTTGGCCCAGGCGGCGACGAAGTCGCGCACGAAGACCGGCTCCGCGTCGTCGCAGCCGTAGACCTCGGCGAGGGCCCGCAGCTCGGAGTTCGAGCCGAAGACGAGGTCGACCCGCGTGCCGGTCCACTTCACGTCGCCGGTGCCGCGGTCGCGGCCCTCGAACACGTCGGGCGACGCGGCCGACGCGCTCCACTCGGTGTCCATGTCGAGCAGGTTGACGAAGAAGTCGTTGCTCAGCGCGCCCGGCCGATCGGTGAAGACGCCGTGCGCGGCGCCGCCGGTGTTCGCGTTGAGCACGCGCAGCCCGCCGACGAGCGCCGTCATCTCGGGCGCGGTCAGCGTGAGCAGCTCGGCCCGCTCGACCAGCAGCTCCTCCGGCGTGCCGGGCTGCCCGGCCTGCACGTAGTTGCGGAAGCCGTCGAAGGTCGGTTCGAGCACCGCGAACGACTCCTCGTCGGTCCACTCCTGCGACGCGTCGGTGCGGCCCGGCGTGAAGGGGACCTCGACGTCGTGGCCGGCCTCGCGGGCCGCCTGCTCGACGGCCGCCCCGCCGGCCAGCACGATCAGGTCGGCCAGGGAGATGCGCGTGCCGCCCGGCTGGGCGTCGTTGAACTCCGACCGGATCGCCTCCAGCGCCTCGAGCACCGGCGCGAGGCCGGCCGGGCTGTTGACCTCCCAGTCCCGCTGCGGCGCGAGGCGGATGCGCGCCCCGTTCGCGCCGCCGCGCTTGTCGGTGCCGCGGAACGACGCCGCCGAGGCCCAGGCGACCGCGACTAACTGCGAGACCAGCAGCCCCGCGTCGAGCACGCGCCGCTTGAGCGCGGCGACGTCCGCCTCCCCCACCAACTCGTGATCGACCTCGGGGACCGGGTCCTGCCAGAGCAGCGGCTCGTCGGGGACGAGCGGCCCCAGGTAGCGGCTGCGCGGGCCCATGTCGCGGTGGATCAGCTTGAACCAGGCCCGCGCGAAGGCGTCCTCGAACTCGGCCGGGCGCTCCAGGAAGCGCCGCGCGATGGGCGCGTAGTCGGGGTCCATGCGCAGCGACAGGTCGGTCGTCAGCATCATCGGCGGATGCGTCTTCGCCGGGTCGTGCGCGTCGGGCACGGTGGCGACGGCGGGCGCGTCGACCGGCGCGTACTGCGACTTCCCGGCCGGGCTCTCGACCAGCTCCCACTCGTGCCCGTGCAGGTTCTCGAAGAAGTTGTTGTCCCATCGCACGGGGTTGTCGGTCCAGGCGCCCTCGAGGCCGCTCGTGACCGTATCGACGCCGGCGCCGCTGCCGGCGCGATTGCGCCAGCCGAAGCCCTGCTCCTCGATGCCCGCCCCCTCGGGCTCGGGCCCGACGTGCTCCTCGCCGACGGCGCCGTGCGCCTTGCCGAAGGTGTGCCCGCCGGCGATCAGCGCGACCGTCTCCTCATCGTTCATCGCCATGCGCTTGAACGTCTGGCGGATGTAGCGCGCCGCCGCGAGCGGGTCCGGATTGGCGTTCGGCCCCTCGGGGTTGACGTAGATCAGGCCCATGTGGTCGGCCCCGAGGGGGCCCTGCAGCTCGCCGTCATCGGCGTGGCGCTCGTCGCCGAGCCACGTGCCCTCCGAGCCCCAGTCGGTGGCGTCGGCCTCCCACACGTCGGGGCGGCCGAAGGCGAAGCCGAACGTCTTGAAGCCCATCGACTCCAGCGCGCAGTTGCCGGCGAAGATGATCAGGTCGGCCCAAGAGAGGGCGCGGCCGTACTTCTGCTTGACCGGCCAGAGCAGCCGGCGCGCCTTGTCGAGGCTGGCGTTGTCGGGCCAGCTGTTGAGCGGCGCGAAGCGCTGGTAGCCCGCGCCGCCGCCGCCGCGGCCGTCGCTGATGCGGTAGGTGCCCGCGGCGTGCCAGGTCATGCGGATGAAGAGCGGCCCGTAGTGGCCGTAGTCGGCCGGCCACCAGTCCTGCGAGGTCGTCATGACCTCCTCGATGTCCTGCTTCAGCGCCTCGACGTCGAGGCTCGCGACCGCCGCGGCGTAGTCGAAGTCCGCGCCCATCGGGTCCGACAGGGCGGAATTCCGCCGCAGCGGCTGCAGGTTCAACTGGTCCGGCCACCAGTCCTGGTTGGAAGTCATCTCGGCCCTCGCTGTGCGCCCGTCACGTCCGGTGGGGCGATGCGTGCTATCTGGGGAGCCCCGCGGCTCGGCACTCGCCAGCGTACCGAGCCGGGGAGGTCGTATCCAGCCGGGGGGAACCTATCCACGCGCTCGATGCCACCCGACAGATATTCCCTATGAGTCATATGTTGGGGCAGGACCGGGGCGGGAGGGATTGATCGAATGAGCGGGCGCCAGCCATTCCGGGAACTGACCAAGGACTTCACGCCGGAGCGCCGCCGGCCCGTCGAGGCCACCAAGCGCGAACTGCGCTCCGAGATGGCGCTGCACGAGTTGCGACGAGCGCGCACGCTCACCCAGCAGAACCTGGCGGAGGCGCTGCACGTGAGCTAGCCCGCGGTCGCGAAGCTGGAGCAGCGCACCGACGTCTACGTCTCCAGCCTGCGCTCCTACATCGAGGCCGTGGGCGGGCGACTCCGCATCATCGCCGAGTTCCCGGAGGGCGAGGTCGCCATCACCAACTTCTCGCGCGCCGGTGAGGAGGATGCGTCGTAGCGGGCCGAGCGGCTTGATGCGTGCAGGGGGAGCGTGCGAAGGCGACGAAGGCTCAGAGGCTCGGCTAGGGTGCGGCCAAACGGTCAAGTTGCCGTAGAAGCATAGTCATCTCAGGCGGGACGTCATCCGCTGTCATCTGGCTGGCCAGCTGGGGAATGGTGACAGCCTTGTGTCCGTGGTCCTGCAGCGAGACGTTCAGCTCTCGAAGAACTTCCTTCCCTGACACCAAGTCAAGACGCGTGTCTAGGTTCTCCCAGCGGCTTCGAAAGTGCTCAAGCGCCTCTCTACTCAGTGTCGCGTGGTCAACTCCTGGTCTGGCCTTCGCGCCATAATCGACATACTTTGCCAAACACTGACTCTCAGTCCCTGAGCGCAGTCTTTCAGTTACCGACCGGAGTAGCTCCACCGCATCGACGTCCTTGGCCTGTGGACTCCCCTGGCCTCGGGATCTGAGCGTCCTCTCAATCGCGGCAGGAGTCAGAAAGTAGTTCTCAATCTCCTTCTTCCGCAGGACATGCGCTACTTCGAAGTCCGCACTTAGTTCAGACTCGATCTTCTCGACTTCTTCATCTGCGCGATAGTCACGGTCGAGCACGACCGCTAGCCGAAGGTCGGAGCCAACTAGTCTCCCCATCGCCTCGGCGATATCCTTCGCCTGCTCGGGCCGGTGCCCGCCGAGGGCGATGGGTGGTGGGGTTCTGATGCCACCGAGCGCTGGGGGGTCCAGGCGACTGCCCAGCCGCTTGAGGAACCTCAGATCGCTGTCACCCTCCACGAGGATGGCCTTGCGCTGGCGCAAGACATCAGTGAGGGCAAAGTTGAACCGGGAACCAAGAACATCAAAGGCGCCGACGTGAGCGTCTCTCTCAAGCCTCTTGCCCGATTGTTGGGTCTTGTCGACCAGCACGATCTCAGAGCGCTCGGCTTCGCCGACAAGTTCTGATGAATGCGTGGCCAGTATGCAGTCAGATCCCGCCTCCCGAAGGCGCCTAAGAAAGTACCGTTGGAGGGCAGGATGCAGATAGGTCTCTGGCTCGTCCACCACGAGGACTGTGGCTTCACGGGCTCGCAGCACGTGGGTCATGATCTGGAGCCAGATCTGAAAGCCAAACCCCATCCAGTAGAGCTCTCTTGCCATGCGATTCTCCGTGCACATCATGTGTACGAATGACGTTCCATCCATGTCCATTGAGCTCTCTGGCCTCTGGATGTCAATGCCCTCCCATGACTCCATGACTGCATGCCGAAACTCACGAAACTCATCGTCGCTCCTCCGGTACCAGTAGCTCCTGAAGTTCCTCGATGCGCGATGCGTTTGAAGGTTCCGCTGCACTGTCTGCTCCTCGACCAATTGTTCATCGTGTTCCACTGGACCTAGGACTGGCACGACCCCAACATCGATCGGGTAGCATTGCTTGAACTCTTCGGTGGATCGAACAAGTGGACCATCGGCGTGGATCACTAGCGAGCAACCCATGTCGGGCGAAAAGACTAGACCGAGCGTGCGTTTGTTGGACAGCGTGAATTCCGCAACGGCATCTTCGTCCGAGTAATTGTGTTGAGCGTTCTCAAGGGAGATTGGGATCCCTTCGTTGGGAATACGGTAGCCTCGACGGGTGCCACTTCCTGTTTGAATTGTCCTTGGGTTACGATTGCGAGCGGTGCGCAGAGCAACGCTCAGCGCTCGGAACACACCAATTATGGTGGACTTACCAGAGTTGTTTGGGCCTACCAGCATGGTCATCGGATCCAGCGCAAGCGAGTACTTGGGAAAACCCTTGAAGTTTGTGAGTCTCACGCGAGTAATGCGTACGTCAGGATCTTGGGCACTCATGGCTGGCCCGCCCACTCCCTACCCCGCCAGCTCCGCCAGACGCGCGACGAGGTACTCCTGCGGACGATCCCCCTTGATGCGGTTGCAGCTGGCGCAGAGGAGTTGCAGGTTCTCGATGTGGTCGCCGCCGCCCTTGCGCTGCGGGATGACGTGGTCCACCTCCAGATGCCGGAACTCGAAGTGCGTGCGGCAGCCAGCGCAGTACCCTTCCTGCTCGCCGTAGAGGATGTGCTTGTTCTGGCGGTAGTTCTTCGGCGCGTCGATGTCCGTGCGGCGGGGGATGTCGGTGCGAGCCGTGACGAGGCGGTTGTGGAACAGCGTGCCCATCGTCTCCTGCAAGCGCCGGTTGACAAGCTCGACGGCCTTCTCGGAGAGGTCGATTCCGACCCACTGGCGGCCCAGATCTTCCGCCGCGACGCACGCCGTCGCGCAGCCAGCGAACGGGTCGAGCACCATGTCGCCGGGGTCGCTGCTCGCCTGGATGATGCGCTCCAGAAGTGCTAGCGGCTTCTGTGTTGGATAGCCGATTCGCTCTTTCGCCTGCGAGTTGATTGGCGGAACATCAGCAATCACGTCCTGAACCGGCAGAACGCGATCATCGCCGAGATAGCGCTTGAATCGGGGTACACCGCCGGCCTTCTGCGGAATGTAGATGAACCCGTGCTCCATCAGGAGATCGAGCCGGGCATGCAAGTCGGTAGGGATCGGAATGCCCTCACGCCGGAGTGTTGCGAGAGCCGCGCGCGGCACAGCCCAGTGCCGGCCGGCGGCAGTGGGGTCATATCCCTGCCACGGCTGGCCAGAAGGCCCCTGAGACGTGCCCGGGCCTGTCATGACGATCGCCTGATACCGCCCGCGGTCGTCTTCCTTGCTGTACTTCGCGGCCACATACGCCGGGTCGTACTCCTGAGTCAGCCCGGTCCACCGGAATCGCTCGGATCGCGAGTAGAACAGCAGCGTATCGTGGACACTGCCCCATCCATCCGCCCCGCCGTGCGAGAACGTGCGCTTCCAGATGATCTCGTTGCGGAAGTGCTGACGCCCGAAGACCCCATCCAGCAGGGCCTTGAGGTAGTGGCTGGCCGTGGGATCGCAGTGGAGGTAGATGCTGCCGGTCGTCTTGAGAACCCGGCGCATCTCCAGCAGCCGCACCGCCATCATCGTGAGGTAGGACTGCATCCCCTTCCCGTGCACGCGGCCGGCCGTGTCGAGCAGGTCGGCGATCGCGGGCTGCTCGTCGGCGATGAGCCCCATCCAGGCCACGTCGAGGTCGGAGAGCGTCCAGGTGTCCTTGAACGCCGCTCCGGCCGCCTCACTGCCCACCGGGGCCGCGTAGTCCTGGTTCGAGTTGAACGGGGGGTCGAGGTAGATGAGGTCGACGCACTCGCTGTTCATCCCCCGCAGGATGTCGAGGTTGTCGCCCGTCCAGAGCGTGCGGTTGACCCAGTTGGGCGGCATGCGATCCTCCCCCGGCAGGCTACCAGGGGACGGCGGATAGACCCCGCCCCGTTCCGCTATGATCTTCACGACCGCCCTCTCGGCGGCCAGGCCGGGCCCGCGCGGGCCCGGGCGACGCAAGAGCGCACCCTGCAACCCCTGGAGAGTCCGCGGCGCCCGCAGGAGAGAAACGACGGACCGTATTGATATGAAGTATCACTGGGAGCGGTCGCGGGGTGCGCGGGCAGGTGGCGAGAATGACTGACAAGCTGCTGCTGCCGCTGATCCTCGCGCCGGTCATCATCATCGCGATCGCGGCCGTGGTTTTCCTGATCCTGCGGTCGGACGGCCCGGAGGAATACGAGGTCGGCCTGACGGCGGTGGCGACGCTGGAGTCGCCGTCGGGCGAGGCGATGGGCAGCGTCACGTTCAGGCAGGCGGCGGCCGGCGTCCTGATCATGGCCGACGTGCGGGGGCTCGCGCCCGGCGGCCACGCCTTCATCGTGCACGAGACCGGCGCCTGCACGCCGGACTTCGAGGCCGCCGGCGATCACTTCAACCCCGAGGATGCGGAGCACGGGTTCGTCCACTCGGCCTGGAAGCGCGACGACTCGGGCGGGCACGGCGGCGACCTGCCGAACCTCTACGCCCACTCCGACGGCTCGGCCCGCGCCGACTTCTTCACCGTCGGCATCGCGCTGGACCGCGGCCCCGACCATTCCGTCTTCGACGCGGACGGGTCGGCGATCATCGTGCACGAGAAGCCCGACCCGTACGGCGAGGAGGAGGCGGACACCGGCGCCCGCGTCGCCTGCGGGGTGATCCGGCGCGGCTAGCCGCATGGCCCGACCCGACACGATCCTCGTCACCGGCGCGACCGGCTACATCGGCGGGCGGCTGGTTCCCCGGCTCGCGGCCGACGGGCGCCGCGTCCGCGTGCTTGTGCGCAGCCGGCGCCGGGCGCTGGCCCGCTCCTGGGCCGACCAGGTCGAGATCG
>JAPOXB010000066.1 GCA_026707335.1 Chloroflexota bacterium
TCGTCTTCGGTCGGGCCGCCCGCGCCCAGCAGCCCCACGACCGTCAGCAGCGCCACCAGCCCCGCGCCCGCCGCCAGCCCCACCGCGACGAGCAGCGGCCGGCTCTGGCTTCCCCGCTCGAGGGCGCGCGCGCCGATCATCCTCGGCTCCTCCTCCGGCTCAGGCCCCGCTCTGCCAGGCGGGCTTGCGCTTCTCGGCGAAGGCGGTGAAGCCCTCGCGGGCCTCGGCCGAGGCGAAGAGGTCGGCGGAGAACTTCGAGGCCCAGTCGAACCCCTCGTCGAGCGGCATCTCCGGCACGTCGCGCACGAGCCGCTTGCAGGCGCCCAGCGCGTTGGGACCGCCCAGCCGCAGCGAATCGAGGTAGCCCTGCACGCGGTCGTCGAGGGCCTCGTCGGGGGCGGCGGCAGTGATCAGGTTCATCGCCGCCGCCTCGCTCGCCGTGAACGTGTTCCCCGTGATGAAGTACTCCATGCAGCGGGTGAGGCCGACCTTGGGCAGGATCACGACGGAGATGATCGCCGGCGAGACGCCGATCCGCACCTCGCTGTAGGAGAAGTTCACGCTCTCCGCCGCGACCGAGATGTCGCAGGCGGCGACCAGGCCGATCCCCCCCGCGCGGGTGGGGCCCTGCACGCGGCAGACGACCGGCTTCGGCGAGCGCCAGATGTCCTTGAGGATCTCGACGAACGCGTTGGGGCCGCCGGCCGGCCGCTCCTGCGACACGTTGCGCTGGCGCGCCTCCTTCAGGTCGGCCCCGGCGCAGAAGGCGGGGCCGGTGGCCTGCAGCAGGATGGCGCGGACGGCGTCGTCGGCCAGGGACGCGTCGAGGTGGGCGCGCAACTCGGCGACCAACTGCCGTGAGAGGGCGTTGCGGTTGTGCGGCGAGTCCAGCGTGATCGTCGCGATGCCGCGCTCGACCGACAGGTGCACCAACTCCACAGCGGCCGTCATGATCTCGCCTCCTCCTTACCCATTGGGGCTCACTCGTTCGGGAACTGTCCCGGCCGGCGCCCCTCGCCCGGAGGCCCGGCGAAGGCCTGCGCGACCTCCATCCAGCTCCGCGCCGCCGCGCCCTCGACGACGAGGTGCGTGTCGGCGAGGTGCCGCCGCTGCGTGACGACGCGGCAGAAGTCGGTCGCGGCGCCGCGGATGCGCGCCGGCGCGTCGGGGTCGCCGTGGGTCCACGACGCGCCCGAGGGCAGCGTCAGGTCGACGAAGACCGGGTCCTCGTTCGGCTCCAGGCCGCGGTTGACGTAGGAGAAGCCGCGCGTGCGCACGCCGATCGCCGCCACGTGGCGGATGCGGTCCGTATCGGGCCGCTCGGCCGGCACCACGTCCACGATGTCGAGGCCGTGCGACCACGTCTCCATCAGCCGCGCGGTGACGTAGGAGGTGGCGCTCATCTCGGGCCCGTACCAGGCAAGACGGGCGCGCGGGTCGACCGGGCGCGCGGCGCGGATCAACTCGCTGCTCGCCGTGCGCCACCACTGCAGCAACTCGTCGTGCGAGAGTGCGCGCGACCGCTCCAGGTACTTCAGCCCGTCCTGCCGGTCCACCGCCTGCCGGAAGCCGGCCGCGTCGCGCAGGCCGAGCGTGGCGATGTCGTCGACGAAGGCCAGGTGCGCCAGCTGGTCGCGGACCTTCCAGCCGGGCGCGTGCGAGTCGCGCTCCCAGTCGTCGGGGCCCAGCGTCACCACGACCTTCTCCAGGTCGCGATGCTCGCCGGCCAGGTCGTCCACGAGCTCCTGAAAGTCGATCGGCATGGGGGGGCTCCTTCCGGGCGGCGAAGCGCGACGACTCCGGCGGCTACTCCAGCAGCGACTCGGGGATGGGCACGACGGCGCGGCGCAACTCTTCGCTCAGCACCTTGGCCTGCGGATCGGTGCGCAGCGAGGCCGAGACGCCCTCCCCCAGCAGCCCGTGGATGACGAAGTTCATGGAGAGGATGTTGGGCAGCTCGAAGCGCGCGATCTCCAGATCCCGCGCCTCGGGGTAGAGCTCGCGCACCTTCTCCGGCGTGAGGAACCGCTCCAGCCAGAGGTAGGCCTCCGGCGTCTTGGTCCAGAAGCCGACGTTGGCGTTGCCGCCCTTGTCGCCCGAGCGCGCCCCCGCGACCCGCCCCAGCGGGACGTCGCGCGTGCGGCCGCCGGGCACGGCGCCGGCCGGCCGCTCGGGCGGGGGGATCTCCTCCGCGACGGGCGCGTGCGGCGGCGGGTCGACGCGCGTCTCCTCGCCGTCCAGCACGACGCGCTCGTCGATCACCTCCGAGGACACGAGCGCCGGCCAGTAGACGGTGATCCCGGCCGCGCGGCGGCTGGAGTTGACCGTCTTGAAGCCCGGGTAGTTGGCCAGCCCCATCTCGACGCCCGCGTTCCAGAACTTGCGGCCCACGGGCTCCTCCTCGGCGGCGCGCGCGCCGATGCTCAGCAGTCCGAAGGCCTCGCTGTCGGCCGGGCCGCCGTGGGCCAGCGTCACCCGCGTCTCGAGGAACTGCTCGCGCCCGCCGACGTAGCCCCAGAACGCCTGCTCGGCGATGGCCGCCTTGGCCTCCACGTCGGGGCCGGTCAGCGCGAAGGTCGTGCTGTTCTTGTAGCCGCCCTCGTAGTTCATGCAAACCTTGGTCGTGGGGGGCGCGGGCTCGCCGCGGACGCCGCTCACGCGGACGCGGTCGGGGCCCTCCTGTTCGAGCTGGATCGTGTCGAAGCGGGAGATCACGTCGGGGTTGGCGTAGCGCGGCTCGCCGATCTCGTAGAGCAGTTGCGCCGTGACCGTGCCGACGGAGACGAGCCCGCCCGTGCCCTCGTGCTTGGTGATGACGAAGGAGCCGTCGGGGTACATCTCGGCGATCGGGAAGCCCGGCCGCGACATGTCGGGCACCTCGGGGTAGAAGGCGTAGTTGCCGCCGGTGCACTGCGCGCCGCACTCGATGACGTGGCCGGCGACGATCCCCGCCGCCAGCTTGTCCCAGTCGTCGCGGGCCCAGCCGAACTTCCAGGCGGCCGGACCCAGCGTGACGGCGGCGTCGGTGACGCGCGGGCAGATCACGACGTCGGCGCCCTGATCGAGCGCCTCGACGATGCCGAACGCGCCCAGGTAGGCGTTGGCGCTCAGCACAGGCGCCTCCAACTCCGACAGCGGCGTGCCCTTGTCGAGGTGGGCCAGCGCCTCGCCCCGGTCCTGCAACTCGTCGAGGCGGGGCAGCAGGTCGTCGCCGGTGGTGTAGGCGACCTTCGCCTGCAGGCCCAACTCCGTGTAGATGTTCTCCGCCGCCCGCGCCAAGCCGCCCGGGTTGAGCCCGCCCGCGTTGACGACGATCTTGATCCCCTGCTTGCTGCACGTCTCGGCGATGTCGCCCAGCTGTCGCAGGAAGGTGCGGGCGTAGCCCAACTCCTCGCGGCGCGTCTTGTCCTTGAGCAGGATCATCATCGTCAGTTCGGCGAGGTAGTCGCCGGTCAGGAAATCGATCGGGCCGTCCTCGACCATCTCCCGGGCGGCGCTGATGCGGTCGCCGTAGAAGCCGCTGCAGTTCGCGATGCGGAGCGCTTCGGTCATCCTGACCCTCCTGCCTCGGATTCCTCGGGCGCCTCTTCAAGAACTTCTTCGAGAACGATGAGCAGGGCGCCGTTGGCGACCTGCTCGCCCGGCCGCACCCGCACGTCGTTGACCACGCCCGGCGCCGGCGCCGTGATGCGGTGCTCCATCTTCATCGCCTCCAGCAGCAGCAGGAGGTCGCCGGCCCGCACCTTCGTGCCGGGTTGCACGAGCACATCGACGACCTTGCCCGGCATCGGCGCGACGAGGCCGCCCGCCGGAGTATCGAGGCCGCGGTCCGGGAAGCGCGGCGCCTCGGTGAGTAGCACGTCGCCGCCGGGGCCCTGCACGTGCCAGCGGGCGCCGTCCCGGACGAGCGCGAAGGCGCTGCGCCGTCCGTCGATCTCCAGCGTCACGCCACCGTGGCTGCGCTCGCGCAGCACGACGCGCTGATCGCCGTCGCCGGCGTCGACCGAGAAGGAGCCGTCGCGCCGCGACCGGTACCGCACGACGACCTCGCCGTCGCCGTGGGCGGGGCGGAATCGCGTCTCCTCGGGCGGCATCGACGAGTTGCGCCAGCCGCTGGGGAAGCCGGCCAGGACCGTGGCGGCGGCGCGGCGGTCGGCCTGAGCGGCGAGGGCCGCCGCGATCGCGGCCTGCCGCACCTCCGCCGTCTCGGGCACGCGCACGCGCGGCGGCGCCACCCGATCGATGAAGTCGGTCGTCGTGTCGCCGGCCAAGAAGGCCGGGTGGCGCAGCGTCGCGACGAGGAAGTCGCGGTTGGTCGTCAGGCCCTGCACCTGGGTGCGCTCCAGGACGCGGGCCAGCCGCGCGGCCGCCTCCTCCCGCGTGGGCGCGTGGGCGATCACCTTCGCCAGGATGGGATCGAATTCGATCCCCACCTCGGAGCCGGTTTCGATGCCCGAGTCGAATCGGGCGGGGGGCGAGTCCGGCGGGCGCCAGGCCAGCACCGTGCCGCTGGCGGGCAGGAAGTCGTTGCCGGGATCCTCGGCGTAGAGCCGCGCCTCGATGGCGTGCCCGTCGATGCGTAGATCGGCCTGCGTCACGCTCAGCGTCTCGCCCTGCGCGATGCGGATCTGCTCGCGCACGAGGTCGAGCCCGCAGATCGCCTCCGTCACCGGATGCTCCACCTGCAGGCGGGTGTTCATCTCCAGGAACCAGAACTCCCGCCCGCTGAGCAGGAACTCCACGGTCCCGGCCGACGTGTAGCCGATCGCGGCCGCGGCCTGCACCGCCGCCTGGCCCATCGCCGCGCGCAGCTCGTCGTCGAGGGCGGGCGAGGGCGCCTCCTCGATGATCTTCTGGTGGCGCCGCTGGATCGAGCACTCGCGCTCGAAGCAGTGCACGATGGCGCCCTGCTGGTCGCCCAGCACCTGCACCTCGACGTGGCGGACCTGCGACAGCCAGCGCTCCAGGAAGACGGTGTCGTCGCCGAAGGCGCCCGCCGCCTCGCGCCGCGCCGCCTCGATGGACTCCCGCAGGTCGCCGGGCGCCTCCACGACGCGCATGCCCTTGCCGCCGCCGCCGGCCGCGGCCTTGACGAGCAGCGGATAGCCGATCACCTCGGCGGGGGCCGACGCGTCGGCGCCGGGCGCGACGGCGTGAGAGGACAGCGTCGGCACGCCGGCCGCGTCCATCGTGCGCTTGGCGGCGAGTTTGTCGCCCATCGCGGCGATGGCGTCGGCCGGCGGCCCCACCCAGACGAGCCCCGCCGCCTCGACGGCGCGCGCGAAGCCGGCGTTCTCGGAGAGGAAGCCGTAGCCGGGGTGGACCGCCTCGGCGCCGCTGCGCCGCGCCGCGTCGAGGACCTTGCCGATGTCGAGGTAGCTCTCGGCCGCCGTGCGGCCGCCCAGCGCGACGGCCTCGTCGGCCTCGCGCACGAAGGGCGCGTCCGCGTCGCCGTCGGCGTAGACGGCGATCGTGCGCAGGCCCATCTCGCGGGCCGTGCGCATGATGCGCCGCGCGATCTCGCCGCGGTTGGCGACGAGCAGGCTGTGGAGGCGGCGCGGCTCGGTCACGATCACATCCGCCAGACGCCGTAGCCCGCCGCGCCCTTGATCTCGTTGCTGTGGCAGGCGGAGAGCGACAGGCCGACGACGGTGCGCGTGTCGCGCGGGTCGATGATGCCGTCGTCGGAGACGCGCGAGGTCGCGTAGAGGCCCAGGGAGCGGCGCTCCATCCAGTACTCGACGCCTTCGGCGCGTTTACGGTCGGCGGCTTCGTCCCAGGTCTGACCGCGGCGTTCGGCCGCGGCGCGCTGCACGATCGACATCACGCCGGCCATCTGCTTCGGCCCCATGACGGCGATCTTGGCCGTCGGCCAGAGGTAGGTGAAGCGCGTGTTGTAGGCGCGCCCGCTCATGCCGTAGTTCCCGGCCCCGTACGAGGCCCCCACGATGACCGTGATGTGCGGCACCGTCGAGTTGGAGACGGCGTTGATCATCTTCGAGCCGTTCTTGGTGATGCCGCCCTGCTCGAAGTCGGTGCCCACGATGTAGCCGGTGATGTTCTGCAGGAAGAGGATCGGCACGTCGATCTGGTTGCAGAGCTGGATGAACTGCGCCGCCTTCTCGGCCGACTCCGAGAACAGCGCCCCGTTGTTCGCCACGATGCCGATTGGGTAGCCGTGCACCGAGGCCCAGCCGGTCACCAGCGTGGGGCCGTACAACGGCTTGAACTCCTCGAAGCGGGAGCCGTCCACCACGCGGGCGATGACCTCGCGGATGTCGAGCGGCGAGCGCAGGTCGCGCGAGACCATGCCCAGCAGCTCCTCCGGGTCGTGGCGGGGCGGGTCGGCGGGCAGGCTGGGGCCGGGACCCCGCTTGCGCCAGTTGAGGTGCGCGATCACGTCGCGGCACAGGCGGATGCCCTCCTCCTCGTCATCCGCCAGGTAGTCGGCGAGGCCCGAGATGCGGGCGTGCATGTCGCCCCCGCCGAGCGATTCGTCGTCGGCGTCCTCCCCCGTCGCCATCTTGACCAGCGGCGGCCCGCCCAGGAACACCTTCGAGCGGTTGCGGATGAAGATGTTGTAGTCGCTCATGCCGGGCTGATAGGCGCCGCCGGCCGTGGAACTGCCGAACACGACCGAGATCGTGGGGATGCGCATCTTCGACAGCTCGGTGATCTCGTAGAACAGCCGGCCCGACTCGGCGAAGTGGTCGGTGGCCTGGAGCATCGCCTCCTCCGGGTCGCCGGTGACGCCGCGCAGGTCGGCCCCGGCCGACTCGACGAACTGCACGTAGGGCAGCCGGTTCTCGCGCGCGATCTCAAGGCCGCGCATCAGCTTCTTGCCGTTGAACGGGTTGAACGCGCCCGCCCGCACCGACGGGTCGTGGCCCAGGATCAGGCACTCCACGCCCGAGATGACGCCGATGCCCAGCAGGAAGCCCGAGCCCACCGGGAAGTGCGACGACCAGGCGGCCAGCGGGCTGATCTCCAGGAACGGGCTGTCGCGGTCGAGCACCTTGGCGATGCGCTCGCGGATGGGGAGCTTGCCGCGGCTGCGCAGCCGCGTCATCGCCTCCTCGCCGCCGCCGCCGGCCGCCTCGCGCAGCAACTCGTCGATCTGGCCGAGCATCTCGACCATGTCGTCGCGGTTCCTGCGAAAGCCGTCGACGCGCGGGTCGATGCCGGACGTCAGCGTCGCCATGGGCCCTTCCCTTCGCCTGCGCGGCGGCCGGTCGCGCGTGATCGGTCGCGCCCGGTCGGGGGGATGCTAGCGCGCCGCCGCGGGTCGCGGGAGGGGTGGCGGGCTCAGCGCCAGCGCAACGTCGCGACGTCGCCCCGCAGTTCGACGTCGGGGTGCAGCGCGGCCAGCATCGCCCGCGCTTCGGCGCCGGGGCAGAGGCGCGGCTGGAAGCGGACGCGGCGGTTGTCGGTCAGCAGGCAGCGCAACTCCGCCGCGTGGATGCCGTCCGCGCCGACGGCCGTCGTCAGCAACAGCGAGAGGCCCGGCGCGTCGGGCCCGTAGCGGCCGGGCGTCCCGAAGACGAAGTTGCCCAGCGAGTAGAAGACGGGCGTCGACCCAATCAGCGCGACCGGCTGGGCGAGATGCGGCCCGTGCCCCACGACGAGGTCGTAGCCGGCGGCGGCGAAGCGCCGGGCGGCGCGCCGCTGCGCCTCGTCGACGGCCGTGTAGTTCTCGCCCCAGTGCACGAAGGCGACCACCCAGCGCGCGCCCGCCGCCCGCGCCAGCGCGATCCCGCGCGCGACGGCCGGGGCCGTGGGTGCGATCGTGCCGGGCCGATGGGCCGACGCGCGGCGCGCGAAGTCCACGTCCGCCTCGAACGCGACGACGCCCACGACCCCGTGCGGCGTCTCGATCAGCAGGGGCTGCTTCGCGGCCGGGTCGCGGCCGGCGCCGAAGCCGATCAGGCCCGCCGCGGCGAGCGCATCGACCGTGGCCGACACGCCCTCGGGGCCGCGATCCAGGGCGTGGTTATTGGCCATCCCCGCCGCGTCGACCCCCGCCGCCGCCAGAGCAGCGGCCGACTCGGGCTGCGCGTTGTAGCTCCAGCGCTGGCCGGGATCCCAGGGGGTCGCGTCGGCCGTGATCGGCCCCTCCAGGTTGACCACCGTGAAGTCGGCCGCCAACGCGTCGGACAGCTGCGCGAATGGCCAGGCGTAGCCGCGCTGGTCGAGGTGCGGCTGGGCGGCGTCGCCGAGCAGCGTGTCGCCGGCCCAGATAATGAGGAAGGGGG
>JAPOXB010000206.1 GCA_026707335.1 Chloroflexota bacterium
TCGCCGCCAGCGTCAGCAGCCCCAGGACGCCCCCCAGGGCGTCGCGGCGTGCGCGGGCGGTCACAGTCGACACCATCGTCCCAGGCTAGCCGCGCGCCCTCATCCGCGCCCCGCGACTCCTGCCCCCGGCGGACCGAGGACGCGGGCACGGTCGGCCGAGGTGGTCAGGCGAGCGCGAGGATGCGGGCCGGGTTATCCACCGTCATCGCGCGAACTTCCGAGTCCGTGAACCCCCTGCGCAACATCCTGGGCCGGAGGTTCCGGAGGATGTGGCCGTAGCCGTGCCCGCCGTAGGTCACCAAGCGGTGCTTCGTGAAGATGTCCTGCGCGAGCACCACGCGGTCGCCATAGCCCGCGTCGGTGATGTGCCGGACGAAGTCCAGCCGCTGCGCATCGCTGGGCATATCGGTCTCGGCGGCCGGATAGTGGGATCCCTCGTTGCCGAACAGATCCCATTCGAGGTAACAGCCCGACTCGGCGATCCGCTGCACGGCGTCGAACTCGAACACGGTGCGGTCCAGGTGGCCCATGATCACGCGAGAGATGTCGGCGCCGGCGTTCGCCAGGACCGCCAGGATTTCGGCGGGCGCGTCGGGATGGCGTCCCGGATGGATCAAGATCGCCGCGCCGGTCTCCCGCTGCGCGCGCGCCGCCGCGGCCAGCGTCTTGCGCTCGTTGGCCGTCAGCGGCCAGGTGCAGCCCATCTCGCCGATGATCCCCGCCCTGATGCCGCTGCCGGCGACGCCCTCCGTGATGTCGGCGCTGATCTCCCGCGCCAGATCCTCCACGCTCCGCTGCGCCATATCCTCGGGGTGCACCGCGTCGACATAGAAGCCCGCGCCCATGATGACGTGGACGCCCGTTGCGCGGGATATGCGAACCAAGGCCTCGGGCGCGCGGCCGATGCCGATCGTGGTCGCCTCCACGATCGCGCCGCCGCCGGCGTCTCGGTACATCGCGACTTCGTTGATCGCGGTGTCCACGTCCGTCAACTGCATATTCGGGCGGTTGCTGTAGTAGTTGTACCGGACCCATCCCAGGTTCTCGAGCGTGATGGGCGCGTCGGCCAATTCGGGCCGCGGGAAGTCCCGCGCGGGGCGATACATGAAGGTGAAGTCGATGCAGAGGTGCTCGTGCGTGGTGGTGGGACCCAGCTCCGACGGCGGCACGGGGCCCAGCACGGTCTGGACGAGCCCCTGGTTCTGTCCCGCGGGCATGGCGATCCCCCTTCGAGTGCGGCGGGCGCGAGGGTAGCATCGCCCGCCGCGCGGCGGAACGGCGCTTCGCGGCGCCCAGGGGCCGATCCTCACCCGCCGCGGCGCGTATCCTGCGGCGGGCGCGCGGCGCGTCGCGCCGTCATGGCGATCCCGCCGCAGCGGAGGGCAGAGGCATGAAGTTCGCCGCGTTCACGACCGTCGCCGCCTCGGCGGGCGAGGCCACCGACGCCGCCGGCCTGCTGGACAACCTCCGGCAGCAGACGATTCTGGCCGAGGAACTCGGCTTCGAGGCTATCTGGCTCGGCGAACACCACTTCGGACCCTACGCCGCCGGCGACATCCCGAACCCGATCCTGCTCGGCGCCGACCTCGCGGCCCGGACGTCGCGGATCCGCATCGGCCAGATGGCGAATATCGCGCCCTGGTGGCACCCGATCCGGCTGGCCGAGGACCTCGCGATCCTCGACCAGCTGACCGGCGGACGCGTCGATGTCGGCTTCGGCCGGGGCATCTGGCCGTACGAAGGTCCGCAGTTCCACCCCAACGCGGACCCGCGCAAGGATCGGGAGAATCGGGAGTTGTTCCGGGAGACCGTCGAGATCGTGCGGGAGATCTGGACCAGCGAGTACTTCTCCCACCAGGGCGCCAACTACCGCTTCCCCGCCGAGGACACCGTCTTCTCCCACCCCAAGTATCCGCCCGATCCCGCATGGCAGGACGGGGAGCGGGTGACGAAGCTGCGCGTGACCCCGAGGCCGCATCAGCAGCCCCACCCGCCGATGTGGATGACCGTGTCGAGCGACAGTTCCGTCGCGACGGCGGCCGAACTGGGGCTGAACGCCTGCTACTGGCAGCCGCCGGCTCGCCGGATCAGGCAGCGCATGGAGATCTATGCCCGGGTCCGGGCCGAACGCGAGGGCCGGCCGTTCGCGCTGGGCGAAGGGCAGGCGGTCATGCGTTCGACGTATGTCGCCTCGTCGATGGAGCAGGCCCGGCGCGAGGCGGAAGCGGCCATCATGTCGGCCTTCATCTTCAACGACCCGTTCCGCGGCCGGCAGGTCTTCACCGACCCGGGCGAGGTGCTGGATCCGGACGTGCAGTTGGACTGGGACTTTCTCGAGCCCCGCACGCTGCTGGTGGGCTCCCCGGAGCACGTGGTGGAGAAGATTCAGGAGCTCCAGGAGGTCTGCAATCTCGGCTATCTGCTCGTCGAGTTCTCCCACATGGGGCTGCCGCTGGCCAAATCGCTGCGGAACCTGGAGACCTTCGCGACCGAAGTGATGCCGCGATTCAGCGGGGATGGCTGACGCCTCGACATGGGCGGCCGGAGGGGCGGCGCGAGGGGCGGCCGGAGGACCGGAGCGCCCGGCGCGGCGCCTGCCGTAGACTGCCCCCGTCGGGCCCGTAGCTCAGAGGTCAGAGCAGGCGGCTCATAACCGCTCGGTCCCAGGTTCGAATCCTGGCGGGCCCACCATTCCCGGCCAGACTTGACGGCCGGCACTACCGCGCCGCACTGGCGCGCATCCAGGATCGGGACCCCGCGCTCAGATGCCCAGCGCGCCGTAGTCGCCATCCAGGACCAGGCGGACGGAGACGTACAGCCCCAGCATCGGGAGCAACACCCAGATCGCGTTCAGGCCGAAGACGTACAAGTAGAACTCTCGCATCGTGATGCGGGTTCGCTTCCGTCCCACCAGGAAACTCACCACGTACAGCGTGGACCCATACACCCACTGCCAGAAGAGCATTACGCCGAGGATGCCGGCGGCGACGGCCGGCAGGAGCCCGTCGGTATAGGTCACGTAGAGAATCAAGGCCGGCGCGGGTGTGGCGAACCCGTTTCCGATGTCGATGTTGAACCCGTACGTATTGCGATCCGCATACGCCGAATCGAACATCGAGTACGTCGCCCAGACGTCCGCCCAGACCGTCGGAGAAAGGATCCGGTTGAGCGGCACACTGGTGGTGAGGAACTCCACGGCGGGGGTCTTGCCGGTGTCGTCCCGCCGTCCGCGCCAGTAGTCCGAACGCTCCCCGATGCAGTCCCGGCGGAAGAACAGGCACATCTCCCAGTAACAGACCACGAGATTGATGGCGAAGAACAGGGTGAGCAGGCAGTGGAAGGCGTCGAGGTCACCGTGGAGGAGGTAGCGAACGCCAACGCCGGGCAGCGCCAGGAGTCCGACCGCCACGGCGGCGATCACACCGGCCGGCGCCCCCCAGCGGTGCATTCGCCCACCTCCGGTGTCCGAGTCCGCCACCAGGCTTGCAGCTTGCCGACAGTTGGCTGGCTAGAGGGTGAACAATACTTCGAAGGTGGCGCCGCCTGCCGTCAGGTTGGGCCCACCAGCACGCAGCCACGAACCGCGGGGACTCGATCCATTCCGGATGCGAGTCCCCCCGGTCCGCCGCGTCCCTCAGCGATGACGGCCGATCACGCGCCGCTGCTCCCCGGTCCAGCGCTCACTCGGGCGTGCTGGGAACGTCGGGCTGGTCGTCGTAGTAGCGCGACGTGAAGAGCAGGCCGTCGTAGCGGATGGCCCACACGTGCGCGTACAAGGTCTCCGACGACCGGGTGTTGGGGAAGATGAAGCTGACCCAGCGGCCCTCCTCCGTGGCCGCCGCCATCTCCTGGCCGATCTGCCGGAGGCGGCCCACGCCAACGTTCTTCAGGTCGGTGCCGATGAGCTGCGGCGCAAGGATGGCGACGCGCACGATGTCGTTCTCGTCGGCCAGCGTCAGGCTCCACTGCCCGTCGAGACTCTCCTGACTGTTGTAGTGGGCGACCGCGGCGTCCAACCCGTTGGCCTGGTAGTACTCGATGGCCTGTTCCACGTACTCCTTGGTCCGCGCCGCCGGGTCTTCCACCTGCGGGTAGTAGCCCGACGCGAACAGCAGTCCGCCGCGGCGCACCGCGTAGCCCACCTTGGGAACTTCCTTCAGCGTCACCGGATGCGGCCACAGGTACTCGACCCAGACCCCTTCGCCGCCGTCGACGGCCTTGGCCAGCTCCTTGCCCAGCTCGTAGCCGTCCGACCCCACCACGTCCTTGATGTCCGTGCCGATCAATTCGGGAATCAGCGGGTGGACGTGATAGATGTCGTCGGCGTCGGTCGCGAAGAGGTACCACTGGCCCTCGAAGCTGGCGACGCTGTTGTAGTAGTTGAGGAAGGAGTCCAGCCCCTCGCGCTCGTACCGCTCGACGGCTTCGTGCACGTACTGGACCGTGTACTCCCTGGGATCGGCGCCCTGCCAAGCCGGTTCTCCCGCCTCGGGAGCGCCGGCGTAGTAGCCCGAGGCGAAGATCAGCCCGTCGTGGCGGATGGCCCAGGTGACCTTTTGCATCTCTCTGCGGGAGACGGGATGCGGCCAGAGGTATTCCACCCAGATCCCATCCTCGGTGGCCAGGGCGATCTCCTTGCCCAGTTCCTGCCCATCGGAGCCGACCACTTCCTTGATGTCCGTGTCGATCAGGTGCGGGAAGATGGGATGCGCCAGGTAGAGGTCGTCCGCGCCGATGAGGAACAGGTAGAGCTGGCCCTCCACGCTGGCCTCACTGTTGTAGTGCGCGATGACCGCGTCGAGACCGTCCTGGTCGTATCGGGCGGTGGCCTTGCTCACGTATTCCTGGACCGAAGCCGCCACATCGCCCACCAAGGCGGAGTGGCTTGAGGAGAACACCAGCCCGTCGTGCAGGACGGCGAGCACCCGCCGCGGTTCTTCCTGCTTGGTCACCGGGTTGATGCCCTGGCTCGTCCCCCAGAGCCCCTCCTCGGTGGCGGATTGCGCCAGCCTCGTCAGGCCGGCATATCGGGAGCCGGGGCCGACGTACTGCCCTTGCAGCGCCGGGATGTTGCGGTACACGAGCAGCGTGTTCTCGGTCGTGTCGATGAGGATGAGCGTGCGGCCGTTCTCGGCGCTCGCCGCCGTCCGGTAGAACTCGACGGCGGCCTCGCGCCCCTGCGCTTCGTAGTACTCGATGGCCTGCGTCACGTAGGCGCGGGTGACCGCCCGCCGGTGATCCTCCACGGAGTCCAGCTTCAGCCGGTCCCACTTGGACCACGCGATGCGGTCGTCGGCCTGCCGGGCCCCCACGATGAAGTAGTAGTCCGCGCCCGGCTGCAACCCGGTCACGGTGTACTGAGCCGCGTCGCCGAGGTCGGCCGTGCCGAGCAGATCCAGCCAGGCGTCATCGGCCAGGTTGGCGCGGGCATCGGCCCGGGAGATCCAGTGCACCCGGTACCCGGCGGCGCCGTCGACGGCCGTCCAGTTCAGCGTCGCGGAGCCCGCGGTGGGCCCGGCGACCGCCGTGAGCGTCTCGGGCCCCGACGGGGGATGGTCCGCCTCGGCGACGGAGGTGTAGCCCCCGTCTCCCGGGCCGGCGAGCGCGAGGAGCGCTCCGGTGACCACGGCGGCGACCAGGAGCAATCCACGCACGCCGGCGCGGGATCGCCGGCGCCGCGCGCCTGTCCGAGTCCCCCTCAACTTTTCCTTGCGGTGGTCAAGCATTGCAATCTCCAATCAAAACAAGCGAATAAGTCCGTGGGGCTTGGCCGGGAGTCGGGTACCCTGTTGCGGCCGGCGCGCGCCCGGCCGACCGGCGAGCAGCGCGAAGCGTGGATCCCGATGACGACGCGGAGCCCCTCCATGTTGCGACCGAGGCTCAAAAGCCCTCAGCCCGCGGAAACCGGCATGTCGCCCCGACGCAGGTTCCTGGCCGGGCAACCGCCAGCGAGATGGTGAGGCCGTCTAGATGAAGCATGACCTGCACCGCGCGATCCTATTGAACGCCCTCTTGCCCGGTCAAGGTTGTCACTGCGCATTCCGGTTCCGGTTGTACGGGGCGTTGTTGCGATTAGGTATCAGGTAGATGTTCCGAGACTCCCAGGGCCGGCGCGAGATTCGCTACGAACCGGATGAGTCATGCCCGGCGCCGCTGGCGATCGGCTCGGCCCTGCAGATCTTCATCCCCAACACCATCGGCCTCGTCGTGCTGGTGGCGCTGGCGGTGCGGGCATCCGGCGAGTCGGAGGGCTATCTCTCGTGGGCGACCTTCGCCGCGCTGGTGGTCACGGGCGCCAGCATGGTGCTGCAGACGCTCCGGGTGCGCTACTTGGGATCCGGCCAGCTCGTCGTCGCGAACTTCAACCTCCCCTTCCTGGCGATTGCCGCTTTGGCGCTCCATCTGGGCGGACCCGGCTTGCTGGCCAGCCTCGTGGTGGTCTCCACGGTGGTGCAGTCCGTCCTGACCCTGCGCCTGGCGTCCCTGCGCCGGGTGTTCACGCCCACGGTGAGCGGCGTCGTGGTGATGCTGGTCGCGGTGTCGGCCATGCCGTTCATCATCAGCCGGGTGGTGATCCCGCCGGAAGGCGAATCGACGGTGCTGTTCCTGGCGCCCGGGCTCGCCGGTCTGGTGGCCGGGCTCCCGATCGCCCTGCAACGGCAAGCCGGTCTGCGGATGTGGATCTTGCCGGTCACCGTCGTCGTCGGGCTGATCGTCGCCGTGCCGCTGGGGTTCTATGACACGGACGGCATCGGCGACAGCCCGTGGGTGGGCGTGCCCCATTCCGGATGGCCGGGGCTGGATCTGGTCTTCAGCGCCGACTTCTGGGCCCTGCTCCCGGCCTTCGTGGTGGTCAATCTCACCGGCTTCATGAAAACCGTGGGCGATCTGCCGGTCATCCACCGCGCCTCCTACCGGAAGCCCTCCGCGGTGGACTTCCGGGCGGTGCAAGGGGGCTTGACGGTCTACGGGCTGGGCACCTTCCTCTCCGGCCTCGTGGGAACCCTGCCCGTCGCCGCGCCGTGGTCGGCCACCGTGTCCTACATCGGCTTCACGGGCGTCTCGGCCAGGAGCGTCGGCGTATACCTGGGCCTGCTGACCATACTCGTCGCCTTCTCCTCGAAATTCATCGCCATCCTGGCCGCCATTCCCAGCCCGATCGTGAGCGCGGTGTACGTCATCATCTTCGGCATGCTGTTCATTGAGGGGGCGAAGACGGTCTTCACGGACCGGGTCGATCAGAAGAAGTCCACCATCACCGGTGTCGCCATGGTGATGGGCCTGTCCGCGGGAGCGCTCGGCGGACTATTCGAAGGCGCCGCCATCCATCTGGTCGGGAATTCCATCGCCGTCGGCGGCGTCGTGGCGATCGCGATGACCATCTACACGGAACTCTCCGGGTCCCGCCCGAGGAAGCTGCGCATCGAGTTGTCGCAGGCGTCCCTGCCGGCGGTGGACGGGTTCCTCTCCCAGTTCGCCGACCGTCATTCGTGGACGGAGGAAGGCAAGGCCCGGCTGCGTCTCGTGGGAGAAGAGCTGATGTTGAGCCTGCTCGACGAGGAGGACGTCGGCCCGGGCGAGCAGACGCGCAGGCTGGTCGCCACGATTCGCGCGGACGGGGGCGAGGCCGACCTGGAGATCGTGGTCGCGTCGGACGACGCCATCCAGGGAAATATCGAGGATCGCATGGCCTATCTGGGCCAGGACGAGGCGCTGGGCGACGAGGAGCAGTTGTCGGTGCGCATCCTGCGCCACTACGCCTCGTCGGTCCACCACCGCAAGTACTACGGGATCGACGTGGTCAGCTGCCGCGTCGAGAAGTAGCGGGCGGAAGCGCGGATCGGCGGGAGCGCAATGACACGCAAGCCGTCCGGAAAGGCAGCGAAGGGCGCGACGCCGGTCCTCCTCTCGGGCGGCAACCCGCAGATCGCGAAGGCCGACGGCGACGCGCCCGTGCAGGCCTACATCGCGGCCATGCCGGGCTGGAAGAGCGACCTGGGCCGCCGCCTCGACGCCCTCATCGTGCGCACGGTGCCCGGCGTGCGCAAGGCGGTGCGCTGGAACTCGCCCTGGTACGGCGTCGAGGGGCGAGGCTGGTTCGTGAGCTACCACGTCTTCACGCGCTACGTGAAGGTGACGTTCCTCAACGGCGCGGCGCTGCGCCCCCTCCCGCCGGGCGCGGGCAAGGACCCCGACGCGCGCTGGGTCGACATCCACGA
>JAPOXB010000250.1 GCA_026707335.1 Chloroflexota bacterium
AGGGGCAACTGCCCTTGAGCACCTGCTCCTCGACGATCGTCTGGTTGCCGCCGGGCGTTGCGCCTTCGCGCGGCTCGCCCTCGCGGGGCGGGGGCGGCGCGGTGCGCAGGAACTCGCGCGCGTCGTCGTTCTGACAGGGCCGCTGCCCCCAGCGGTTCGCGACCTCCTCCAGCTGCATGCCGTGCGTCATCAGGCGCTTGACGGCCGAGCAGAACACCGGCCGGTCGCCGCGCGGGATGAAGGGGACCTCGATCATGTCGCCGCAGAGGGCGCAGGCGGCCGGGTGCATCTGGCGCGGCGTGCGCCCCCCGAACGAGGCCGCGCCGCCGTAGCGGATGTAGCCGCTGTCGGTCTCCAGCGTGCTGCGCGCGCTCTTGCGCGCGTTGCGGCAGTCGGGACAGCGCACGGGGTCGTTCTGCAACCCCTTGCTGGCGTAGAACTCCTGCTCCCCGGCCGTGAAGACGAACGGGTTCTGACAGTCGCGACAGTTCAGCGAACGGTCCTGCATGCTCAGCCTGGCCTCCCCAGATCGGACCGCCCCGGCCCGATCGCTGGCGCGTCACCGGGCGCGGGCGCGTCGGCCCGCCGTTAACCCGAAACCCCGCCAGATGCGGCGGGGTCGCGATGACACCTGGACCGGCCCAGCTTACCAGTTTCGGTCGCGGCTGTGCGATCGGCCTCGCCCGCGCCCGCCGAGCAGCGACCAGACCCGCGCCGTGAGCGCCTGCGCCTCCTCGACGCGCAGCGCCAGCATCGCGCCCTGATACACGACCGCGCCCAGCACCGTCCCCACGAGCAGGGCGAAGAACGACTGCGGCCCGAAGTCGCCGCGGGCGTCCAGGATGAGCAGGAGCAGCACCACCGCCTCCGTCATCAGCAGCGTCGCGCCCACGATCCGGTACACCGTGGTCGCGGTCTGGCGGTCCCAGAGGCCGCCGTCCAGGCGGCGGTGCAGCACGATGAACAGCCCCAGCGCCTCGACGATCGTCGCGACGGAGAGGGCCAGCGCCAGCCCGCGGATCTCCATCGGCCCCACGAGGATCGCCGCCAGCACGATGTTGATCAGCATCCCGCAGACGGCGAAGGTCACCGGCGTGCGGGTGTCGCTCAGGGCGTAGTAGCCGCGCGAGAGGATCTCGATCGAGGTGTGCGCGGCCAGCGCGACGCCGTAGTAGAGCAGCGCGTCGGAGACGAGCGCCGTGGCTCCGGCGTCGAAGGCGCCGCGCTCCAGCAGGGCGCGCACCAGCGGTTCGCGCAGCAGGATCATCCCCACGGAGGCGGGCACCGCCAGGTAGAGCGTGAATCGCAGCGCCTGGCCCACCATCAGCCGGACGTCGTCCACACCCCCCTCCTCGGCGGCGCGCGCCGCCATCGTGGGGAAGATGGCCATCGCCAGGGACATACCGAACAGCCCCACCGGGAAGAGCAGGATCAACCAGGCGAAGTTCAGCGCCGAGATCGACGCGTCGCCCAGGAAGGAGCCGAAGAAGGTCAGGACGATGAAGTTGATCTGCGCCGCCGCCAGCCCGATCATGCGCGGCCCCATCAGCCGCAGCACCTCCCGGGCGCCGGGATCCCAGAACTGGAGCGACGGCGAGAGTCGCGCCCCCGCCGCGATCAGCGCCGGGACCTGGATCACCAGGTGCGCGCCGGCCCCGACGATGACGCCGACCGCCAGCGCCTCCACGCCCATCTCCTCGGAGAGCAGCAGCGCGCCCAGGATGATCGCGAGGTTGTAGAGCATGGGCGCGAAGGCGGGCAGCAGGAAGTGCCGGCGCGCGTTGAGGATGCCCGTGATCATCCCCGAGACGCAGAACAGGATCGGCGCGACGAGCATCACCCGCGTCAGGAAGATCGCGTCGGCGCGCAACTCCGCCTGCATGCCCGAGTCCTCGCCCAGGCCGGGCGCCATGGCGGGCACGATCCACTCCGCCGCCAGCAGCATCGCCAGCGCCAGCGCGATCGTCGCCAGGAGCACGCCGTTGAGCACGATCGACGCCAGCCGCCAGGCGTCCGCCTCGCTGCGGCGGCTCAGGTAGCGGGCATAGACGGGGATGAAGGCGCTGGCCAGGGTCGCGCCGGCCAGCAGCTGGAAGACCAGCTCCGGCAGCCGCTGCGCGACGAAGAAGGCGTCGAGGTCGGCGCTGGCCCCGTACTCGTTCGCGATGACGACGGTGCGCAGCGCGCCCAGCAGGCGGCTGCCCAGGAATCCCAGCGCGACGAGGATGGCCGCGTTCGCGACGGTGTGGGTGGCGCCGGTCAGCACGGCGGGGGTGGCGTTTCCGGCGGCGGCCGGCCCCGCCGCCGCGGGGCGCGCGGTCGGCGTCGCAGCATGTGTGGACACTCCTCCGCCGCCTTCCCTACGATAGCGGCGCGCCCTCCCAGACGGCAGTGCGGCCGTCGCCGGGGGCGATGTTCGAGGAGTGATCGTGGCCAACAAGCAGGCGGCCCAGAAGTACCTCCGCGCCTCGCAGCGCCGGCGCATGCGCAACAAGCCGGTGCGCACCCGCGCCCGCACGGCCGTGCGCGACGCCATGCTCGCGATCGACGCCAACGACTGGGGCGACGCCGACCAGCTCGTGCAGGACGCCGTCGCAGCCCTGGACCGCGCCGCGCAGCGCGGCGTCGTGCACGCCAACAACGCCGCCCGGCGCAAGTCGCGGCTGCTGCGTCACTATCACCACGCCCAGGCCCCGGACGTCCACGCCCGGCCCCATGTGCGCCCGCCGGAACCGGTGCAGGTCCCGTAGCGTTCCGCGGACGACGTCTTGCGCACGATCGACGCCAGCGACCGGACCGGCGTCGCGCGCCCGCGCCCGCGGTGAGCGCGGCCGGCCGTCGGGGAAGGGAGCCCGGATGCGCGCCCTGATCTTCCACGCGCCGCGGCGCATCGTCGTCGAGGAGCGCGCCGACCCGGCGCCCGCCCCCGGCGAGGTCGTCCTGCGCACCGACGCCGCCGGCATCTGCGCCTCCGACCTGCGCGTCTACCGCGGCGAGAAGCATGCCGCGGCGGGCGTGATCCCGGGCCACGAGATCACCGGCGCCGTCCACGCCGTGGGCGAGGGCGTCGACGACGTCGCGCCGGGGGAGCGCGTCGCCGTCTACCCGATCGTGGCCTGCGGCCGCTGCGACTTCTGCCGCCGCGGCCTGCGCAACCGCTGCGGGTCGCGCCGCACGCTGGGCTACGACCTCGACGGCGGCATCGCCGAATACGTGCGCCTGCCGGCCCCGATCGTGGGGCAGGGGCAGTTGATGCCCGTGCCCGACGGCGTGCCCGCCGAGCGCGCCGCGATGACCGAGCCCACGGCCTGCGTGCTCAACTCGCTGGAGTCGTGCCGCTTCCGGGCCGGCGCGGCGGTCGCGATCATCGGCGCCGGGCCCATGGGACTGACGCACATCATCCTGGCGCGCGCCCTGGGCGCGGGCGCCATCGTGGTGGCGGAGCCGGTCGCGTCGCGGCGCGCCGTGGCGGAGGAGCTGGGCGCGACCGTCGTCTGCGGCGGCGACCCGGCGGAGATTGAACAGACCGTGTCCGACGCGACGCGCGGGGCCGGCGCGGAGGTGGTGATCGTCAGCGTCGGCCTCGACGGCCTGACCGAGCTGGCGCTGCCGATCGCGGCCAAGCAGGGCGCGATCAACCTCTTCGCAGGCTTCCCGCCCGAGACGACCGCCGCGCTCGACGTGAACTTCCTGCACTACAACGAGATCGTCCTGACCGGCAGCCAGAACGCGACGGCCGACCAGTTCCGCCGCACCACCGAACTGCTCCCCTCCCTGGGCGGCCTCGACCGCCTGACCACCCATCGCTTCGACATGACGGACGCCGCCGGCGCTTATACCACGCGCGACGACCCCGACGCCCTGAAGACCATCGTCTTCCCGGGCGGCGCGCCGCAGTGATGAGCGAACCGTGACGAGCGACCGCGGCCCCCGCCGCAAGCTGATCGGGATTGGGCAGGAGCTGCGCGACGCCCGCCTCGCCCGCGGCTTCTCGATCGACGACTGCCAGCGCGCCACGCGCATCTCGAGCCGCTACCTGGAGGCGCTGGAGACGGAGGAGTTCAGCGCCCTGCCCGCGCCCGTCTTCGCGCGGGGCTTCCTGCGCTCCTACGCGCAGATGCTGGGGCTCGACTCCACCGCCATGGTGGCGCGCTTCCCGGCCAACCCCCGCGCCCCCGCCGGCGCGCAGGGCGAGGGCGCCTACCCGCGCGACATCGCCCCCACGCGGCTGCGCAGCGCCGAGCCCTACTACGACGACGAGTTCGCTGAGGACCAGGCGCTGCCGCCCATCCCCAGCCTGGAGACCACGCCCAGCAGCTTCCGTTTGGGGCCCTGGCTGGTCGCGATCTTCGTCGTGTTGGTGGTGGTCGCGGGTGTGATCGTGGTCGTCACGCTTGGCGACGAGGAGGCGGAGCCCGTCGAGACGGCCGCGCCGCCGCCCGGCGTGCCGACCGGCCCGGCCGAGCAGGAGGGCGCCGATGAGTCGTTCACGGCCCCGCTCAGCGTGCCCGAGGGCACGGTGCTGCCCAGCTTCGCCAACGTCAGCGTCAGCGACGCGCAACTCTGGCTGCGCCGCGCCGGGGCGCCGTTCGTGCTGGTCGAGGTGTACGACCCCGCCGAGCCCGGCCGCGTGATCGATCAGCTGCCCGCGCCCGGCACGCCGCTCGATGCCGGCACCGCCGTCACGGTGGTCGTCAGCCGCGGGCCGGCCCCGACCACGACGCCGGCGGCCGAGGGCGAGAGCGGCGCCGGCGAGACGCCGCCCGAAGCCGCCCCCGCCGGCACGGGGACGCAGTGATGCGCTACCACCTGCGGACCCTGGGCTGCCCCAAGAACACGACCGATTCCGAACAGCTGACGCGGGCGCTCACGCGCGCCGGCCACCGCCCCGCCGCGGCGGACGAGGCCGAGGTGCTGATCGTCAACACCTGCGGCTTCATCGACGCGGCCAAGGAGGAGTCGGCCGAGGCCGTCGCCGTCCTCGAGCGCGGCAAGCGCGACGGCCAGCGGCTGCTTGTCGTCGGCTGCTGGGCGCAGATCGAGGCGCCGCGCATCCGCCGCGAGCACGCCAGCGTCGACGCGACCTTCGGCGTGGAGTCGTGGGACGCGATCGTCGAGTCGCTCGGCCCCGCCACGCCGGGCGACATCCCGGAGACGGGCCCCGCCCGCGCCGCCCCGCGGTCCAGCGCCTACCTCAAGATCTCCGACGGCTGCGCGCGGCCCTGCACGTTCTGCAACATCCCCGGCATCAAGGGGCGCGACTTCCGCAGCGTCCCCATCGACGCGCTGGTGCTGGAGGCGCGGCGCCTGGCCGAGGCGGGCGTGCGCGAGTTGGTGCTCGTCGCGCAGGACTCGACCGCCTACGGCGACGACATCGGGCTGCGCGAGGGCCTGCCGCGGCTGCTGGAACGGCTGGCCGCCGACGTGCCCGGCCTGGCCTGGATCCGGCTGATGTACGCCTACCCCGGCTTCGTCACGCCGGCGCTGGTGGAGACGATGGCCGCCATCCCGCAGGTTTGCCACTACCTCGACATCCCGCTGCAGCACGGCAGCGCCTCCGTCCTGCGGCGCATGAAGCGCCCGCACAACCTGGCGATGGTGCACGACACCCTGGACCGCCTGCGCGCCGCCATGCCCGACATCGCCATCCGCTCGACCTTCATCGTGGGCTTCCCCGGCGAGACGAAGGCCGAGTTCGAGGAGCTGCTCGACTTCCTGCGCGCCGGGCGCTTCGACCGCATCGGCGCCTTCACCTACTCGCCGCAGGCCGGCACGCCCGCGGCGACCCTGCCCGGCCAAGTGGCGCCGCGTCACAAGGAGCGCCGCTACCGCCGGCTGATGAGCGTGCAGTCGCGCATCTCGGCCGAGATCGGCGCCGCTCAGGTCGGCCGCGAGTTGCCCGTGCTGGTCGAGTCGATGGACGGGCAGACGGCCGAGGACGGCAGCCCCATCTTCGTGGGCCGCTCCTACCGCGATGCGCCGGAGGTGGACGGCTTCGTCTTCTGCCGCGGCGTGGCGCGCCCGGGGTCGATGCCCAGGGTGCGCATCACGGGCGCGCTCGACCACGACCTGCTCGCCGAGCCCGTCTCCAGCGACACTCTGCTGCTGACGCCCGCCTGACCCTCCGACCGGGGGCTCAGAAGGCCTGCACGACCTCCGTCTCGACGTCGCGCAGTTCGGCGTCGAGGGCGAGATCCTCCACGAAGTCGCGGATCGACATCAGCACGGCGTGGCCGTGGGCGGCGTCGTTGCTGACGCAGGCGACGCCGATCGTGATGCGGCGGCGGTCGTCGTGCGTCTCCACCTCCGCGACCGCCACGGGGAAGCGCTGCCGCACGCGGTCGCGCAGCCGCCGCACGACGGCCCGCTTGCCCTTCAGCGAGTCGTTCTCCGGCATGGCGAGGGTGAGCCGCAGGCAGGCGACGAACATCATGCCCCCGATCGCCGCTCCGCGGCTGGCATCAGGCGCCGCCGGCGGCGGCGAATCCGGCCGGATCGGCGTCGGGCTGCTCCCGGCCGTTGGCGGGCATCGGCAGCGGCGTCTGTGCCGTTTGCGCCGCCGGCGCGGGCAGGCCGGGCAGCGGCGGCAGTTCGGCCAGGTCGCGCAGGCCGAAGTGGTCGAGGAAGGCGGGCGTCGTCGCCCAGAGGTGGGGGCGGCCCGGCGCGTCCGACTGCCCCACCGAGCCGACCAGCTGCCGCCGGCGCAGCGTCGTCAGGGGCGCGTCGCAGCTCACGCCGCGCACCCGCTCGATCGCGGCCCGCGTGAGCGGCTGCTGGTAGGCGATGATCGCCAGCGTCTCCAGCGCCGCCGGGGACAGCTTGTTGGGCCGCTCCAGGCCCAGCAGACGGCGGATGAACGGCGCGGCCTCGGCGGCGGTCACGAGCCGCACGGTCTGGCCGCTGCGTTGGACGCGCAGGCCGCGCGCCTGCGCCGACGCGCCGAGATCGTCGAGCGCGCCCTCGACGGCGTCGCGGGAGACGTGCAGGGCCGAGGCCATCTGGGAGACCGTCGGCGGCTCCTCGGCCGAGAAGATCAGCGCCTCGATGATCGGGGGCAGGTCGGACGGCGCCGCCGGCGCGCCGCCCTCGACGAGGGCGAGCACCGCGGGCGCCACGGCTTGGCCGGGATCGCGCAGCAGGTAGTCGGGGGGCGTGGCGGCGGGGGGCGCGGGCGTCGCAGCGATGGCGACGCCGGACGCGCCGGAGGCGGGTCCGGTCTCCATGTGGTCATCCTCGGCCGCCACCAAGGGACGCCCGATCACCCTAGCAGCCGACCGGGGACCGCTCCAGCCTCGCCGGGCGCCGCGGCGTGGCCCGGCGGGCCCAGGCGCAGCGGCAGCAGCCGGTTCGTGAGGTCGGGCCCGCCCGGCTCGGCGGCGACGGCGACCGGCACGTAGGTGTCGGTCAGGCCGCGCCAGGCGCCCCCGCGCCGCGACTCGATCAGCACCGCCGCGACCTCGCCCGCCAGCGCCGAGCGGAAGGCCGTCCGGCTCTCCGCCACCGCCGCCTCGACCGCCCGCAGCCGCTCGCGCTTGGTCTCTGGGGGGACGTCGTCGGGCAGCTTGGCGCCGCTGGTGCGCGGCCGCCGCGAGTACGGGAAGACGTGCACGTCGGCGAAGGCCGCCTCGCGGCAGAGCGCCAGCGTGGCAGCGAAGTCGCGCGCGGTCTCGCCCGGGAAGCCCACGATCACGTCGGCCGTGATCGCGGCGCCGGGCACGGCCGCGCGGATCCGCTCCAGCGCGCCCAGGTAGTCCGCCGCCGTGTAGCGGCGCCGCATGCGGCGCAGGACGGCGTCGCTGCCGCTCTGCAGCGCCAGGTGGAAGTGACGGCAGAGCCGCGCGTCCTCCCACTGCGCCAGCAGCGCCGGGCTCACGTCCTGCGGCTGGATGGAGGAGTAGCGGATGCGGGGCAGCGTCGTGCAGGCCAGCAGCGCGGCGAGCAGCGAGGCGGCGTTCGTGCCCGACGGGGAGGCGTGGTCGGGCCGGTCGCGGCCGTAGGCGCCGGGCTGCGTCCCCGTCAGCACGACCTCCAGCGTGCCGGCCGCCTCCGCCGCCTGCGCCTCGCGCACGATCTCCGCGATCGGACGCGCGCGCTCGCGGCCGCGCACCGCAGGCACGATGCAGAAGGCGCAGACGTCGTCGCAGCCCTCCTGGATCTTGAGGAAGGCGCGCGCCCGTCCCG
>JAPOXB010000259.1 GCA_026707335.1 Chloroflexota bacterium
TGCACGAGACGACTCTTGGCGCCGGGGAGCGGATGTGGTTCCTCGCCGCGGACATCGAGGGCCCGGGCTTCGAAGGGCCTGGACACGTGGCGGTGTGGGCGACCACCGCCGACCGCCGGCGCATCGAAGCGGTGAACCACCTCGCCCGTGTCTTCTCCACGTGGGGCTCCGACGTCCCGTTCTTCGGGTTGGGCTACGAAAATGCCGCGCTCACGGCAGCGGTCGGCTGCGTGGAGGTCGCGCTCGGCGCATCGGATCGCTCCGGCTGACGGGCCGAGGGACCACGCGGCGGCCATAACGAGACGCCGCATCCGGCCCGCGACGGGGTACGCTGCGATCCGTGGCAGGAACCGGTCGTCACACACCGGGCGAACTCGATCGGGCGCGCAGCGCGCGCCCCTGACGCATCATCCCGCGGGATGGTGCGTTTTCGCGTCCCCCGTCGTGACGGCCGTTCCGCCCGCGTGGTCGGCGCAGCGGATCGGCGAGGACGGGACGTACGCATGCACAGCAGTCTCATCGGCAAGATCGCCAAGGCGCGGATCTACGCGGAAGAGCGGCATCGGATCACGATTGAGTCGATCGCCTGCGAGATTCGCGGCGACAACGCCAGCCATACGGTGCAACTGCGCGAGGGCGCCTGGCAGTGCGACTGCGCCTTCTTCGCCGGCCACCTCACGTGCAGCCACTCGATGGCGATGGGGCGCATCCTCTCGGGCATGCTGCCGGCCGCGACCGCCTGACCGCCCGCCGGGCTACTCGGCCGCCCGGAACACGAGGCAGGCGTTCTGCCCGCCGAAGCCGAAGGAGTTGCTCAGCGCGACCCGCACCGCGGCCTCGCGCGCGACGTTGGGCACGTAGTCGAGGTCGCATTCCGGGTCCGGCGTCTGCTGGTTGATCGTGGGGTGGATGGTCCCGGTCTCCAGCGTGCGCACCGTCGCGACGGTCTCGAAGGCGCCGGCGGCGCCGAAGCTGTGCCCGGTCATCGACTTGCTGGAGCTGATGGGGACGGTCCCCGCCGACTCGCCCAGCGCGATCTTGATGGCCTGCGTCTCGGAGACGTCGTTGAGCGGCGTCGAGGTGCCGTGAGCGTTGACGTAGTCGATCTCCCCCGGCCCCACGCCCGCGTCCTCCATCGCCCACTGCATGGCGCGCACCGGCCCCGCCCCGCTCGCGTCGGGCGCGACGAGGTGGTAGGCGTCGCCGCTGCAGCCGAAGCCGGCGACCTCGGCCCGCAGCCGCGCCCCGCGCGCCCGCGCGTGCGCCTCGCTCTCCAGCACGACGATGGCCGCGCCCTCGGCCGGCACGAAGCCGTCGCGGTCGGCGTCGAAGGGGCGCGAGGCCCCGGCGGGGTCGTCGTTGCGCCCGGTCGAGAGCGCCCGCATGACGGCGAAGCCGCTCAGCCCCAGCGAGCAGAAACCGGCTTCGGTGCCGCCGCAGATCATGATGTCGGCGGCGCCCCGGCGGATGACCTCGCTGGCGTCGCCGATCGCCTGCGTGCCGGCCGCGCAGGCGGTCACGACGGTGTTGTTGAAGCCGCCCAGCCCGAACTGCATGGCCACGTTGGCGGCGGCCATGTTGGGCAGGATGCGGGGCAGGAAGAAGGGGTCGATGCGCATGCCGCCCTTGGCCTCCAGCACGCCGGCCGCCTCCTCGACGTTGGGGAAGCCGCCGTTGCCGTTGCCCAGCACCACGCCGATGCGGGAGCGATCCTCGGCGTCGAGGTCCAGGCCGGCATCCTCGACGCTCTCCCGCGTCGCCGCGACGGCGAGCTGCGAGAAGCGCGCCATGCGCCGGGCGGCCTTGCGGTCCATGTGGTCGCGGGCGTCGAAGCCCCGCACCTCGCCGCCGATGCGGCAGGGGAAGCCGGTCGCGTCGAAGAGCGTGAGCGGGCCGATGCCGCTCCGCCCGGCGACCAGCCCCGCCCAGAAGTCGTCGACGCCCAGCCCCAGCGGGGTCATCGCGCCCATGCCGGTGATGAAGACGCGGGGACGGGAATCGGTCATCGGCTCCTGCGTTTCGTCCTGGGCGCCGGCCGGGGCCTCACGGCTCGCGGTCCGCGCGCGCCGAGGTGGGCCGCCCGCCCGCCTGCCGTTGAATATATGCACGCGCCTCGGCCGCCACAAAGAGCGAGCCCAGCACGCAGACCAGATCGTTGGGTCCGGCCAGCGATCGGGCCGTCTCG
Source organism: Chloroflexota bacterium (assembly GCA_026707335.1). Taxonomy (GTDB): domain Bacteria; phylum Chloroflexota; class Dehalococcoidia; order Bin125; family Bin125; genus TK10-74A. The sequence goes on from JAPOXB010000259.1 coordinate 2,186, forward strand.
ACGGCCGTCGCGACGCGCGGCTCCACGACGATCTCCGGGATGCGCGAGGCGAACACCTCGGCCGCGTCCTGGGCCGGCCGGCTGCGCGGGTGTCCCGCCGCCGTCACGACCACCGCCGCCGCCCGCGCCGCGAGCCGGTCGGCCATGCCGGCCAGATCCTTGTCGCCCAGCACGCCGATCACGGCGATGAGCCGATCGTAGGCGAAATAGTCGGGCAGCGAGTCGAGCACCCGCGCCAGCGACTCCTCGTTGTGCGCCCCGTCGATCACCACGCGCGGGTCGCGCGCGATCGTCTCCAGCCGGCCCGGCCAGGCGACCGTCGCGAGGCCGGTGTGCAGCGCCGCCTCGGGCGCCGTCAGTCCCTGGCGGCGCAGCTCGTCGATCGTCGCGAGGGCCGTGGCGGCGTTCTCGATCTGATGCCGCCCCAGCAGCGACAGCAGGTGCAGCGTCTCCGGCGCCTCGCCCGGGGCCGGTTGCCGGCGGCGCAGGCGGAACCACTGCCCCGCCGCCTCGTGCCCGGCGGGCTCGGTCTCGTAGCGCTCGGCGACGTCGATGAGCGGCGCCTCGACGTCTTCCACGTGCGCGCGCACGGCCTCGGCCGCCGCCTCGCTGCGCTGCGGCCCCAGCACGACGGCGTTGGTCGCCGCGTGCACGATGCCCGCCTTCTCCCAGGCGATCTTGCGGATGTCGTCGCCCAGGACGTGCACGTGCTCCTTCGAGAGCGCCGTCACGACGGCCGCGTCCTTGCGGCGCATGACGTTCGTGCAGTCCAGCCGCCCGCCCAGGCCGACCTCGATCACCTGCGCGTCCACGGCGGCGTCGCGGAAGGCGCTGAAGGCCATCGCGGTGAGGATCTCGAAGGTGCTCAGGCGGCCCGGCGCGGCCTGCAACTCCGCCTCCAGGATGGGGCGGACCTGCTCGACCAGCGCGGCGAAGCGCTCCGGCGCGATCGGCTCGCCGTCGAGCCGGATGCGCTCGCGGAACTCGTGCACGTGGGGGCTGCTGAAGAAGCCGGTGCGCAGGCCGGCCGCGCGCAGGATCGACTCGATCATCGCCGCCGTCGAGCCCTTGCCCTTCGATCCGGCGACGTGCACGGTCAGGCGCGGCGCCGCCTCGCTGCCGTCCTGGGGCCGGTCGAGCCGGTCCATCAGGCTGTTGATCCGGTCGAGGGCGAAGGCCTCGGGCACGCGCCGGTTGCGGGCGCGCTCGAAGTCGGCGAAGCCCAGGATGTACTCGACGGAGGTCCCGTAGTCCATGGCGCCGTCCATCGCGTTCTCCTGCCGGTGGCCGCGCGCCGTGCGGCGGCCTTCGCTCCGGCCCGGCAATGGTACGGGACGCTTGACCTTCTCGCGGGACTGGGGCGACGCTGCCCCCACCAGCCCATCCGGGGACTGGGCGATCGGAACGGGGCGGAGCGATGTCAGCAGGAGACGCGGCGCCGGCGCCGGGAGACACGTTGCACGATGCGCTGGCGCACAGGCTGGCGCCCGAAGAGGCCGCCGCCGGCCTGGGCGTCGTGATCGAGGCCATCGCGGGCGGGGCCGCCGGCGTCGAGCGGCTGACGCGCCGGGCGGCGCTCGCCGGCGTGCTGGGCGACACCGGCGAGGTCAACGTGCAGGGCGAACTCGTGCAGCGCCTCGACGCCGAGGGCACCGACATCTTCGTCACCGCCCTGCGCGACTGCGGGCGCGTGGCCGCCCTGGCCTGCGAGGAGCTGGAGGCGATGGTGCACGTCAGCGACGCGCCCGATCACCCCTACCTGGCGCTCTTCGACCCCGTCGACGGATCCAGCAACATCGACGTGGGCGTCACGATCGGCTCGATCTTCGCGATCTACCGGCGGCGCGACGACGCGCCGGTCGACGAGGCGACGCTACGCCGCCCCGGCCGCGACCAGATCGCTGCCTGCTACGCCATCTACGGCTCCAGCACGGTGCTGGTCGTCGCGACGCGGGCCGGCGTCGATGGCTTCACGCTCGACCCCGCCTCGGGCGAGTTCCGCCTCACGCATCCCGGCATCCGCATCCCGGCCAAGGTGTCGTGCTACTCCGTCAACGAGGGCAACCAGGACCGCTGGACGGCGCCCATGCAGGCGGCCGTGGCCGCGCTGCGCGGCCGCTACGGGCTGCGCTACGTCGGCTCGCTGGTGGCCGACTTCCACCGCAACCTGCTCAAGGGCGGCATCTTCCTCTACCCCGGCGACGTCAAGAGCCCGGCCGGCAAGCTGCGCCTGGGCTACGAGGCCAACCCCCTGACCTTCGTCGCGGAGCAGGCGGGCGGACGCGGCAGCACCGGCGCCGGGTCGATCCTCGACGTGCCGCCCGAGGAACTGCACCAGCGCACGCCGCTCATCGTGGGCAACGCCGACCTGGTCGACGAGGTCGACCGCATCCTCGCCGGCGGCTGACCGGCCCCTGACCCGCGGTGAGATTTCCACCGCCGAATCCCCATCCGCTCCCCAGCCGTCGTCCGCGGCGGGCGGGCGCGCTAGCATCGAACGCGCCCTCGCCGCCGGGCGGCCCCGGCGCGCCGCGCCATCGGCGGGGAAGCCTCGGAGGAGAGCATGCACACCGACGAACTGGCGGCGACGGCGCGGGCGCTGGTCGCGCCCGGCAAGGGCATCCTGGCGGCCGACGAGAGCACGCCGACCATCCAGAAGCGGCTGGCCAGCATCAACGTGCCATCGACGCCCGAGAACCGGCGCGACTGGCGGCAACTGCTGTTCACCTGCCCCGGCATCGGCGACACGATCAGCGGCGTGATCCTGTACGACGAGACCATCCGGCAAGACGCGACGGACGGCCGCCGCCTGGCCGACGTGCTGGCGTCGCAGGGCGTGATGCCGGGCATCAAGGTCGACACGGGCGCGAAGGCGCTGGCCGGCTCCCCGGACGAGAAGATCACCGAGGGCCTCGACGGGCTGCGCGACCGCGCCAACGAGTACCGCGAGCTGGGCGCCCGCTTCACGAAGTGGCGCGCCGTGATCGCGATCGGGCCGGGGCTGCCCTCGCGCTACTGCATCGACGTCAACGCGCACGCGCTGGCCCGCTTCGCGGCGCTGTCGCAGGAGGCGGGGCTGGTGCCCATCGTCGAGCCCGAGGTGCTGATGGACGGCGACCACGGCATCGAGCGCTGCGCCGAGGTCACCGAGGCCACGCAGCGGCGCGTCTTCGAGGAGCTGGCGGCGCAGGGGGTCTCGCTGGAGGGCATGCTGCTCAAGCCGAACATGGTGCTGTCGGGCAAGGACGCGGCCGATCGGGCCGACGCGGCGGGCGTCGCAGCGGCCACCCTGGGCTGCTTCCGCCGCACGATCCCGGCCGCGATGCCGGGCGTCGTCTTCCTCTCCGGCGGCCAGGGCGACGAGGAGGCGACCGTCAACCTGGACGCGATCAACCGGCTGGCGCAAGCCGAGGGGGCGCCCTGGCAGCTGAGCTACTCCTACGGCCGCGGCCTGCAGGCGACGCCGCTGCGCGCCTGGGGCGGCGACCCGGCCAATGTGGCCGCGGCCCAGGCCGCCTTCCAGGAGCGGGCGGCCGCCACGGGCGCCGCCCGACAGGGCGCCTACAGCCCCGCGCCGACGCCGGCCGCCGTCTGATCCGGCCGCCCGGCCACGCTCCATGGCGCCGAACGGACCGGGCATCATTCAGGGTTGGCCGGTGCGGGACGGGCGGATGCGGCTGCTCATCGCGACGGGCAACGCCGGCAAGATCCGCGAGCTCCGCGCGCTGTTCGATCCCGCCCACTGGGAGATCATCACGCCCGCCGAGGCGGGCGTGGCGGGCCTGGAGGTCGTGGAGGACCGCGACACGCTGTGGGAGAACGCGCGCAAGAAAGCGCGCGCCTACGCCAACGCCGCGGGGCTGCCCGCGCTGGCCGACGACTCGGGCCTGGAGGTTGATGCGCTGGACGGCGCCCCCGGAGTGCGCAGCGCCCGTTATGCTGGGGAGAGCGCAACGGACGCGCAGAACCGCGCCAAGCTGCTGCAGGCCCTGGAGGGCGTGCCGGCCGAGCGGCGCGGGGCGCGCTTCCGGGCGGTCGTGGCCGTGACGTTCCCGTACGGACCGAACGTGCGGTTCGGCCAGGGTGCCGTGGAGGGACGCATCGCGATGGACGAGCGCGGCGACATGGGCTTCGGCTACGACCCCGTCTTCGCCCTGCCCGACGGGCGGCGCATGGCGGAGCTGGGCCGGGACGAGAAGAACGCGATCAGCCATCGCGGCCGCGCCGTGCGCGACGTGGCCTTGCTGCGCCCCTGGCTGGCGAGGCCGCTGCCGGACGACGGCCCGGAGGAAGCATCGCCATGACCACCCAGTCGCCGCCCCCGCTGCGCGATCGGCTGGGTCGCCCCCTGCGCGACCTGCGCGTGTCGGTCACCGACCGCTGCAACTTCCGCTGCCGCTACTGCATGCCGCGCGAGGTCTTCGGCGCCGACTTCCAGTTCCTGCCCCGCGACCAGATCCTCAGCTTCGAGGAGATCACCCGCGTCGTGGCGGAACTGCACGCGCGCGGGCTGCGCAAGCTGCGCCTGACGGGCGGCGAGCCGCTGCTGCGCAGCGGCCTGCCGGCGCTGGTCGCGATGCTGCGCGCGCTGCCCGGCCTGGAGATCGCCCTGACGACCAACGGCTCGCTGCTGGCGGCGCAGGCGGCGGACCTCGCGGCGGCGGGGCTGGACCGCGTCACCGTCAGTCTGGACAGCATCGACGACGCTGTCTTCCGGGCCATGAACGACGCCGAGACGCCGGTCGCGCAGGTGCTGGCCGGTATCGACGCGGCGGCGGCGGCCGGCCTGGGGCCGGTCAAGATCAACGCCGTCGTGCGCCGCGGCGTCAACGACCACACGTTGGTCGATCTGGCGCGGCACTTCCACGGCAGCGGCCACAGCGTGCGCTTCATCGAATACATGGACGTGGGCGCCAGCAACGGCTGGCGCCTCGACGACGTCGTGCCGGGCGCCGAGATCCTGCGCCGCATCGACGCGGCGCTGCCCCTGGAGCCGGTCGAGCCCGCCTACCGGGGCGAGGTCGCGCGGCGCTGGCGCTACCGCGACGGCGGCGGCGAGATCGGCGTCATCACGTCCGTCTCGCAGCCCTTCTGCGGCGACTGCACGCGGGCCCGGCTGTCGGCCGAGGGCGTGCTCTACACCTGCCTCTTCGCCACGCAGGGAACGGACCTGCGCGCCCTCCTGCGCGGCGACGACCCCGACGCCCTGCGGCGGCGCCTGGAGGAGGTCTGGTCGGAGCGCGAGGATCGCTACTCGGAGCTGCGCGCGGCCGCCACGCCGGACCTGCCGGAGGCGGGCCGCAAGATCGAGATGTCGTACATCGGTGGCTGAGGCCGCGCGGGGCGCGCCGGACGACCCGTCGCTGAGCCACGTCGACGCCGCCGGCCGGGCGCGCATGGTCGACGTGGGCGACAAGGACGTCAGCGAGCGCGCCGCCGTCGCCGAGGGGCGCGTCCTGATGCAGGCCGGGACCGCGGCGCTGATCGCCGACAACGCGCTGCGGAAGGGCGACCTGCTGGCCACGGCCGAGCTGGCCGGCGTGATGGCCGCCAAGCGCACCCACGAGCTGATCCCGCTCTGCCACCCGCTGGCCCTGAGCCATGTCAGCGTCGAATGCGCGCTGGAGGCGGAGGCCGAGACGCCGCCCGGCTTCGGCGGGGCCGTCGCGATCCGGGCGCGGGTGCGCTGCCGCGGCCGCACCGGCGTCGAGATGGAGGCGCTGACGGCGGTGAGCGTCGCCGCGCTGACGGTCTACGACATGGCCAAGGCGGTCGATCGGGGCATGCGCATCACCGACGTGCGGCTGCGCGAGAAGAGCGGCGGCCGCTCGGGCGAGATCCGGCTGGAATAGCGGGGAACCTCACCCCCTGGCCCCCCTCTCCATTGCCGAGCAATGGAGCGGGGGGACTCGG
>JAPOXB010000003.1:0-5494 GCA_026707335.1 Chloroflexota bacterium
GCGCCGGACGATCTCCTCGGCGGGCTCCACCTCGTCAAGCGGGATCGGGTCGCCGGGCTTGAAGCGCAGCAGGCCGCGGATGGTGCAGCGGTCGGCGGCCTCGCCGTCGATCAGCGCGGCGAACTGCTGGTAGATGTCGTAGCGGCCGCGCGACGAGGCCTCCTGCAGCAGCGCGATCGTCTCCGGGTTGAACATGTGGTACTCGCCGTCGCGGCGCCAGTGGTAGACGCCGCCCACCGGCAACTCCAGCAGCGCGGCGATCTCGCGGTCCGGGTAGGCGCGGGCGTGACGGCGGCGCACGTCGGCCTCGATCTCGGCCAGCCCGATGCCGCCGATGCGCGACGGCGTGCCGGTGAAGTAGGCGTCGACCAACTCCCTGCCCAGGCCGATGGCCTCGAAGATCTGCGCGCCGCGGTAGGCCGAGACGGTGGAGATGCCCATCTTCGACATCACCTTGATGATTCCCTTGTCGACCGCCTTCAGGTAGCGCTCCTCAAGCTCCGCGGCGCTCAGCGCGCGGTCGAGCACGCCCTGCTCCTGCAGGTCGTGCAGCGACTCCAGCGCCAGGTAGGGGTTGATCGCGCCGGCCCCATAGCCCACCAGCACCGCGAAGTGGTGCGTCTCGCGCGGCTCGCCGGTCTCCAGCACGAGGTCGCACTGCGTGCGGCGGCCCACCCGGATCAGGTGGTGGTGGACGGCCGCCACGGCCAGCAGGCTGGGGATCGGCGCCTGCGTCGCGTCCATGCCCCGGTCCGACAGCACCAGGACGCTGCGCCCCTCATCGACGGCGTCGGCCGCCGCGTGCTGCAGGGCCGTCAGGGCGCGTTCGAGGGCGCCCTCGCCGTCGTCGGGGCGGAACAGCGTCGAGAGCGTGCGGGCGCGCAGCCGGTCCTCGTCGAGGTCCTTGATCTGCGCGAGCTGGTGGTTGTCGATGACCGGCCGCGCGAGTTTCAACTGCCGCGCCTGTCCCGGTGTCGTGTCGAAGATGTTGCCGCGCGGCCCCAGCAGGGTCTCCGTCGAGGTGACCAGCGCCTCCCACTGCGCGTCGAGCGGGGGGTTCGTGACCTGGGCGAAGAGTTGCCGGAAGTAGTTGAACAGCGGCTGCCCCTGCGCCGACAGCACGGCCAGCGGCGTGTCGTCGCCCATCGAGCCGACCGGCTCCTTGGCCGCGTCGGCCATCGGCGCGACCAGCATCACCAGCTCCTCGGCCGTGAAGCCGTGGCTCTGCTGGCGGTCGCGCAGGGTGGCGAAGTTCGTCCCCGGGACCAGCTCCGGCTCGGGCAGGTCGTCGAGGCTCAGCCGCTGGTCGTCGAGCCAGCGGCCGTAGGGCCGCGCCGCGGCCAGCTTCCGCTTGACCTCGTCGTCGGTGACGATGCGGCCCTCGTCCATGTCGATCAGGAAGATGCGGCCCGGCTGTACGCGCCCGCGCTGCGCGATGCGCTCCGGCGGGATGTCGAGCACGCCCGTCTCCGAGCCCATCACGACGACGCCGTCCTTGGTCACGCTGTAGCGCAGCGGCCGCAGCCCGTTGCGGTCGAGCACGACGCCGAGCTGCTTGCCGTCCGTCGCGGCGACCATCGCCGGCCCGTCCCAGGGCTCCATCAGCGAGGCGTGGTAGTCGTAGAAGTCGCGCCGCTCCCGCGACATCGACTCGTGGTTCTCGAAGGCCTCGGGGATCATCATCATCAGGCACTGGGCCAGCGGGCGGCCGGTCTGCAGCAGCAGCTCCAGCGCGTTGTCGAAGGTGGCGGTGTCGCTCTGGTCGGGCAGGCAGATGGGGAAGAGGTCGGCCAGGTCGTCGCCGAACCAGTCCGACGCCATCACGCTCTGGCGGGCCGTCATCGCGTTGATGTTGCCGCGCAGCGTGTTGATCTCGCCGTTGTGGCAGATGTGGCGGTAGGGATGGGCCAGCGGCCAGGCGCCCAGCGTGTTGGTGCTGAAGCGCGAGTGCACCAAGGCGAAGCGGCTGATGGCGCGCGGGTCGTCGAGGTCGGCGTAGAAGCGCCGCAGCTGCGAGGCGATCAGCAGCCCCTTGTAGACGATGCGGTTGCAGGACAGGGTCGAGACGTAGAACTGCTCGCCCTGCTCCAGGTCGGCGGCGAGGACGGCGTTCTCGACCACCCGCCGCACGACGTACAGCCGCCGCTCGAGCGCGTCGCCCGTGAGGGGCGTCCCGTCGCCGGCGGCGCCGCTCAGGAAGCACTGGCGGACCACCGGCAGCACCTCGCGCGCGCCGCTGCCGATCGCGGCCGGGTCGTTGGGGACGTCGCGCCAGCCCAGCAGCGTCAGTCCCTTGTCGGCCGCGGCCTCGGCGATGCGGGCCTCGCACCAGGCGCGCTCGGAGTCGTTCTGGGGCAGGAAGACCATGCCCACGCCGTACGCGCCCAGGGGCGGCAAGGTGATCCCGAGCGACGCCGCCTCGGCGCGCAGCAGGCCGTCGGGCATCTCCATCAGCAGGCCCGCGCCGTCACCGGTCAGCGGGTCGGCGCCCAGCGCGCCGCGGTGCTCCAGGTTCTCCAGCACCTCGATCGCCTGCTGGATGATGGTGTGCGTGGCAGCGCCGGAGAGATTCGCGACCAGGCCCACGCCGCAGGCGTCGTGCTCGCGGGCGGGGTCGTAGAGGCCCTGCGCGGCGGCCTCGGCCCGGGCGCGCGCCGACCAGGCCGCATGCGGCTCCTGGTCCCGACGGCCGTCGTGGGCGCTCACGAGTCGTCCTCTCCGCGGCCTGGCCCGCGCGGCAAGACGCGCGATCCGGGGGAAGTGAAACGCCCGGCCGGGTGAGCGGGTCACCCAGCGGCGGTCGCGCCCCAGGCCGGATGTGAGCCGGGCTGCTCGCCGCGCGGGCCGACGGACTTCGCCGGGGCGAATCGACGGTCCAGGCTCGGCAGTGCGCCCAGACTAACAGACGTTCTGTCACGTACGTTCGCACTGACCCGGCGGCGCCGGCGGCATCTGTGATTATTTTCTCATTCTCGCCCGCGGCTTGTCGAGTGAACAGGCGACAGAGGCGCGTGGGGGGCTACCCGTCGTCGTGCGGGCGCGGGAGATCTTTCAGGAACGCCTCGATCTGGTCGAGGCGTGCGTTGAGTTCGGCGCCGGCCAAATGCGGTGACCGGCCGCGTCCTCGGGGTTCGATGGCCGCAGTCGCCTCGTCCTCCGTGAGCGGCGGAAAGAACTCCGCGAACGCCGCCGGCCCGGCGCTGAGCACGATGCCTCCCTTTTCGGGTCGCGCGTACATCAGGTAGCGGTTGTGGTGCGTTGGGGGCGCGATCATGACTCCCACGCGGTATGGCCGCACCACGAGGCCCGCGTCCCGAGCCATCTTGAGGAAGCGGTCGAAGGGTTCCGGTACCCCCTCCACGGCGGCGAGCGCGCGGATCTCGTCCACCGTGCGGCGCGCGCGCGGTCCCCGGCGTGTCGGCGGCGTCCGCTCCTCGGCGACCTCCCGAATCAGCAGAAGCGGCTTATCCTCGCTCGGCTGGAACGCGTCGAAGCTGACGATGGTGATCGGCACCCCGTACCCGCCCAGGTGGTCGACGATGCGCTCCAGCCCGGCGTCCACGCCGATGCCGGCGAGCAGGACGACCACGTCGCGGCCCTCGTCCTCGCCGTCCAATTGTCTCCGTACCGAGCGCGCCAGTTCATCGGCGTCGCCAAGCCTTTCGAGGCCCGGCCGGAGCAGCGCTTCCAGGTCGTCGCCGTCCATGCCCGCGATCGAGGCGGCATAGTCGAGCGCCTGCGCGAGCGCGTCGCGGTACAGCCGCTCGCGCTTCAGTTCGATGACGACCCATCGGTCTTGCCAGTCGATGCCGAGGAGATCGAGCGGGCCGCCTTCCAGCCAAACCTGGCGGCCGACGACGGTGAGCCCGTCGGCGAGCAGGGAGCAGTCGTTCGCGATCCAGTCCTCAAGGTGGCGCTCAAGGCCGACGCCGGAGCGGGCTACGCGCCGCGGGGCGTCGCCGTCGATCGTCCACATGCCCAAGTCGGCCATCACCATGCTCCCCGCTCAGGGCGCAAGGGTAGCCGAGGACGGCGTCGCGGGCGGGCGCTGCTACAGGATCGACTCCCGGCGCAGGTCGGCGAGGGCGGCGGCGAAGGCGTCGATCGCCGCGTCGATGTCCGCCTCGGCGTGGACGGCGGAGGTCAGCGCACCCATCCCGATCAGGTCGACGCCGTGCAGCAGCAGGCTGCGGCGGAACGGCCACTCGATCGCGGCCGGCGTGCGCGGCGTCGTCGGCGGCCGGCCCGCGGCGGCGAAGTTCCAGTTCACCCCGTCCTCGGGCGGGGGCAGATCGCGCCCCAGCACGACGTGCACCATCGACCCCTGGCAGTAGGCGGCGCCGGGGACCTCGGCGCGCCGGATGGCCTCGTTCCATCCCCGGCAGAGGCGCTCGCCGGCCGCGTTGGCGGCGCGGACCGGGGCGCCGTCGCGCAGGCCGTTCAGCGCCGCGACCCCCGCGGCGGCGGTCAGGGGATTCGCGTTGAATGTGCCCGGATGCCGCACGCGCGCCGGTCCATCTTCCCCCGCCGCACCGTGCGACGGGGGCACCGCGATCTGGTCGAGCAGGTCGGCCCGCCCCGCGACGGCCCCCCCGGGCAGCCCCCCGGCCACGATCTTGGCGAGGGCGGTCAGGTCGGGCGTGACGCCGGTCAGCCCCTGGTAGCCGCGCTCCGAGGCGCGGAAGCCCGTCACGACCTCGTCGAAGATGAGCAGCGTGCCGGCGGCCGATGTGAGCTCCCGCAGCCGGGTCAGCATCTCCGGGTGCATCGGCAGCGCGCCCCAGTGGGCGCCGCCGGGCTCGCAGATCAGCGCGGCGAATTCGCCGCCCGCCAGCGCTGCCCCGATGCCGGCCGCGTCGTGCTGGTCGAACACCTGCACGGCGTCGGTCGTGGCCGGGGGCAGGCCCACGACGTCGCCGCCGGACCGCGTCACGAGTTCGATGCCCCAGCTGTCGTTCCAGCCGTGGAAGTGCTCGCGCAGCTTGAGCAGCTTCGGGCGTCCGGTGGCCGTGCGGGCGAGGCGGGCGGCCAGCATCGTCGCTTCGGTGCCCGAGGCGACGAAGCGCACCTTCTCGGCCGAGGGGATCAACTCCGCGACCAGGGCCGCCCACTCCACCTCGCGGGCCTGCGAGGCCCCGTAGTGGGTGCCGCGCCGGACCTGCGCCGACACGGCCTCGACCAGCAGGGGATGCGCGTGCCCGTAGAGCAGCGCGCCGTGCCCCATCACGAAGTCGATGATCTCGTTGCCGTCGACGTCCCACTTGCGGGCGCCCGCGGCCCGCTCGACGTAGATGGGGAACGGCTCGAAGTGGCGGATGTCGTGCGTGATGCCGCCGGGCAGCAGCGCCGACGCCCCGGCGTGGAGCGCGGCCGAGCGCTGGTGGCTGTCCAGGAATCGCGCGTCGATGGTCATCGCAGGCCCGTGGGCGGAGGCGGGGGCCCCGGCAAGGGGCGTGGTCGTCATCGCGGACTGCTCCCGGCGCCGACCCCGGTC
>JAPOXB010000003.1:5905-7941 GCA_026707335.1 Chloroflexota bacterium
GACCGCCTGGTTCCCCGCCGTATGTCGGGCGCCACAGTGGCTCTGTGTGGCGGGGATCAGAAGCGTCCGTCCCGATCAAGAAACGTCGGCTGGGACGCTTTGGTTCCCGGCGATCGGGCGAAGGGGACGGCCGTCGCGGCCGGGACGGGGCGCTCAGCCGGCGGCCGAGCCCGTGCCGCGCACGATGGCCGCGATCTGGTAGGCCAGGTCGCTGCGGGCGAGCGACGCGTAAACGCGCGTGCCGCGCCGCTCCGTGCGGACGAGGCCGGCGCTCTCCAGCACGCGCAGGTGGTTCGACACCGCGGGGGGCGTCACGCCCAGCAGCCGGATCAACTCCCGGCAGCCGTGCGGGGCCCCGTCGACGGCGAGCCGCGCCACGATGCGGTAGCGGGCGTCGTTGGCGATCGCCTTGATGGCGACCTGCTGGCGGCCGGCGCCGCCGGACCATGCGTTCGTTCCAGAATTCACGATCTCTTGAAAATGGTAGCGCATCGGGCGGCGCGTGTCGAGTCCGGCGCGTGGCTGCGCATCCGGGGCGGACACCTAAGATGATCGGGTGGACCTCACCCGCCGTCAGGCCATCGTGCTCATCGCCGTCGTCATCCTGGCGCTGGGGGCGCTCGTCGCCGCCGACCAACTGATCGAGCGGGTCTCGCCCTGGGACTACGACGACTTCGAGCGCTGGATGCAGGATCTCGGCGGCTGGGGGCCGGCGGCCTACATCGCCTTCCTCGCCCTCTCGATGGTCTTCGCGCCCCTGCCCACGACGCCGCTCCCGCTCGCCGCCGCGACCGCTTGGGGCGCCGTGCTCGGCGTGACCTACACGCTGATCGCCGGCGCGATCGGCGGGTCGATCTGCTTCCTGATCGCCCGCTACTGGGGCCGCCGCGTCTACGAGCACTTCATGCCGGCCAAGATGGTGGCCGAGATCGACCGCACGGCCGACCGGCTGGCGGTGCGCGCGCTGATCGCGCTGCGGCTCTTCCCGCTGCTGGGCGCCGACTACATCTCCTACGCCGCCGGCCTGACGTCGATCCGCTTCCGGCTCTATCTGGCCATCACGGTCGTGTTCAGCCTGCCCTCGGTGATCCTGATCTCCGTGATCGGCGAGAACGTGCGCGAGGACCGGGGCGTCGCGGCGATCGCCATCGGCGTCCTGGCGGCGTTCCTGATCCTGCCGCTGCTCTACGTCGTGGCGCGCAACCGGCGAGGCGGCGGCCCGGCCAGCGGGGAGGACGCGGCCGATCCGGCGGGCCTCAGCGACCCTTCCACTGCGGCGGACGCTTCTCCGCGAAGGCCAGCGGCCCCTCGATGAAGTCCTCCGAGTAGGCCATCGCCGCCGCGGCGGGGAAGTTGTGCGCCGTCGCGACCTCCTCGCGCATGTCGCGGCCGCGGTTGACCGCCTCCTTCGTCGCGCGGATGGCCAGCGGCGAGCACTTGAGGATCGCGTCGGTCCAGCGCTTGACGGCATCCATCAGCTCGTCCTGCGGCACGACCTCGTTGACGAGGCCCCAGCGGTGCGCCTCGGCGGCGCTGACGTGCTTGGCGGTGAACATGAAGCCCATCGCGATGTGGTAGGGGATCTGGCGCGGCAGCCGGTGCACGCCGCCCGCCCCGGCGATCAGCCCCACCGTCGGCTCGGGCAGGCCCAGCTTGGCGTTCTCGCTGGCGATGATGATGTCGCAGGCGAGGGCCAGCTCGAGCCCGCCGCCCAGCGCGAAGCCGTTGACCGCGGCGATCATCGGCTTCCAGCACTCGAAGTCGCCGGTCATGCCGCCGAAGCCGCCCCGCACCGGCGGGAAGCGCATGACGCCCTTCTCGGCGACGGTCTCGGCCTGGAACTTCAGGTCGTTGCCGGCCGAGAAGGCGCGGTCGCCCGCGCCGGTCAGCACGCCGATCCAGGCCGAGTCGTCGTCGCGGAAGGTGTGCCACGCGTCCGACAACTCCGCCGACGTGTAGTGGTGGATCGCGTTCATCCGCTCGGGGCGGTTGAGCGTGATCGTGACGACGGGGCCGTCCTGCTCGTACTTGATGAA
>JAPOXB010000049.1 GCA_026707335.1 Chloroflexota bacterium
CGGCGAGTTCTCGGACCCCGAGATCGACGCGCTGCTGGAGCAGGGACGCACGACCATCGGCGTCGAGAACCGGCTGCCGATCTACGACGAGATCCAGACCAAGCTGCTCGAAGAGCACAATCCGCAGATCTACTGCAATTGGGGCCAGCCGGTCATCGCGCACCGTTCCTGGCTCAAGGGCTACGGCGCGACCCCCAACACCGTCTCCGCCAACTATGCGCTGTACAAGGCCTGGCTCGAGGGCAAGCCCGGCGTGTAGCGGGGAACCTCACCCCCTGTCCCCCTCTCCATCCAGAAGGATGGAGAGGGGGAACGTGGAGCCGAGCGCTCGGGAACCCTCCGGTCCCCCCTCTCCATTGCTCGGCAATGGAGAGGGGGCTAGGGGGTGAGGTTCGGGCGCCCGCTCGGGGGTGCGGTCAGGACGGGGACGCCCAGGGCTGCGCGCCGCGAACCTCGCCCAGGTGCTGGTTGAAGACGGGCGATCGCTTCTCCTTGAAGGAGAGGCCGCCCTCCTCGGCGTCGGGGTCCCAGTCGGAGATGGCGGTCTTGGCCGCGATGTCGTCGCAGGCCTGGTCCCAGGTCATCTCGTCGGCGTTGTACATCGTGCGCTTCAGCAGGCGCATGGCGATCTGGGGGCCGTTGGCCAGCTCGGTGGCGAGCGCCATGGTGCGCTCTTCGAGTTCGTCGTCGGGCACGACCTCGTTGAGCATGCCCAGTTCGAGCGCCTCCTGGGCGCTGGCGAAGCGCATGCGCAGGCAGAACTCCATCGCCCGGGTGACGCCCATGTGCTGCACCATCAGCTTGTGGCCGCCCTCGTCGGGCAGCAGGCCGAAGCGCAGCGTGCCGCTGGTCAGCCGGGCGCTCTCGGCCGCGAGGCGGAAGTCGCAGGCCAGGGCCAGCGAGAGGCCGGTCTGCACGGCGACGCCGTTGATCGCGGCGATGGTGATCTTGTCCAGCTCGCGCAGGGCCTTGTTGAGCGGCTGGGAGATCATGCGCAGGGCGTAGTAGGTCGCCATGGGGTTGTCGTGGCCGCTGTCGATGGGGCCGGCCAGGGGCCGGGCGTCATCGGCGAAGGAGATCGGCCGGCCGGTGATGTCGTCGCCGGCCGAGAAGGCGCGGCCGGAGCCGGTGATCACGACGACGCGCACGGCGTCGTCGAACTGGGCCTGCAGCAGGGCCTCGCGCAGGTCGCGCTTGTGGTGGTGGGTCAGGCCGTTCAGCCGCTCGGGCTGATTGAACCGCAGCCAGGCGATGCCGTGCTCGCGCAGACTCACCTCGAAGCCGCGGAAGTTGCCGAATTCCATCTCGATCTCCTTTGCAGCGCGGGGGCGATCGACGCGCCCGGCCGGGTCATCGCCCGTGGAAGACGGGCTCCTGCTTGCTGGCGAAGGCGACCGCGGCGTCGTGGTGGTCGTGGTCGAGGGCGCTGAATCGCTGGTTGAGCGCCTCGTGTGCCAGGGCCTGCCGCAGCGAGTGCCCCTCGCCGAAGTTGAGGTTGGCCTTCATGCGCCCGAAGGCGAGCGTCGGCCCCTGCGCCAGCCCGGCGCAGTAGGCGAGGGCGTCTTCGAGGAAGGTGTCGGCGTCGTAGACGGCGGTCACGAGGCCGATCTCGCGCGCGCCCTCGGCGTCGAGCAGGTCGCCGCTGAGGAACAGCTCCCGCGCCCGCCCCCAGCCGACCAGACGCGGCAGCAGGTAGGTCGTGCCGAAGTCGCCGCTCAGCCCCACGTTGCGGAAGGCCGTGCCCAGCCGCGCCCGGCTCGAGGCCAACCGCACGTCGCAGGCCAGCACGAGGCCCAGCGCGCCGCCCACCGCGACGCCGTTGATCAGCGCCACGACGGGCTTGGGCAGGTCGTAGATCGCGCCGGTGGTGCTCTGGGCGGCGCGGGCCAGCAGGCCCGACGCCTCCTCGTCGCTCTCGCCGCCGAAGGTGACGGCGCGGCGGTCGGCGGCCATGTCCTTCACGTCGCCGCCGGCCGAGAAGGCCCGTCCCGCGCCGGTGATGGCGACGCAGCGCACGGCGGGGTCGGCGGCGGCGGCGGTCAGGGCGTCGGCCAGTTGGGCCAGCAGGTCGGCCGACATGGCGTTGAGCCGGTCGGGGCGGTTGAGCGTGATCAGCGCCACGCCGTCGTCGCGGGTATCGACCAGGATGGGGGCGTCGGACATGGGTCCTCCAGGTGTGCTGCGGGCGGCTGCGCCCGCCGGTTCGTCAGCGCCCGCTGAAGACGGGCTTGTCGCCGCGGATGAACGCTTCGACGGCGCCGGCGTGGTCGTGGTCGTCGCGCGACATGCGCGTGTTGATCGCCTCCGACATCAGGACCTCCTCCAGTCCGACGCCCTCGCCGGAGCGGTTGAGATTCGCCTTCATGCGGCCCAAAGCCTTGGTCGGGCCTTGCGCGAGGCGCCCGGCGTAGGCCAGCCCCTCCGCGAGGAAGTCGTCGGCGGGGTAGACGCGGTTGGCGAGCCCGATGGCGTGGGCGCGCTCGGCGTCGATCACCTCGCCGCCGAAGAAGATCTCGCGAGCGAGGCCCTGCCCGACCACGCGCGGCAGGAAGTAGGAACCGCCGAAATCGCCGGGCAGGCCGACGTTGCGGAAGGCCATGCCGAACTTCGCCTTCTCCGAGCAGAGCCGCACGTCGCAGGCGAGGGCGAAGCAGAAGCCCGCGCCGATGGCGTAGCCGTTGACCAGCGCGACGGTCGGCTTGGGCATCGTGTGCAGCAGGCCGCTGGTCTCGAGCTGGCGGTCCTGCATGGCCCGGATCGCGACGTCGGTGTGGTACTCGCCGTCGGGGCCGATGCCCTCCTGCCGGCTGCGCTCGCGCATCGACTTCACGTCGCCGCCGGCGCAGAAGGCGCGGCCCTGCCCCGTGAGGGCGACGCAGCGCACGGCGTCGTCGGCAGCGAGATCGGCGAGGGTCGCCCGCAGGGCGTCGCTCAGGTCGGTGTTCATCGCGTTGAGCGACTCGGGCCGGTTCAGCGTGACCAGCGCGACGCCGTCGTCACGGCGCTCGACGAGGACGGTGTCGTTCATCCCACTCTCCCACGGCGGTCCCGGCGGCCGGACCCCGGCATGGTCGCGGCTGGCGGCGGTGGTGACAAGCAACCGCGCGTCGCGCCGCTAGACTGCCCGCATGTGCGCTCGATTCACGCTCACGGTCGGCGTGGCGGAGGTCGCGGCGGCGCTGGGCGTCGACCCGTCGGCCATCGAGGCGGCCGGCCATCGGCCGCGCTACAACATCGCGCCCACGCAGCACCACTTCATCGTCCGGGAGCGACAGGAGGAGCGGCAGGCGCTGGCCGCCCGATGGGGCCTGGTCAACCGCTGGGCGACCGACGCCAAGCGGGCCGGGGCGCAGATCAACGCGCGCTCGGAGGACGTGCCGCGCCGGCGGGCCTATCGGGCCGCGTGGGAGAAGGGGCGCCGCTGCCTCGTCCCGGCCGACGGCTTCTTCGAGTGGACGGGGCCGAAATCGGCGCGGCAGCCGGTCTGGTTCCACCGCCCCGAGGGCGGCCTGATCCTGCTGGCCGGGCTGTACGAGTCGTGGCGGGCGGGCGCCGACGACGAGTGGCGGCGCACGTTCACCGTCCTGACCACCGGGGCGAACGAGACCGTCGCGCCGATCTACGACCGCATGCCGGTCATCCTGAGCCCCGACGACGCGGCGGAGTGGGTCTATCCGGGCAACGCGCCCGACGCGGTCTGGGAGCTGCTGCGCCCCGCGCCCGAGTCGCTGCTGGTGGGCGAGGCGGTGTCGCGGCGGGTGAACTCGGTGCGCAACGACGACCCCGCCTGCCTGGCCATCGAGCCCGAGGCCGAGCTGGCGACTCACCAGGGGGCGCTGTTTTCGTGAGCATGCGCCGGCGCGACGCGCGGGCGCGGAGAGGGGAGCGGCAATGCTGACGTCGATGGAGGGGTTCCTGCGCTACTTCGGGGGCGTGCACCGGCGGGCGATCCGCGACGTCGCGGCGCTGCCGCCCGCCGCCGACGGCTGGCGCCCCGCGCAGGGGGAGGGAGAGAAGGCCTGGACGATCAACGGCATCGTGGGGCACATGGCGACGGCGCGGCTGTACTTCGCCAGCGCCTACCGCGGCGAGGGCTGGGTGACGCCCGACCCGCCCGACGTGTCGAGCCGGGAGCGCTGGCTGCCCGCGCTCGAGGACAGCTGGGAGCGGCTGCAATCGCTGCTGGGCGAGACGCCCGACGAAGCGCTGCGCCGCAAGGTGGCGATGATCGACACCGACGGCGCGATGTCGGGCTGGCGCGTGCTGCTGCTGATGGCGGAGCACGACATCCACCATCGCAGCCAGATCGACACCTACGCCGGCATGAACGGCTGGGATCCGCCCGACATCTACGGCCGCGCCGCCGAGACCATCGCCGGCCTGCAGGAGCAGCAGCGCTCGAAGTACCGGTGACGTCGCGGCGCCGACGACAGCCGCGGCCGGCCCGCGAGTCTTCACCCGCGCGTCACGGACGGAGGCGGCAGCCAGTCCCCACCGGTGCCAGACCGATGTAGGTCGGGACGACTTCGGTTCGTACCTAGTCCACGTCACTCCTTAGGAGACCGCTTCTCACACCCAGGGCCGCCATCGCCGAAGTGATGCGTCTCTCGGGCCGGACGGAGTTGAGACAGCTCAACCGAGCGCCAGGGTTATCGCCGTCGCATAGAGCGGAGAAGTTCCTGCGCGTAGCCGACGACGTCCGCTTGTATGTCATCATCGAGCCCCCGGGCGATGAAGCTCGCCGTCGCCACCGGGCCGGGTCCATCGTGGTGGCAGAAGTCCCGCTCAATGACCGACAGGGCATCATCGATGTAGGGACTGCGCTCGATAGAAGTCAGGCTGGCTACGACATCGTCGAGGCCAACACCCCTCCAGACGTAGAACAGGTCGTACGCATCCTTGTTCTCGGTCCTGTTCCCGAAGGCAAGCGCTTTGAGGACGGTGAAGGCACCTGGACCGCATACCGGAATGTTCCGGAAAGCCAAGGCGCCCGAGGGGATGCGGCCGGACAACTCTTTCCGGCGCCGGTCCCTGAACGGCAGGTCGAGGCCTGGCGTGACGATCGCGGCAAAGTCAGGCTCGATGTGGAGGACCGTGCCTCCTCGAGTCGTGTCATCCGCGGGAGGAATCAGGAAGTCCACCCGCACCGGAGGACGTGTGGGGGCGGTCCAGGTCTGCAACGTCAGGTTGCCTTCGTCATTCACAGCCGCCTTGAAACCTGCGTCCCGCAGCCTGGCGCCCAGGTCTCGGTAGCGATCCTTGTCCAGGATGTCGAGGGCGAGGCCCACATCCAGGTCCATCGTGCCCGCGTGAGAGCCCGAGCCGGTCGGCAAGGCGTCCGGGTCAACGAGGAGGTAGAGAGCAAGTCCGCCGACCACGACGATCTCATCGAGCAGGTCGCCCAACTTGGTTGCGACGTAGAGGCATGTCGCACGGACGTGAGCCGACTGTGTACTGTCGTACCCTTCGCCTGTCGATGGCTTAGAGGTCACCATTACCCCGCAAGAGAAGCCTGCTTCGGAGTTCCGCGGCGGCCTCCGCCGCCCGCTCGGGATGGTCCTTCAAGTCCAGGTACGCCTGCACAGGATGGACGCAGCGGATGCCGTCTACAGGCTCCGCTCCATCGAAGACGCCGTCGTCGTTTGGTACGACCAGCCAAGTGTTCGCTCCCCTGGCTTCTTCACGAAAGCCGAGGTCTCGCCTCGCCGTTGCCGAGGGGGGGCTTGCGAGGTAGACGGTCGAGAGTCGGAACCCGGCATATCGAGTCCACAACCAAGCCGCCGGGAGCGCGGTCGCCGCATAAGGTGAGCCGGCCCGATCCAGCGCGTCGGCGATCGAACGGGTCAGGGACTCACCGTCCCGAGTTGAGATGTGGCCTCGGATCACGTGATGTCGATCAAACCGATAGTCCTCCCGCCAAGCGTCGAGCAGCGCCCCCCGGTCGATGACCCGAACGCCATCTTCGTCTCGCTCGACGAGACCAGCCTCCAGGAGCTTGCGGACGATTCGGCTGACGTGCCCCTCGCTCAGGCCGGCTCCAGAGGCGATCTCGCGCTGCTTGAGCGTCCCAGCAGGCTCGATGAGCAAGTGCCTCGCTACTTGAGAGCCTCTCGGTCCGAATGCAGTCTGCGGTCGTCCGGGCCTGCGAAACAGGCTGGGGTTGCCGAGATTCTGATAGAAGATGCCCGGCACAACGATCCTTGCGTTCCCCGAGAGGTCCAGCCAGGCAAGGTCGGCGCGAGCACATAGCTCCTGCGCTGCTTCCCCCATGTAGGGAACTGCCAGGAGTGGGATCTCCCCGCGGGAGAAGCTGCTCTGGGCCATCCTCAATTGGGTGATTGCACCAGCAACGACGCTGGCGGACCCTGACCGCTTCCACTTCAGAACGAAGTAATGGTTCTGAGCCCTGAGGACTGCGTCGCACACACGACCGTTCCTGGCAGGCGCCTCAAACCTGGCGTCCTCAGTGAGACCGGGGGCTCCCAGGATTTCAGCGAGACGCTCTACCGCCTGCCGGATAGCCAGTCGTTGCCGTGGAACCTGCATGGTTACCTATATAGATGTTGTTGCGCACGTGTGCAAGTGGTTCTATTTGCGCAACTTCGGCCGGCGGCATTTCTCTCGCCACCGCGAGGCCGGTTCAGCCACGCGAACTCCAAGGTCGCCGCCACCACACCCCTCGTCGGGATGCGGCTACTCCAGGGCCACGGCCAGCGCCGCCTACACGACCGTGCCGCCGCCGCCGCCGCCCACCCGCTTCGACTACGGCGTGGGCCCGACGATCTGCACCTGACCGACCCCCAACCCCACGACCGCGATCGCGCGTAGCCTGTACCGATGAACCCCGCTCCCCCGACGCTCGACGACGTGCGGCGCGCGGCGGCGACCATCGCCGCGAACGTGCCGCTGCCGACGCCGCTGGTCTACAGCCCGGGGCTGTCGGAGCGGCTCGACGCGCACGTCTCGCTGAAGCTCGATACGGCCAACCCGATCAGCGTCTTCAAGCTGCGCGGCGGCATCAACCTCGTTTCGCAGCTGCCGGAGGCGGAGCGAGAGACGGGCGTGGTGGTCGTCTCGACGGGCAACCACGGGCAGTCGATCGCCTACGCGGCGCGGCGCTTCGGCGTGCGGGCGCACGTGTTCGCGCCCGAGGGGGCCAACCCCGACAAGGTGGCGTCGATGCGGCGGCTGGGCGCCGAGGTGACGCTGCGCGGGGCGCGCTACGACGACGCCCGCGTGGCGGCCGAGGAGTTCGCCGCCGAGCGGGGGATGCGCTACGTGCACTCGTCGGACGAGCCGCTGCTGGTGGCGGGGGTGGGCACGGCGGCGCTGGAGGTGCTGGAGGAGCAGGGGCCCGGGACGGAGGTCGTGATCGTGCCGGCGGGGGGCGGGTCGGGCGGCTGCGGCTGGGTGACGGTGCGCGACGGCCTGGGGCACGGGGCGCGCATCTGGGCGGTGCAGTCGGCGCAGGCGCCCGCCCTGCACGACTCCTGGCGGGCGGGCCGGCCCGTGGGGCGGCCCAACACGACGATCGCCGAGGGCCTGGCGACAGCGAGCGCCTTCGCCTGGCCGCTGGGCATCCTGGCCTCGCTCGACGACTTCCTGCTGGTGCAGGACGCCGAGATCGAGGAGGGCGTGCGAACGCTGCTCGACCTCGCGCACGTGCTGGCCGAGCCGGCCGGCGCGGCGAGCACGGCGGCGGCGCTGCACGAGGCCGACGCGGGCGGCGGACGCCTGCGGGGCAAGCGGGTGGTGCTGGTCGTCTCGGGCGCGAACGTGACCCGCGCCCAACTGCGGGCGATGCTCTGACCGGTCCGGGGGCGGCGGCTACTCCCCGGCGATGGCGTTCATCGCCGCGGCGAGCTGGAAGTCGAGTTCCGTGACGCCGCCGGCGTCGTGCGTCGAGAGGTCGACCACGACGCGGTTGTAGA
>JAPOXB010000261.1 GCA_026707335.1 Chloroflexota bacterium
CTCACCCCCTAACCCCCTCTCCATTGCCGAGCAATGGAGAGGGGGGACCGGAAGGATCCCCCACGATCGCCTCCACGTTCCCCCTCTCCATCCTTCTGGATGGAGAGGGGGACAGGGGGTGAGGTCCGCTCCCCTCTCCCTGGCGAGAGGGAACCAGACCCGCCTAGAAGCGGGCCTTGCGCAGCCCCTTGGGGTCGATCTCGTTGCGGATCAACTCCACCTCTTCGACCGTCGGGGCCGGCGTCTCCGGGATGCGTTCCGGCAGCAGCAGGTCGAAGCCCGTGTTGGCCTGCACGTCCTCCAGGCGCACGCCCGCGTGCAGGCTGTCGAGCCGCATGCGCCCCGTCTCGGCGTCGAAGCCCATCACCGCCAGGTTCGAGAACACCTTCTGCGGCCCCCGGCCCGGCACGCCGCGCCGCACCCGCTCGGCGAAGCCGCCCGGGAAGTGCCCCATCCCCGTCACGTAGTCGACCTTCTCCACGAACACCCGCCGCGTGTGCTTGGGCACGTAGACGTTCACCCGGCCGGCGTACAGCGTCCAGTCGGTGATGCCCAGCCCGCCGGGGAAGCGCACCTTGGGCCGCTGCTGGTCGTCGCCGATCAGCGACGCGTTGACGTTCCCGTACTGGTCGACCTGCGCCGGCATCGTGCTGAAGACGTCCGTCTTGCCGCGCAGGCACATGTTGACGATGTCGGCGATGTCGAACGGCGCCAGCGCAGTTTGCGACACCACGTGCGGCGAGTCGGCCGGGTTGCCCACGCTCGTCACGATCGGGTCCATCGACGTCAGGTAGTTGTAGGTCAGGTTGGGCGCGTGCGTGCGGCGCGCCAGCAGCACGGCGACGGTGCCCAGCAGCGTGCCGCCGCCCTGCTGCACCAGTTCGTGGTCGCGGATGTCGTGCGCGATCAGCGAGACGATCAGCTCGTCGACCGTGTAGTCCGTGGAGGCGTCCGGCATCGCGGTCCCCTTCACTCGGCGTCCACGAGCGCCCGGTAGGCCTCGGGGTCGGCCGGCTCGTGGACGTAGCTGCGCAGGTACTCGCGGAAGCGCTCCGGGTCCTGCGCGGCGGCGTGGTAGCGCTGGATGTGCGCGTGGTCGGCCTCGTAGTACCCCACGACGCCGTGCGGGTGCGCCCCGCCGGGCGCGTGCACCACGGCGTCGACGTCGTGGTAGAGGATGCCGGTCTCCTCCGGCGTCGCGCGGATCTCCGCGTTGTCGATGATCTCCTCCGTCGTCAGGATGACCCGCTTGGCGGCCCGCACCATGTGCGGCGCGAGGAAGCGGGCCGCCGTGTTGTGGCGGTTGGTCTCGCCGAACTGCGCGTTGCCGAACTTGTCGGCGCGGGGCACGTGGATGAGCGCCACGTCGGGCACGACCGCCGTCACCGCCAGCAACTGCTTGCCGTCGAAGGGCGACGGGAACGTGCGCCACTCGGGGTGGTGCGGCAGGTGGTCGTTGAAGTAGCCGTGCAGGGGGATGAACTCCACCCCCATCCCGCCCGCCAGCACGCCCAGCGTGAAGGAGAACTCGCTGTCCTCCCGCGCGATGATCTCCCCCGCCTGCATCATGCGGCGGATGTTGGGCGGCGTGCCCAGGTCGAAGAACCGGCAGGCCCAGAAATGGATCGCGCGCAGGCAGCCGGCGCCGGCCAGCAGGTCGCTTTCCAGTTCGGCCATCGCGCTGATCACGGTCAGGTCGCGCTTGCCCTGCCGCGCGATCTCGCGCACCGCCGCCATCGAGATCAGCGCATCCGGCTGCACGGCCGGCGAGGCGATGCCCAGCGTGGAGCCGTCCTCCACCAGTTCCACCGCCTCCGCGATCGTCATCCGCTTGTCGCGCATCGGCGTCCTCGCACGGGCCCGGCGGCCCGCGTTCCCTTCAGCGGCCCTTGTACTGGGGCGTGCGCCTCTCCATGAACGCGCGCGGCCCCTCGACGGCGTCCTCGCTGCCGAAGGCGCGCCTCGACAGCAGCGACTCCAGCCCGAAGGCGTGCTCCCACGACATCCCCATCGCGCCGCGCACCGCGATCTCCTTCGCCGTCCGCACCGCGATCGGCCCGTTGGCGCAGATCTTGTCGGCGATGGCGTGCGCCGTCGGCAGCACCTCGGGCTGCGGCACGACGCGGTTGACGAGGCCGCACTGCAGCGCCTGGGCGGCCGTCATGCGCTGCCCGGTGAGCAGGATCTCCATCGCCCAGGCCCACGGGATCTGCCGCGGCAGCCGGATGTGCGAGCCCGCCGCCGGCACGATCGCCCAGCGCACCTCCTGCAGGCCGAACTCCGCCGTCTCCGACGCGACGCGGATGTCGGTGCCCAGCATGATCTCCAGGCCCCCGGCGATGCAGTAGCCGTTCACCGCCGCCAGGACGGGCTTGTAGACGCCGCTGAACGGCCGCGACTCCGAGATCGCCAGCGGGTCGGCGCGGGCGGACGTCGTCTCGTTGGGGATCGTGCTGCTCAGGTCGGCGCCGGCGCAGAAGGCCCGGTCGCCGGCGCCGGTCAGGATCGCGACCCACAGGTCGGGGTCGTTGTCGAAGTCCTCCACGGCCTCGCGGAACGCGCCCTGCAACTCCGGGTCGATGGCGTTCATCGCGTGCGGGCGGTTGAACGTCATCGTGACACGCTTGCCGGCGTAGTCCTTGTCGTAGATCAGCGTCTCCGACACACCGAACCTCCCGCGGCGATCATGGCTCGTCGGCGCGCCGCCACTGCACGAGCGTGAAGGGCGGATCGGCGTCGCGGTGATGCTCGAACACCGCCTCGACGGCCGCCCCGATCTCGACCGGGTCGGTGGCCGGTCCCAGCAGGTTGCCGACCATGCGCACGTTGTCGGCCTGCGGCAGCTCCACCAGCACCACGACGTAGGGGCAGCCCGTCGTCAGGGCCGGGTGCACCGGATGCCAGACGCGCTCCCACGAGTAGATGCGGCCCCGCGGCTCGACCTCCACCCACCGCGTCTCGAAGCCGAGGCAGGCGTGGCAGATCCACTCCGGTCCCCAGCGGTGCAGGCCGCAAGCGTCGCAGCGCTGGACGAGCAGCCGTTCCTCCTGCGCCGCCTCCCAGTAGGGCGCGTCCAACGCGTCGCCGGCCGGCGTGGGGGCGGGCAGGCCCGGCGGCAGGTAGGGCGTCTCGCTGGATCGCGCCGGCGGCGGCGTCACAGCGTCGCCTCCGAGCCCAGCAGCATGCCGCTGACCGGCTCCACCATCGGACCCGAGGCGATCAGGTGCACGTCGGCGCCGGGCACGGGATTCGGCGACTGCCCCCGGATCTGCCGCACCGACTCGATCTGCAACTCCAGCCCGTGCATGTAGCACTCGGCCAGGTTGCCGCCGCTGGTGTTGATCGGCAGGCGGCCATCGGGCGCGACCAGGTTCTCGTAGCGGATGAAGTCGTTGGCCTCCTCGTACGTGCAGAAGCCGTGCTCGATGATGCTCATCACGACGCCGCCGGTGAAGTTCTCGTAGACCTGCGCCACGTCGACGTCGGCGGCGCTCATCCGCGCCATCTCGTACATCCGCGGGGCCACGGTCTTGAAGTTCGACGTGGCGTAGTCGGGCGCGTTGTGCGCGCTCGCCGCCGCCCGCTCCGGGACGCCCGTCGCGACGCCCAGGATGTAGGCCGGCGCGTGGCGGAAGTCCTTGGCCCGCTCGGCCGGGACGAGCACCAACGCCGCCGCGCCGTCGTTCTCCAGGCAGCAGTCGAACAGCCGGAACGGCTCGACGATCCAGCGCGAGTTGTCGTAATCCTCGCCGCTCAGCGGGCGGCCGTGCATCACCGCGCGCGAGTTTTGCTGGGCGTGGTGGTAGGCGGCCAGGGAGACGGCCTTCTGCGTGTCGGGGCTCACGCCCCGGTCGTGGAAGAGGCGCTGCACCCGCATCGCGAAGGCCTGCGCCGGCGACATCAGGCCGTAGGGCACGGTGAAGGCGTTCCGGCCCCGCACGCGCGGCACGCGCGGCCCCTGCCCGAAGCGTCCGAACTGCCCCTGCGCCAGCGACCGGAACACGACCACGCAGTCCGCGTAGCCCGTCGCGATGGCCGCCGCGGCGTTGCCCACCGCGCCCGATCCGCCGCCGCCGCCGCCGCCCCACTGCATGTTCGAGAAGCGCAGTTCGGGCAGGCCCAGCGCGGCCGCCAGGCGAGGGGGGTCGTTGCGGTCGTCGCTGAACGAGGCGAAGCCGTCGACCTCGCGCGGGTCCATGCCCGCGTCCTCGCAGGCGTTCAGCACCGACTGCAGGGCCAGCTTGAACTCCGCGTCGGGCGACTGCCCGTGCCGGTAGTAGTGCGTCTCGCCGATCCCCACGATCGCGACCGCGCCGCGCAGCGACCCCGTCATGCCGACACCTCCATCGGTTCCGCCCGCCTAGCCAACGATGCCCGCCTCACGCAGCGCCCGCACCTGCTCGTCGTCCAGGCCCAGGTCGGCCTCGAGCACTTCGTCGGCGTGCTCGCTGAGCAGGGGCGCGCGTTGCAGCGGCACGTGGCTCTTCGACATGCGCGGCGCCCAGCCGAGCAATTGGATCTCGCCGTGGTGCGGGTGCTCCAGCGTGTGGATGAACCCCCGTTCCCGCAGGTGCGGGTTGGCGTGCAACTCCACCGTGTCCAGCACGGCGCTGCACGGCACGCCCGCCCCGCTGAGCGCCTCCATCGCCTGCCACTTGGTCCGCTGGCGCGTCCACCCCGCGATGATCTCGTAGATCTCGCCGGAGGCGGATTCCATGCGGTCCTCCACGGTGCTGAAGCGCGGGTCCGTGAGCAGTTCCGGCCGGTCGATGGTCGCCACGAGGGCGTCCCAGTGCTTCGACGTGACGGCGACCAGGTTGATCCAGTCGTTGGCGCCGCCCGGCGCGCAGGGGTAGAGCGCGATGGTCGGGCGGGCGGTGTTGTTCCAGCGCCCCACGACGGCCCGCCCCCAGTCGCCCGCCCCGGCGACGCGCGTGCGCATGAAGTAGGTCATCGCCTCCTGCATGGAGACCTCGATCATCTGCCCCTCGCCGGTGCGCTGGGCCTGGATGTAGCCCGCCAGGATCGAGAGCGCCATCGTCAGGCCGGTGCCCGCGTCGGCCGTGGTCGTGCCGGGCCACATCGGCGGACCGCCCTCCTGCCCCGCGACGGAGAAGGCCCCCGCCGCCGCCTGCGCGATGGGGTCGAAGCACTTGTAGTCCTTCCACGGGCCCGACAGGCCGAAGCCCTTCAAGCGGCCGTAGACGATGCGCGGGTTCACCGCCCGCATCACCTCGTAGTCGATGCCCAGCTTCTCCATCCGGTTGGGGCCGTAGTTCTCCACGAAGGCGTCGTAGTGCGGGGCCATCGAGAGCAGCAGATCGCGTCCCTCCGGCGTCTGGAGGTCGATGGCGATGCTGCGCTTGTTGCTGTTCCAGTTGATGAAGTAGGGCGCGTCGATCCGTTCGGCCGCTTCGCCGCCCCGGAACCAGCGGCCGGGGTCGCCGCCGGGCGGCTCGACCTTCACGACGTCAGCGCCGAGCCAAGCCAGGGCCTGCGTGCAGGAGGTCCCGGCCTCGTACTGCGTCATGTCCAGGATGCGGACTCCATCGAGCGCGGGCATGCGGCCTCCCTGCCAGCGTCCCCGCCGCGCGGGGATGTCGGCCCCCATGCTAGTGCCCCCGCGCCCCCCGTGGGAGCGCTGCATAACGCCGTCGCGCCGCCGGGAACGTATCGGCGAAAACGCCCCGATCATCCCCCAGACGCGCTCCCGTGCGACACTCGCCCACGATGTCCACCGCCGCCGCCCCTCCGCTCGCCCGCCCCGAGCGCGTCGCCGCCATCGACCTCGGATCCAACTCCGCCCGCGTCGTCGTCGTCGAGGTCGAGGCGGGCGGCCACCTGGAGGTCGTGGAGGAGCTGCGCACGCCGCTGCGCCTGGCCCTCGCGCTGGGGCCCGACGGCCGCCTGCCCGCCGACGCCGTCGCCGCCACAATCGCCGCGCTGCATGAGTTCATGGCCGTCGCCCACGGGGCCGGCGCGCAGCGCATCCGCGCCGTCGCGACGGCCGCCCTGCGCGACGCCCGCAACGCCGATGCGATCCTCGCCCCCGTCCGCGACCAGATGGGCCTGACGATCGACGTCATCGACGCGCAGGCCGAGGCGGAGCGGTCGTTCGTCGGCGCGATCTACGGTCTGCCCGTCGAGCACGGCCTGCTGGTCGACATCGGCGGCGGCAGCATGGAGGTCGTGCACTTCCGCGACCGCGCCGTCGAGGCGACCTGGTCGTTCCCCTTCGGCGTGCTGCGCATGTGGGACCGGTGCCTGTCCGACGACCCGCCGGGCGAGGCGGAGCTGCGGCGGCTCGCGGCGGACGTGCGCGACGACCTGCGCCGGGCCGGCGTGCCCGCGCTGGCCGGCGGCGATGTCCTGGTGGGGACGGGCGGCAGCGTGCGCAACCTCGCCAAGATGGACCGCCGCGGCCGGCCCTACCCCATCCATCGCCTGCACGGCTACGCGATCGGCGCCCGCCGCCTGGAGGCCTTGCTGACCGGGTTCGCCGGGCGGACGCTCGACGAGCGCCGCCTGCTGCCGGGCCTGAACCCCGACCGCGCCGACGCGATCGGCGCCGGGGCGGCCGTCCTGCAGGGCGTGCTCGACGCGGCCGGCGCCGCCGAGGTGCTCGTCGCGGGGCAGGGCATCCGCGAGGGCATCATCCGCAGCGTCGCCTTGCCCAGCCTGCCGCCGCCCGAGGAGGTGCGGCGCGCTTCGCTGCGGTCGATCGCGCGGCGCTTCGCGCGCTGGGACGAGGAGCGCGCGGCCCACCGCGCGGCGACGGCGGCCATGCTCCAGTCGGAGCTCGACCCGGAGATGACGCCGGAGTTGCGCGAACTGCTCGGCCACGCCGCCTATGTGCTCGATATCGGCACCGCGATCGACTACTACAACCGCCACCGTCAGACGGCGGCCATCCTGGCCGTGACCGACCTGAACGGCTTCTCGCACCGGCACACGGCGCTGATCGCGGCGCTGATCCGCACCGCGGAGAAGCCCAGCCCCGGCGTGCGGCCCTACCGCCCCCTGCTCACCAAGGCCGACGCCCCGGCGCTGGAGCGCGCCGCCCTGATCCTGGCCATCGCCGACGAGCTGGGGCGGCGCGTCGTGCCCGACCGCGATCCGCACGTCTCCTGCGTCGTCGAGCCGGAGCGTGTGCAGCTCACCACGCAGGGCGACGGGCGGCGCCAGTTGTCGCGGCTCAGCGCGCGCTTCCGCGAGGCGTTCGGGCGGGGGCTCGTCGTCGACGGCAGGCCGGCCTGAGGCGGCGGCCCGGCTCAGCGATCGAGCGCGCGCAGCAGCCGCGGCGGCAGGAACCAGACCAGCACGCCCGCCCCCGGCCCCGGATGCCCCGCCGTGTCGATGCGCGCCGCGCCGCCCTTGCGCCAGTCGAGCGCCCAGCCGGGGGCGCCCGTGAGCAGCGCCGCGAGCGCGCTCAGCGTCGGCTCGTGCCCGACGATCGCGATCCGCTCGGGCACCGCGCCGCCGGCCAGCGTGCGGGCGGCGATCCCCCGCAACGCCTGCGCCGCGCCGACCGCGGGCGCGAGCGACTCCTCCGCCTGCGGCGCGGGCCAGCCCCCGCCGCGCGACAGCATTTCGGCGGTCTGCCAGGCCCGCGTCGCCGGGCTCGAGAGCACCAGGTCGATGTCCGGCGCGGCCCGGCCCAGCCCCCGCGCCGCCCGCTCAAAGCGCAGCCGTCCGCGGTCGCTCAGCGGGCGATCGCGGTCGTCCGGCCAGCGCCGTGCGTCGCGCTCCTCCGCGATCGCGTGCCGCACCAAGTAGAGCTCCATCGCCGCTCCCCGCCCGCCGCCGGGTCGTCAATCCGCCTGCGCTGCGAGCGCGCGCTTCATGCGCCGCCACGGTTTGCCGCGCGCGGCCGCGTAGGCCGCCGCGATGCTCGCCCGCTCGGGCTCGGCCTCGGCCCGGCG
>JAPOXB010000086.1 GCA_026707335.1 Chloroflexota bacterium
GAGCCACATGGTGGAGGACAAGATCCACGCCCGCTCGACCGGGCCCTACTCGCTGATCACGCAGCAGCCGCTGGGCGGCAAGGCGCAGTTCGGCGGGCAGCGCTTCGGCGAAATGGAGGTCTGGGCGCTGGAGGCCTACGGCGCCGCGCACATCCTGCAGGAGCTGCTGACCGTCAAGAGCGACGACGTGGTGGGCCGGGTCAAGGCCTACGAGGCGATCGTGAAGGGCGAGGCGGTGCTCGAGCCGGGCGTGCCCGAGTCCTTCAAGGTGCTGGTCAAGGAATTGCAGAGTCTGGGGCTCTCCGTGGAGGTCCTCAACGACGCCGACGAGCGCGTCGTCATCGAGGACACGTCGCGGCAGGACGTCCCGGAACTCGGCGTCAATCTCAAGGGTTTCGAAGGGGAGGAAGTGCCCAGTGCTTGAGGTCAACGACTTCGACGCGATCCGCATCGCTCTGGCGTCCCCGGAGCAGATCCGCTCCTGGTCGTACGGCGAGGTGCAGAAGCCGGAGACGATCAACTACCGCACCCTGAAGCCGGAGAAGGACGGTCTCTTCTGCGAGAAGATCTTCGGGCCGCAGAAGGACTTCGAGTGCATGTGCGGCAAGTACAAGCGCGTGCGCTACAAGGGCATCATCTGCGACAAGTGCGGCGTGGAGGTGACGCGCAGCAAGGTGCGCCGCGAGCGCATGGCGCACATCGAGCTGGCCGCGCCGGTGAGCCACATCTGGTTCGTGAAGGGCACGCCCAGCCGCGTGGCGCTGCTGCTCGACATCTCGCCGCGGGCGCTCGAGCGGGTGCTCTACTTCGCGCAGTACATGATCACCGGCATCAACGAGGATCAGAAGGCGAAGTCGATCCGCCGCCTCACGCTCGACGCGGAGGACGCCATCGAGGCCTCCGAGAAGGAGATCGAGGACGCCCTCAGCACGCTCAAGGCGGCCAGCGAGGGGCGGCTGAAGGCGATCGGCGAGGCGCTCGCCGCGGCCAGGCAGGCCAACGCCGACGCGGCCGCCGCCCGCCGCGCCGAACTCGAGGAGGCCGCCGCGACCTTCACAGCGCTGCTGACCGAGTTCGACGGCAAGAAGGCGCGCCGCAACGTCCGCATCGACGACCTGACGATCGCCGCCCGCGGCGACCTCGTCGAGGCGGACAAGATGGTCCGCAAGCTGAAGCAGACCGTGCAGCGCCGGCTGGCCAAGGCCGAGCGCGACGCCGCCGCCGCCGAGGAGAAGATCGCCGCGCAGGCGGAGGCCGACGAGAACCAGACCCGGGACGACGTGTTCGCCCAGGAGGAGCAGTTGCGCGAGCGGCTGGCCTCGGTGCGCGAGCGGGCGGAGAAGGAGCTGGAGGACCGGCTGGCGGAGTTGGAGGCGCTGCAGAACCCGCTGGAATCGATGGACTTCAGCGAGGCCATCATCACCGAGCAGCGCGCCGCCGAGTTGCAGGAGCGCTACCCCGGCGTCGTGCAGGTGGGCATGGGCGCCGAGGCGATCATGCCGATCCTGGAGCGGATCGAGCTCGAGGCGCTCAGCGAGGAGCTGCAGCAGGAGGTCGCCACGACCTCCGGCCAGCGCCGCAAGCGCGCCATGAAGCGCCTGCGCGTCGTCGAGGCGCTGCGCAAGTCGGGCAACAAGCCGATCTGGATGGTTTTCCGGGCGCTGCCCGTGCTGCCGCCCGACCTGCGCCCCATGGTGCAGCTCGACGGCGGCCGCTTCGCCACCTCCGACCTCAACGACCTCTACCGGCGCGTGATCAACCGCAACAACCGCCTCAAGCGGCTGCTGGAACTGGGCGCGCCGGAGATCATCATCCGCAACGAGAAGCGCATGCTGCAGGAGGCGGTCGACTCGCTGATCGACAACGGCCGCCGCGGCCGCGCCGTGACGGGCAGCGGCAACCACAAGCTCAAGAGCCTCTCCGACCTGCTCAAGGGCAAGCAGGGGCGCTTCCGCCAGAACCTGCTGGGCAAGCGCGTCGACTACGCCGGCCGCTCGGTCATCGTGGTCGGGCCGACGCTCAAGCTGCACGAGTGCGGCCTGCCCAAGCGCATGGCGCTGGAGCTGTTCAAGCCGTTCATCATGCACGAGCTGGTGGCGCGCGGCCTGGCCCACAACATCAAGAGCGCCAAGCGCGTCGTGGAGCGGGCGCGGCCCGAGGTCTGGGACGTGCTGGAGGACGTCGTGCGGCAGCGGCCGGTGCTGCTCAACCGCGCGCCGACCCTGCACCGGCTGGGCATCCAGGCCTTCGAGCCGGTGCTGGTCGACGGCAGCGCCATCCAGATCCACCCGCTGGTCTGCTCGGCCTTCAACGCCGACTTCGACGGCGACCAGATGGCGGTGCACGTGCCGCTGAGCCGCGAGGCCGTCGCGGAGGCGCGGCAGATCATGCTCAGTACCAAGAACCTGCTGCTGCCCTCCTCGGGCGAGCCGACGATCGCGCCCACGCTGGACATGGTGATGGGTTGCTACTACCTGACCCTGAGCCGCGACCGGATGCCCGGCGGCTACGAGCCGGGCCCGCCGCCGCGCGGCCTCTACGCCTCCTTCGAGGAGGCGCGGCTGGCCTACGACCTGGGCGAACTGCACCTGCACGCCAAGATCCGCGTGCGCGACGCGCGCAGCGATGGGGCGCTGGTGGAGACCACCGTGGGGCGCATCATCTTCGACGACGTCGTGCCCGACGGCATCCCCTTCCAGAACGCGCTGATGGACAAGAAGGCGCTGCGCGACCTCGTCTCGCGCTCCTACAAGGAGCTGGGCGGCGACCCCACGGCGCTGATGGCCGACCGGATCAAGGACATGGGCTTCCGCTTCGGCACGCAGTCGGGCGTCACGATCGCCGTCGACGACCTGCGCGTGCCGACGACCAAGCGCGGCGTGCTGAGCGACGCCGAGGCGGCGGCGGAGGAGGTGCGCGAGCAGTTCCAGATGGGGCTGATGACCGAGAACGAGCGCTACGGCAAGACGGTCAACATCTGGCAGGACGCGACCGACGCGGTCAGCGACGCCATCTCGGAGCACATGGACGAGTACGGTTCGGTGCACATCATGGTCTCCAGCGGCGCCAAGGGGAACATCGCCCAGGTGCGCCAGATGGCCGGCATGCGCGGGCTGATGTCGGACCCCTCGGGGCGCATCATCGAGTTGCCGATCCGCTCCTCCTTCCGCGAAGGGCTGTCGGTGCTGGAGTACTTCATCTCCACCCACGGCGCCCGCAAGGGGCTGGCCGACACGGCCCTGCGCACCGCCGACAGCGGCTACCTGACGCGCCGCCTGATCGACGTCTCGCAGGACGTCATCATCCGCGCCGAGGACTGCGCGACCGACCGGCACGCCCCGCCCGGCCTGCTCTTCCAGGAGGAGGCGCGCGAGCTGGGGCTGCTGGAGACGCTGCGCGAGCGTGTGCTGGGCCGCTTCACGGCGGCGCCCGTCGCGCATCCCGAGACGGGTGAGGTCCTAGCCGACGTGAACGTGCTGCTCGACGAGGACACGCTGGAGCCCCTGCTCGCGGCCGGCGTGTCGAGCTTCCGGGTGCGCTCGCCCATGCTCTGCGTCACCCGCAACGGGCTCTGCCAGTACTGCTACGGGCGCAGCATGGCGACGGGCGAGATCGTCTCGATGGGCGAGGCAGTCGGCATCATCGCGGCGCAGAGCATCGGCGAGCCGGGCACGCAGCTGACGATGCGCACCTTCCACACCGGCGGCGTCGCCGGCGTGACCGACATCACCAGCGGCCTGCCGCGCGTGGAGGAGCTCTTCGAGGCGCGCGCGCCCAAGGGCCAGGCCGTGATCACGGAGATCGACGGGCAGGTGAACATCCTGCGCGAGGGCGAGATCCGCAAGGTGCGGGTCACCGCCACCGAGACCTACCGCGACGAGTACGAGTTGCCGGCCGGCGCCCGCGTGGCGACCAAGGACGGCGCCCTCGTGGAGGAGGGCGACGTGCTGGCGCACCTGGCCGTCCCCAAGACGGAGCCGGACGAGGACGAGGCGGAGGCGAAGCCCAAGAGCAAGGCCAGGAAGAAGAGCGCCAAGCGGGAGCCCCGCCCGCAGATGCTGGCCCGCGTCGCCGGGCGGGTGGAGCGCAAGCCGCGCGCCCGCCGGCTGGCCATCGTCTACGAGCACCAGGACGTGCGCGAGTACGCCATCCCGGCGGCCGCCCGCATGCGGCTCAGCGAGGGCGACCAGGTGCAGGCCGGCGAGCGGATCACCGAGGGCTCGGTGAACCCGCAGGAGATGCTGCGCATCCTGGGCGTCGACGCCGTGCACCGCTACCTCGTCACCGAGGTGCAGCAGGTCTACCGCGCGCAGGGCGTGAACATCAACGACAAGCACATCGAGGTGATCGTGCGGCAGATGCTGCGCAAGGTGCGCATCGAGACGCCGGGCGACTCCGACCTGCTGGCCGGGGAGCTGCTCGACCGCTTCCAGTACGACGACCTCAACCGCCGTCTGCTCGAGCAGGGGCTGGAGCCGGCCAGCGCCCAGCCGGTGCTGCTGGGCGTCACCAAGGCCTCGCTCTCGCAGGATTCGTGGCTCTCGGCCGCCTCCTTCCAGGAGACGACGCGGGTGCTCACCGAGGCCGCCCTGACGGGCTCCGTCGACCAGTTGGCCGGGCTGAAGGAGAACGTCATCATCGGCAAGCTGATCCCGGCGCGGGCGAAGGTGGAGCTGCCGCCGCTGCCCGAGCCCAGCACGATCATCAGCGAGGGCGACGCCGGCGACCTGATCGGCGACGACGCCCTGGAGGGCCTGACCGAGGAGTTGATGCGCGAGTTGGGCTTCAGCACCGAGGAGCCCGACGAGGAGCCCGTGCCGGTGGCCGCCGGCATGGGCGAGACGCCGCTGAGCTTCATCGCCGAGCCGGACGAGTTCTAGGCGCGGATCCGCCCCCGGAGGCGGACACGAAGAAGCCGGGGCCCGCGGGCCCCGGCTTCTTCGTGTTTCGGGCGATGGGCGTGGGTCGCGCCGTGTCGCCGCGGCCGCGCGGGGGCGGCCGGCGAGCGCCGACTAGTAGTCCACGCCCGGCTCGGGGGGCGGGGCCATCGGCGCCTCCGGGATGTCCGCCACGAGCGACTCGGTGGTCAGCACCATGCCGCCGATCGAGGTCGCGTTCTCGATCGTCGAGCGCACCACCTTGACCGGGTCGACGATGCCGAACTTGAACATGTTGCCGTAGCGGTCGCTCTTGGCGTCGTAGCCGAACTCGTCGCTCTTGTTCTTGCGCACCTTGTCGATGACGACGGAGCCTTCCTCGCCGGCGTTGTGCGAGATCTGGCGCAGGGGCGCCTCGATGGCCTCGCGCAGCAGCCGCACGGCGGTGCGCTCGTCCCCGTCGGCGTCGCCCTCCAGGTCGATCAGCACGCCGTCGGTGCGCAGCAGCGAGATGCCGCCGCCGGCCACGATGCCCTCCTCGACGGCGGCGCGGGTGGCGCTGAGCGCGTCCTCGAGCTTGGCCTTCTTCTCCTTGAGTTCGACCTCGGTGGGGGCGCCGACCTTGATCACGGCGACGCCGCCGGCCAGCTTGGCCAGCCGCTCCTGCAGCTTCTCGCGGTCGAAGTCGGAAGCGGTGCCGTCGACCTGGGCCTTGATCTCCTTGATGCGGTGCTGGATCGCCTCGTCCGAGCCGGCCCCCTCGACGAGGGTCGTGTCGTCCTTGCTGGAGACGATGCGGCGGGCGCGGCCGAGGTCGGCGACCTGGGCCTGGTCGAGCGTCCGCCCGAGTTCCTCGGTGATCACGGTGCCGCCGGTCAGCACGGCGAGGTCTTCGAGCTGCTGCTTGCGGCGGTCGCCGAAGCCCGGCGCCTTGACGGCCAGCACGTCGATCGTGCCGCGCAGCTTGTTGACCACCAGCGTGGCGAGCGCTTCGCCCTCCACGTTGTCGGCGATGATGACGAAGCTCTTGGAGAGCTGCAGCACCTTCTCCATCAGCGGCACGATGTCCTGGATGGCGGTGATCTTCTTGTCGGTGATCAGGATGTAGGGGTCGTCGACGGCCGCTTCCATGCGCTCCGGGTTGCTGACGAAGTAGGGCGAGACGAAGCCGCGGTCGATCTGCATGCCGTCCGTGAACTCGGTCTCCATGCGGATGCCCTTGCCCTCTTCGACCGTGATCACGCCGTCCTTGCCGACCTTCTCCATCACGTCGGCGATCATGTCGCCGACCTCGGGGTCGTCGGCGCTGATCGTGGCGACGTCGGCGATCTCCTGCTTGGTCTGCACGGGGCGGGCCTGGCTGCGCAGCTCCTCGACGATCACCTTGGTGCCGCGGTCGAGGCCGCGCTTGAGGCTCATCGGGTCGGCGCCGGCGGCGATGTTGCGCATGCCCTCGCGCACGATCGCCTGGGCCAGCACGGTGGCCGTGGTGGTGCCGTCGCCGGCCACGTCGTTGGTGCGGATCGAGACCTCTTTGGCGAGCTGGGCGCCCATGTTCTCGAAGGGCGCGTCCAACTCGATCTCGCGGGCGATGGTGACGCCGTCGTTGATGATCAGGGGAGCGCCGTACTTCTTGTCCAGCACCACGTTGCGGCCCTTGGGGCCGAGCGTCACGCGGACCGCGTCGGCCAGCGCGTCGACGCCGCCCTTAAGCGCGCGCCGCGCCGTCATGTCGAAGGCCAGTTGCTTGGCCGCCATGTCTTCGTCCCTTCCCTCGGCCCGGTATGGACCGTCTGCCGTAGTCCCGCCGCGACGGCCCCCCGCGATGGCGCGGCGCCGGGCCTGGGCCCGGCCGCCGTGACGCCCGCGTGCGCGCCGCCGCCGACCGCTAGACGATGACCTTGGCCAGGATCTCGCTCTCCTGGAGCACGACCAGATCCCGGCGGTCGATCTTGATGTCCTGGCCGGTGTACTTCTTGTAGAGGATGCGGTCGCCGATCTCGATCCCGATCGGCACGCGGCCGCCGGAGTCGTCGCGCTTGCCGGGGCCCACGGCCACGACCTCGCCCTGCTGGGGCTTCTCCTTGGCCGAGTCGGGGATCACCAGCCCGCTGTCGAGCACCTGCTCCTGCTGCACCGGCGTGACCACCACGCGGTCGTTGAGCGGCTCGAGCCGCGCAGGTTCCTTTTTCGCCATTTGGTTCAGTCCTTCGTCGTCTGCATTCGCCCGCCCCGGCTGGGGAACCCCCGCCCGAAGCGGCCTGTCTCGGTGGATTAGCACTCCCAGGCGGCGAGTGCCAATGGGCATCCTAGCGGGGCCGCGAGCCATCGTGCAAGCGGATAGTGTGACGCAGGAACGTCACCCAGGCGTATGCCCCGGACGGCGGCGGCGGCTGGCGCGGCTACCTGTTAGCGTGTATCGTGGCGGCATGAGCCCGTACACGGCCCGCGGCCGGCAGCCGCGCGACGAGGACTGGGACGACGACGCCGTGCGCGCCCTGCGCGCGCACCTGGGCATGAGCCAGCGCCAGTTCGCCGACGAGGTCAACGCGCGCCAGCAGACGGTCTCGGAATGGGAGACGGGCCGCTACCGGCCGCGCGGCGCCTCGGCCCGCCTGCTGAGCCTGATCGCCGAGGAGGCCGGCTACTACGGGGGCGCGCCCGCGGGAGGCGGGCCGCCGCCGGCCGCCCCCCCGGACGATCCCGCCGCCCCGCCCGCCGGGGCCTAGAGCCGCGCCGTGGAGCCGCCGCCGGAACTGGAATTGCAGCGGCGCTGGGCGACGGCCCCGCCGGACCGCCTGCGCGACGAGGCGGGCCGCGAATGGCGCGTGCTCTTCGCCGGCACCTGGAACCACGGCCCCGGCCCGGACTTCCGCGACGCCCTGCTGCTGCCCGCCTGGGGCCCGCCCCTGCGCGGCGACGTGGAGATCCACCGGCGGCCCGAGGCTTGGCGCGCGCACGGCCACGACGTCGACCCGGCCTACGGCCGCGTGCTGTTCCAGCTTTGCGGGGAAGGTCCGCCCGC
>JAPOXB010000069.1 GCA_026707335.1 Chloroflexota bacterium
CCGGCGGCGACCACCGGCTGGCGATGGCCGCGGCCGTCGCCGCCCTGGCCGCCGGGCCGCCCGGCGAGGCCGTCAGCCAACTCGACGGGGCGGAGTCGGTCGCGGTGTCCTACCCGGCGTTCTGGCGGCACCTCGCGCAACTGGCCGGGCCGCGGGCGCTAACCTGAGCGGCGCGATGGCCACGGAACTCCTGCACATCGGTTTCGGCAACGTGCTCGCGATCAATCGCGTGGTGGCGATCGTGTCGCCCGGCGCGGCCCCCAGCAAGCGCCTCGTCCAGGAGGGCAAGGCGGCCCGCACGATCATCGACATGACCAACGGCCGCAAGACCAAGGCGGTGCTGGTCATGGACAGCGGCCACGTCGTCCTGGCGGCGATCGCGCCCGAGACGATCGCACGCCGCGTCGTCGCCGATCGCGGCCCGAGCCCATCCGAGCGATGACCGATCCCGCCGGACCCGGCTTGGTCGTCGTGCTCTCCGGCCCCTCCGGGGTCGGCAAGGACAGCGTGCTGGCCGCCGCCCTGGCCCGCGACGACCGCCTCGCCCGCGTCGTGACGGCCAAGACGCGGGCCCCGCGCCCCGGCGAGGTTGACGGCGTCCACCATCTCTTCCTCAGCGTCGAGCAGTTCGACGACCTGCTCGCCCGCGGCGGGTTGCTGGAGCACGCCGAGGTCTACGGCCACTACAGCGGCGTGCCTCGCGACCAGGTCGAGCGGCTGCTCGGCGAGGGCAGGACCGTCGTGCTGCGCACCGACGTCCAGGGCGCGCGCACACTGCGCGCCAAGATCCCGCAGGCGCTGCTCGTCTTCCTCACCGTGCCCGGCGTGGACGACCTCGAGCGCCGCATGCGCGCCCGCGGCGGCGACGACGAGGCCGCCATGCGCTGCCGCCTCGCCGTCGCGCGGGAGGAGATGGCCGAGGCCGTGCGCTTCGACCACGTCATCGTCAACCGCGAGGGCGGTCTCGCCGCCGCCGCCGACGAACTGCTGGCCGTCATCGACCGGGAGCGCGCCCGTCCCGGCCGCGTCCCGCCCCGCCTCTGACGCGGGGCGTCCGCCGTGCCGCGCACGACACTTGCGGGACGGCGAGCGTGTCTCAGTTTCGCCCATGGGGGCTCAGCCGGACGCTGGCAGAGTAGAGGGGCATATGTGGACGCGGCTGGTGGTGGGCTAAGATGATGCGCAGGGATGTAGCGTGAAGGTCGGACCAACCGGCCCCGCGACGCCTGAGAGGAGTGTGCGGCGATGAGCGACGATTCGATCGATCTGTTCGTCCGGTACACAGTCTATCGACCAGAGGATGAGAGCACTGGCCCGTTCTTCGCAACATGCCGTGATCTGCCGATTCTCGTCAGTGGGCGTGGTGGCGAGGATGTGGTCAGCGAGCGGATCGGCACCTGCCTGTTCTCGCTGCTTGTTGCCCTCCGTGAGGACGACGAGGATGTCCATGCCTACATGAGGGAGCGCGGCGCGCTCGTCGAGGCAACACGCATTGATGACCAGGGGTTGACCCTGGCTCCTCTCCCCCCGCTCAGCACTCTTGCGGCGGCTGCGGGGCATATCGCCGGCGACGCGGCTCCGGACGATCCCAGCATGAAGGATTGGCGGCCCACCGAGATGCTGGCGTCCGCCCATGCCTAATGTGCTGTCCGCGACCCAAGTACTCTCGCTGCTCGAAGCGCTTGGGTTCGAGGCGTCCCAGCGCCCGTTCGGGCCGATCACCTACCGGCGCCGTGATCAGACCGCTGCCCGGCGGTACTACGTGCTCAGGGTGGACGACGAAGATCAGATCACCGCAGCGGCGTTGCGAGATCACTTGGTCATTCAAGCAGGCCTTCCGCGAGATCGGATCGACAAGGCACTGCGAGGGCTGGGCGGCTAGGCTCCGGCGACAGCGCAGCCAACGACGCTTGGCTTCATTCGTCGTGCCGCGCACGACACGCCCGGCGCCCTTCGACACACATTGACAACCTGCCCGACGCCCTCCAGACTCGATGGACAACTGAATATCGACGCTGAGCGGGACGAGTACCCGGTCAAGCGGACCCACAGAGAGCCGGCTCGGGCTCTCGCGCTGCGGCGCGGGAGCGGGCTGCGAGGCCGGCGGTCGCGCGACCGATGAATGGCCCCGTGAGTCGCGGCCCGAAAACCGCTCCCCCGGGAGCGTGAGTAGGCGTCGCCGGAGAGGCCCCGTTATCGAAGCCGAGCCGATCGCGACGTTCCCCGCCCGCGCCTGAGCGTAGGGCCGCTGGAAGCGCCGCCGTCAGGCGAAATGAGTGCCCCGACTCGCCGCCGCATCCCGCGCCGGCGCCGACGGGAACAAGGGTGGTACCGCGGAGAACTCCGCCCCTTGGGGGCGGAGTTTTTGCGTTCCGCGCGGGAGGCGCGGCGCGCGGAGAGATACGGAGAGAAGAAGGAGCGCGACGATGCACTATCCCTCGCTGGAGGAGGTCCGCCGCATGGCCGCGTCGGGACGCGGCAGCCTCGTCCCCATCTACCGCGAGGTCCTGGCCGACCTCGAAACGCCCGTCTCCGCCTTCCTCAAGGTCAAGCGCGGCGACTACTCGTTCCTGCTGGAGTCGGTCGAGGGGGCCGACCGGCCGGCTCGCTACTCCTTCATCGGCACCGAGCCCTACCGCGTTTACCGATCGCCCATCGCCGGCGAGGCCCCGCCCGGCTTCGACCCGCTCGACGAGGTGCAGCGGGAGCTGGAGCGCTTCCGGCTGATCCCCAACCCCAACCTGCCGCCCTTCCACGGCGGCGCCGTGGGCTACGTGGGCTACGAGGCCGTGCGCCACTTCGAGCGCCTGCCGCTTGCCCGCCGCGACCCCCACGGCCTGCCCGAGGTGCTCTTCCAGTTCGTCGACACGCTGCTCGTCTTCGACCACTACAAGCACCTGATCAAGGTCGTGGGGCACGTCCGCCTCGACGGCGACGTGGAGCGGGACTACCGCGCCGCCGCGCGCCGCATCGACGAGATCGTCGACCGGCTGGCCGCCGGCGCGCCGCCCGTCCCCGCCGACCGCGCCGAGCCGCCCGCGGGCGGCGCCCCCCTGCGCTCCAACATGCAGCGCGAGGCCTACGTCTCCGATATCAAGCGGATCATCGACTACATCGTCGCCGGCGACATCATCCAGTGCGTCTACTCGCAGCGCTTCTCGCGCGAGACCTTCGTGCACCCCTTCAACGTCTACCGCACGCTGCGCACCGTGAACCCGTCGCCCTACACATATTACCTGGAGCTGGGCGACCACCAGATCGTCGGCACCTCGCCGGAGCTGCTGGTGGTCGTCGAGGACGGCAAGGTGGCGACCAACCCCATCGCCGGCACCCGCCGCCGCGGCGCGAGCGAGGAGGAGGACCAGGCCCTGGAGCAGGAGTTGCGCAGCGACGCCAAGGAACTGGCCGAGCACGTCATGCTGCTCGACCTGGGCCGCAACGACATCGGCCGCGTGAGCGAGCCCGGCAGCGTGCGCGTCACCCGGCAGATGGACGTCGAGCGCTACAGCCACGTCATGCACCTGGTCTCGCAGGTCGAGGGCCGCCTGCGCCCCGAGATGGACGCCTTCGACGCGCTGCGCGCCACCTTCCCGGCCGGCACCGTCTCGGGCGCGCCCAAGATCCGCGCCATGGAGATCATCGCCGAGCTGGAGGAGGACCAGCGTGGCCCCTACGCCGGGGCGCTGGGCTACTTCGGCTTCGGCGGCAACATGGAGACCGCCATCACCATCCGCACCATCGTCATGCAGGACGGCCTGGCCTCGGTGCAGGCGGGCGGCGGC
This sequence comes from Chloroflexota bacterium, assembly GCA_026707335.1. Taxonomy (GTDB): domain Bacteria; phylum Chloroflexota; class Dehalococcoidia; order Bin125; family Bin125; genus TK10-74A. Next base: position 3,783 of record JAPOXB010000069.1, read on the forward strand.
ATCGTCTACGACAGCACGCCCGACGCCGAGTTCCAGGAGACCGTCAACAAGGCGATGGGCATGTTCACGGCCCTCGACCTGGCCGAAGCCCGCGCCCGCGAACGCCCCGCGGGCAGCCGCGGCTACTGAGCGATATCGTGCGACGTAACGGCGTCGTACGATGCGTGCGAAGGATCCCCCGATGAGCCTTTTCCTGCTCGATAACTACGACTCCTTCACCTACAACCTCTATCAGTACCTCTCCGAGCTGGGGGCCGAGGTCACCGTCGCCCGCAACGACGAGATCACGCTGGACGAGATCGCCGCGCTGCGGCCCGATCGGATCGTCATCTCGCCCGGCCCCAAGCGCCCCGAGGACGCCGGCGTCAGCATCGAGCTGATCCGCCGCTTCGCCGGGCAGGTCCCCATCCTGGGCGTCTGCCTGGGCCACCAATGCATCGGCGCGGCCTTCGGCGCCGACGTGGTCGGCGCGGGCGAGATCATGCACGGCAAGTCGAGCCTCATCTCGCACGACGGCCGCGGCGTCTACGCCGGCCTCGACGGCGCCTTCGAGGCCATCCGCTACCACAGCCTCGCCATCGACCCGGCCACGCTGCCGCCCGAGCTGATCGCGACCAGTTGGGCCGACTCCGGCGTCCTGATGGGCGTGCGCCACCGCGACTACGCCCTGGAGGGCGTGCAGTTCCACCCCGAGTCGATCATGACCACCGTCGGCCATGACCTGCTGCGCAACTTCTTGTCGATGGAGCAGTCCGCGCAACAGTCGGAGGGAGCGCCGGCATGACGCTGTGGGTCGTTCGCGCTGGGAGGTACGGGGAGCACGAATCGGATGTGCTCGATCAGGGCGTCGCCGCCATTGGCTACTCCGAAATTGGCGACCTGTCTCCGTTCCCCGATCGGAAGCAGCTTGAAAGGGCATACCGGCACATTCGCCCGGACTTTTCCGACGGCAAGATAGCGATTCACGTGGGGCAGCTATGGGCCATGTCGAAGCGCATCGAGATCTCAGACAACGTCGCGCTGCCGCTGAAGACCCAGTCGGCGATCGCCCTCGGCGTTGTGCAGTCGGAGTATGAGTATCGGAGTGAGTCTCCGAAGGGTATGAGGCACACGCGGCGCGTCCGGTGGAACAAGGAGGTTCTTCCTCGCAGCGCGTTCGACCAGGACATCCTGTACAGCTTCGGCTCGGCCCTGACCGTCTTCCAGGTGAGCCGGAACAACGCCGAGCAGCGTGTGCTTGCCAAGTTCGCGGGGAAGTCTTCGCCCCCGCCAGCGACGCTTGCCACCGCGGAGGAGGAGGAGGCGGTCGAGGCGGAGGAATCCCCGCCCGATATCGCTGGGCAGGCGCGGGATCTCGTAGTCCAGAAGATCGAGCGCGACTTTGAAGGACATGAACTCGCGCGTCTCACGGGTGCGATCCTTGAGGCGCAAGGCTACGAAGTGAATGTGTCGCCGCCGGGACCCGACGGCGGGGTGGACGTGCTTGCTGGTCGCGGGGGCTTGGGCCTGGAAGCGCCACGAATCTGCGTGCAGGTCAAGTCGGGTGTGACCTCCTCCGATGTCACCGTCTTCCGCGGCTTGCAGGGGACCATGAGTTCCTTCAGCGCGGACTACGGCCTACTTGTCTCCTGGGGAGGTTTCACTCGTTCCCTCCAACAGGAAGCGCGGCAACACCACTTCAAGATTCGTCTCTGGGATCAGGGTGACCTCGTCGATGCGCTCTTTGAGGTCTACGACAGGCTTCCGGAGGCGACACAGGCCAAGCTGCCGCTCGAACGCATCTGGGTTCCCGTCCAGTCGGATGACGAGGAGTGAAGCAATGACCGCCGTCTCCGACGCCCTGGCGGCGCTGATCGAGGAGGGGCGCGACCTCTCGGAGGCCGAGGCCTCGACCGTGCTCGACGAGATCATGTCGGGCGCGAGCATCCCGCCGACGCAGATCGCGGCGCTGCTCACCGCCCTGCGCGCCAAGGGCGAGACGATCGACGAGATCGTGGGCTTCGCCCGCGTGATGCGCGAGAAGTCGCTGCGCATCGTCGTGCCGGGCGTGCAGCGCATCGTCGACGTGGTCGGCACCGGCGGCGACGCGCCCGACACGTTCAACGTCAGCACGGCCGGGGCCTTCGTGGTCGCCGGCTGCGGCGTGACCGTCGCCAAGCACGGCAACCGCGCGATGTCGTCGCGCTGCGGCAGCGCCGACGTGCTGGAGGCGCTGGGCGCGGTGATCGACCTGCCGCCCGCCGCGATGGCCGCCTGCATCCGCGAGACCGGCGTGGGCTTCCTCTTCGCGCAGTCCTACCACCCGGCCATGCGCTTCGTGGGGCCGGTCCGGCGCGAGTTGGGCTTTCGCACCGTCTTCAACATCCTGGGCCCGCTGACCAACCCCGCCGGCACGACGCAGATGGCCGTCGGCGTCGCCACGCCGGAGATCGGCGAGCAGTACGCGCAGGTGCTGGGCCGCCTGGGCAGCCCCCACGCCCTGGTCGTGCACGGGCAGGAGGGCATCGACGAGGTCTCGCCCAGCGGCCCGACGACGGTCTGGGAGCTGCGCGCCGGCCGCGTCGAGCAGTACGAGGTCGCGCCGGCCGACTTCCACATCCGGCCCGTGTCGCTGGCCGCCGTGGCCGGCGGCGACGCCGCCGACAACGCCGCCGCCATGCGCGAGGTGCTGGGCGGCACGAGCGGCCCCCTGACCGGCTTCGTCACGATGACCGCGGCGACCGCCCTGCTCGCCGCCGACGAGGTCCCCAGCTTGGCCGAGGGCGTCAGCCGGGCCGCCGAGGCCATCGACGACGGCCGCGCCCTGCGCAAGCTGGAGCTGTTCGTCGAGACGACGCAGCGGATGAGCGAGACCAGTGCCTGACGCAGCCGCGCCGCCGCGCCAGGAGGGCAGCGTGCTCGGGCGCATCGTCGCGGAGACGCGCGACGACCTGGCCCGCCGGCGCGCGGCCCGGCCCGAGCCCGTCCTGCGCGGCCTCGCCGCCGCGCGTCCGGCCCCGCGCGACTTCGTCGCCGCCCTTCGCTGTCCCGGCCTGGGCCTGGTCGCGGAGGTGAAGAAGGGCTCGCCCTCGAAGGGGCCGTTCGCCCGCGACCTCGACCACGTCGCCGCCGCCCGCGCCTTCCGCGACGGCGGGGCGGCCGCCGTCTCGGTGCTAACCGCGCCGGCCTTCTTCGCCGGCGACGCCGAGTTGGCGGACGTCGCGGCGGCCCTCGCCGCCGACGCCGCGCCCTGCCCGCCCCTGCTGCGCAAGGAATTCATCGTCGATCCCTACCAGGTGCTCGAATCGCGCGCGCTGGGGGCCGACGCCTTCCTCGTCATCGTCAAGACCGTGCCCGACGCGCCCGCGATCCGGGAACTGATCGAGGCCGGCAGCAGGCTCGGCATGGCCGCCTTCGCCGAGGTCACCGACGAGGCGGAACTCGACCTCGCGCTGCGGGCCGGGCTGGCCGAGGCGGGCGGCGCGATCGGCATCAACAACCGCGACCTGCACACCTTCGAGGAGGATCTGGGCACGACCGAGCGGCTGCGTCCGCTGGTCCCGGCGGGCATCCCGCTCGTCGCCGCGAGCGGCGTGCGCACGCCCGCCGACCTGGCCCGCATGCGCGCCTGCGGCGTCGACGCGGTGCTCATCGGCGAGGGCCTGACCCGCGGCGGCGACATCGCGGGCGCGATCGGGAGGTTGTTCCCCGGCGGGGCGGGAGGCGCCGCGTGACGCGCGTCAAGATCTGCGGCCTGCGCAACCCCCGGGACGCCCTCGCCGCACGCGACGCCGGGGCCGACCTGCTGGGCGTCATCTTCGCCAAGAGCCCCCGCCGCGCCTCGCTCGCCCAGGCGCGGGCGATCCGCGCCGCCATCGGCCCCCGCATCGAGCTGTTCCGGGCCGACCCCGCCCACTTCGACAACGCCGTCGACGAGCTGGGGCGGCCGCTGCTGGTCGGCGTCTTCGCCGGCCAGCCGGCCGACGAGATCGTGCGCATCGCCGCCGAGGCCGACCTCGACCTCATCCAGCTCAGCGGCGGCGAGCACCCGGAGTTGATCGCGCG
>JAPOXB010000083.1 GCA_026707335.1 Chloroflexota bacterium
CCCGCCTTGACCGCGGCGCAGAATTCCTCGAGCAGGGCGGCGAACCGCATGGCGCCTCCCGGGCGTTCAGCCCTGCCGGTACTTCTCCTGGACCTCGGGCGGGATGGGGACCGAGCGGCCGGTCCCCAGGTCGAGCCAGACCCAGTCGTGGCGGAACGTCGCGATGCGGACGCCCGAGGATTCGGACGCGCAGGTGAACTCCTGGCTGAACCCGTGCTCGCCGACCTCCGTCGTCTCGACGGCGACGCGGCAGCCGTCCTGCCAGCGCAGGGGGCGGTGGTAGGTGACGGCGGTCTCGCGCGGGACGGCGAGCACGCCGTCGGGCTTCTGGATGCCGCAGTGCGACTCGAAGGCGGCGTAGGCGAGCTCCGTCAGCGCCAGCAGCACGCCGGCGTGCACGAAGCCGCTGGACGCGTAGGTGTCGGTGTGCCGGGTGGGGAAGCTGCACTCGAAGGGCATGGCGGCAGGCTAGCGCGCCGCGGCCCCGGGCGGCGAGCCCGCCCGGCGGGTGACCGGGGGCGTATCCGGTACGAGGCGTGAGAGTTGCGCGCGGTTCCGCGCGACGAGCTCGTAACCGCGGACCAGCGCCCAGCGCAGGGGCGGCAGACGACGCGCGCCCGCCGCGACCACGCCGCCACCGGGCAGCAGCGCCAGCCCCAGGAGCAGCGCCTCATCCCGCGAGTGCAGGCGGCCGTCGGCGTCGCGCAGGTGCATGCTGCGGTCGCGCAGGGCGGGCGTCAGGCCGCGCAGCCAATCGGCGGCCTGCGGGTCCGACCAGGGCAGGATGTCGAACCGGCCGGCCCGATCCCAGCGCCGGATCGCGTGCACGCAGGCCCGGCAGAAGCGGCAGCCGTCGTCGTAGAGCAGCGTGGGACGGCCGGACGGCGCCACGGCCGCCCTATTCGACGCGGATAGTGGCGGTCTCGATCAGGAGCCGCTGCGAGGGCGTCCCGCTCTGCGAGCCGCGGTCCTCCAGCGCCTTGAGCGTGTCCATGCCGTCGACGACCGCGCCGAAGATCGTGTGGTTGCCGTCCAGCCAGGGCGTGGGCACGAAGGTCAGGAAGAACTGGCTGCCGTCGGTGCCGGGGCCGGCGTTGGCCATGCTGAGCAGCCCGGGCCGATCGTGCTTGACGGCGGGGTCGAACTCACCGGCGTAGTTGTAGCCGGGGCCGCCGGTCCCGCGGCCCAGCGGGCAGCCGCCCTGGGCCATGAACTCCGTGATCACCCGGTGGAAGGCCAGCCCGTCGTAGAAGCCGAGCCGCGTCAGGTAGATCGTGCTCGACACGTGCGCGGGCGCGACGTCGGGGCGCAGTTGCACGGCCAGATCGCCCACGTTGGTCTTGAGGTCCCAGAAGTAGCTCCGGGCGGGGTCGAAATCGACCGTGGGCGGCTGCGACAAGCGCGTGCGCCAGTTCACCGCGGCCGTATCGACCGCCTGTTCCGCGATGAAGCCGTCCAGCGCGTCGAGCGCCACATCACCCATCGATCTCTCCCGTCCTCGCGGCCCGGTCGTCGCGGACCTCAGGGATTGTATCGGCCGCGGCGGCTACAGGGGCGCTACTGCCCCGGCTGCGACAGCACCTCGACGTGGACGCGGATCCTGCCCTCGGCGGGGATGCCGATCTTGTTGAAGGCGGCGGGCGACAGATCGATGTCATTCACCGGGAACCTGCCCGTGTCCTGCACGGTCACGTCGACGTACTGCATGCCCCGCCAGACGCGCAGCCGCGTGCCGCAGTCGTACGTCGTCGAGGCGGCGATGGTGGGGTCGTTGGGGTCGTAGATGCCGCCGCAGCGCATGACGTTGCCGGCCAGCGAGTGGTGGTAGAACGTCGCGTCGCCGGCCACGGCGTGGGCGGGCGGGCCGTTGGGGTCCGTGCCGCTGTTGGCGGCCGGAGCGGCCGTTCCTGGGCGCTGGGAGGGCGTCGTGAACTCGCGGGCCACCCAGCCGGCCCGTCCTTCCGCCGCCACCCGGACCCACTCACGCCCGGTCTCGTCGACCTCGGTCTCACCAAGCGATCGCAAGGGTGTCCCCGGTTTCAGGCAGAGGATCGGCGTCGTGTTGAGGCTGGGGGCGGGACGCAGGTTCAGGCAGTCCGAGACCACCACGCGGAGGAGATCGCCATCGGCCGGCGCGGCCTCGCCCGGGTTCCAGGTGGCGTCGGCGTCCAATCGCAGCCACAGGGCCTGCGCGGGCGCCACCTCCTTGAGGTCGCTGAACATCGGCAGTCCGGGGCGGTAGGTGCGGTATTCCTGCGCGACGGGATCCCACCAGAACGCCGCGACGAGAGCGTCGCCCAGACTGCTCATCGCCTGCTCCATCGTCGCGGCGGCGCCCGTCCAGGCGACCAGGTTGAAGCCGCGGTGCAACGGCTGCTCGAGCGGTCTGCCGTTCGCCGGGAGCGGCAGCACCGCTCCGGGGCCCTCGATACGAACGAGCAGCCCGGCTCCGGGCACGACCTCGGAGAGGTCGTTCACGTGCGCGGGGACGCCGGGCCTGAACCGCCGAAACTCCTGCGCGACGGCGTCGAAGCCGAAGATCGCCCCCAGGCTGTCGCCCAGCGCGGCGGCGATCTCGGCGGCGGGGGTGCGCGCGGTCCAGCCCACCATGTTCCAGCCCGGCTGCAGTTGCAGCAGCGCCGCGCTCTCATCGACCGACGGGCCGTTCTCGGGGTCGCCGGAGCCCGCGTCGGGTGGGGAACCCTGCGTTGGGGTAGCGCCGGTCCCGTTGCTGGACGTGAAGCGCGTGCCGGCGTGGGCGTTGAACTGGTGGGTCTGGGGCAGATCGATGCCCTCCACGGCCCAGGCGCCGGTCAGGGGGATCGATTCGCGGATGCGCCCGCCGCCGATCGTGCGATGCACGGCCAGATGGATGTGCGGCAGCCCGCCGTTGTTCGCGTAGTAGGCCGGCGCGACCGTGCCCAGGTCGTGCCCCACCTGCACGGGCAGGCCGCGGTACAGGCTCGGCTCGGGGAAGATGTGGCAGATCAGGACGGCCAGGCCGGCCCCGTTGTTGATCGTCAGGCAGTCGGGGCCGACGTAGGAGATCGTCCCCGTGATTGGGGCGAGCACCACCGACCCCTCGGTCGCGGCATCCTCCCGCACGATGTCGATGGCGTGGGGGTCGTTCCGGTCCGCGACGCTGTGCGTGAGCGTGTTGTAGCCCGCGACGATCGTCCAGACGGAGCCGGCCTCGGCGGGCAGGGGGAAGACGCCACCTTGCGCGTGAGCCGGCGTCGAGCCGAGCCCCAGGGTGGAAGCGGTCAGCAGCAGCGTGAGGATTGCCGCGAGCGTCCCCCACCCCTTGGGGCGCCCGCGCCGCACGAGCCGGCGCATGATCACATTATTGAGGACCATGCCGCGGAAGGGAAGAGCGCGGGAGACGGTCGGGCCGAAGCGGGCGCCGCCGGCCCATCAGCCGAAGGGCGACCGCTCCATGCCGGCGAAGGCGTCGCCGGGGCCGTCGCCCTGCGCCCGGCGACGGCCGCCGCGCTCCCGGCGGCGCGCCCGCAGCCCGGTGACCGCGAGCACGAGCGCGAAGACGGCCGCCTGCAGCAGCACGACGGTCGCGCCCGACGACACGTCGACGAACCAGGAGAGGTAGATGCCCAGGAAGCCGGTCAGCGCGCCGGTCAGGGCGGCGAGGAAGAACAGCCGCGGGAAGGAATCGGTCAGCAGCCGCGCGGTGACGGGCGGGATGACGAGCGCGGCGGCGATCAGCGTCACGCCCAGCACCTGCAGGCAGGCGATGACCGTGGCGGCCAGGATCAGCGAGAAGACGACCTCGACCCAGGCCAGCGGCACGCCCGACGCCCGGGCCACGTCGCGGTCGAAGGTGACGAACACGAGCCGCTTCCACCAGACGAAGAGCAGCGCCGCGACGAGCAGCATCGTGCCCGCGATGGCGCCGACGTCGGTGTTGGAGATGCCCAGCACCTCGCCGAAGAGGACGGCCTCGAAGTCGCGCGTGAAGGTGCGCTCGCGGCTGATCAGCGCCACGCCGACGGCGAAGGCGGCCGTCGTGATGATGCCGATCGCGGCGTCGCCGCTGATCTGGCGGCGGCGGCCGGCCGCGTTGATCAGCAGCACGCTGAACGCGCCCCAGATCGTCGCGCCGAGATAGAAGTTGATCCCGGCGACGAAGGAGACGACCGCGCCGCCGAAGATGCTGTGGGCCAGGCCGTGTCCGATGTACGACAGCCGCCGCAGGACGACGAAGACGCCCACGCCGGCGGTGAGCAGCCCGGCCAGCGTCGCGGCCAGCAGGGCGCGGCGCATGAAGTCGAACTCGAAGGGCTCCAGCAGCTCAGCCACGGGACGCCGGCCCGGAGACGGACGCCGGTTCGGCGTGGAACGACTCGTGCCGCCGCTCCGCGGCGATCGGGTCCAGCGGCGCGTCGTCGTGCGCGACGACGTAGACCGTGCGGCCCCGGCGCAGGACCACCATCTCGGCGCCGTAGACGTCGCGCAGCACGTCCGGCGTCAGCACCTCGGGCGGCGTGCCGTCGGCGACGACGCGGCCCTCGCCCATGCAGACCAAGCGCGGCAGGTGCGAGGCGACGGCGTTGAGGTCGTGCGTCGTGAGGACGATGGTCAGCCCGCCGCGGTGCAACTCGCCGAGCAGGTGCATGACGTCGTGCCGGGTCTTGATGTCGACGCCGGTCGTGGGCTCGTCGAGCAGGACGATGTCCGGGTCGCCGATCAGGGCGCGGGCGATGAAGACGCGCTGCTGCTGTCCGCCGGAGAGCGCCCGGATCGATCGGTCGCGGAGGTGGCCGATACCCAGCCGGTCGAGCGCCTGCCGGGCAAGCGCGCGGTCGCGCCGGGACGACCACGGCCGCCAGCCCGACTCGCGCCAGCGCCCCAGCAGCACGACCTGCTCAGGGGTGATGGGGAAGTTCCAGTCGATCGACTCGACCTGCGGCACGTAGCCGACGCGCAGCGGGCCGGACTCGCCGCCGTGCTCGCGCACCTCGCCGGCGAGGCGCTGGGTCTGGCCCAGCAGCGTCCGCAGCAGCGTCGTCTTACCGCAGCCGCTCGGCCCCACGATGCCGACGAACTCGCCCCGGCGCAGGTCGAGGTCGACTTGGCGGAGCACCGGCGCCCCGTCGTAGCCCGCACTGACGCCGTCGAAGGCGATCAGGGGCGGGCCGTCGCGGCGGGGCCGCGGGAAGCTGTGCTCCGCGAGGCGCGCGGCGGGGTCGCGGCGGCGGTCCATCAGGCGCGCTCCTCGTACTCGGCGAAGCTGCCCCACGTATCGGCGACATCGAAGCCGTCCAGCGCGGAGGCGTCACCGCCGAGGGCGGTCGTCATCGTGCGGACGTTCTCCACCATCATCGCGACGAGCGTGTTGTCGGGGTCGCCGGGCGCGCCGGGCAGGTCGTCGTCGCGCAGTGTGCTCACCTGCACCGCCCCGGCCTCCCTGGCGATGACCTGCAGCACCTCGGACGGGAACACCTCGGAGCCGAAGATGGCCGGCACGGCCGCGTCGCGGATCTGCCGGACGAGCTCGGCGACCTCGCGCGGGGAGGGCTCGGAGAAGTCGGACGGTTGCACCGCGCCGATGACCTCGAAGCCGTAGCGCGGGGCGAAGTAGGGGAACGAATCGTGGTAGGTCAGCAGCTTGCGGCTGTCCGGCGGGATCGTCGCCGTGGCTTCGGCGATGGCCGCATCCAGCGCCGTGAGCTGGTCGCGGAAGCGGGCGAAGTTGTCCGCGTAGTACCCGGTTGCGTCCGGGTCGATGCGGCTGAGCGCGTCACGGACGAGTTCGGCGTAGCGGACGCTCAGGATGGGGTCGGTCCAGAGATGCGGGTTGGGAGCGCCGCCCGCCGCGGGGAAGGAGAAGTCGAAAACGTACTTGTCGGCGCTGACGGTGTTGTCGCCCAGCAGCAGGATGCGCCCCTTGGGGGCGTTGGCCCGCGCCAGCTCGAGCGTGGGCAGCTCCAGGCTGAGCCCGTTCAGCACGATGAGGTCGGCCTCGGCGAGCGAGAGCGCGGCCGAGGGCGGCGGCTCGAAGGTGTGGGAGTTCACGCCCTCCGGGACCAGGGCCGCGACGGCGGCGCGGTCGCCCGCGACGTTCTCGACGATGCTGCGCAGGGGCGCGACCGTCGTGACGACGCTGATCGGCCGCGCGTCGGCCGCGGCTCGCGCCTCAGCGGCGGACGACGCGGCGGGGGCCTCATCGGCGGGACCGCCGCAGGCCGCGACGAGCGCCGCGATCAGCAGCACGCCGAGGATCGTGCGGGACAGGATCGCGCGGGACATCGGTCGCCGTTCCGGGGCTGGCTGTTCTTGCGACTGGTTGCAACAGTCCATCGGCAGCCTAGGAGGGGGTCGTCGTTCTTGCAACTGGTTGCAACAGCGGTCCCTTCGAGGGATACGCCGGCTGCCCGCGCCCGGATGCGGCCGCCTTGCGCAAAGCGGTTAGCGCCGACGCCGCGCGGGAGCGATGCACGGGAGCGCCGTCGCGGCTAACATTCGCCTCACGCCGGCGGCGCGATCGCCGGCCCACCCAGCCTGCGACGCCCGTCGTCACCGACCGCCGGGCGCAGCCCGATGGGGCGTCAGGCCGCATCCGGCGGAAGGAAAATCTCATGCTCGAGTTCTCGGCGAACGCCCGCGAGTGGCAGCAGCGCGTCAAGGCGTTCATGGACGAGCACATCTACCCGAACGAAGCGCTCTACCACGAGCAGGTCGACACCGGCGACCGCTGGCAGCCGGCGCCGATCGTGGAGGAGTTGAAGGAGAAGGCGAAGGCGGCCGGGCTGTGGAACATGTTCCTGCCGGCCAGCCGCAACGGGGCCGGGCTGAACAACTTCGAGTACGCGCCGCTGTCGGAGGAGCTGGGCAAGGTCGGGTTCGCCTCGGAGACGATGAACTGCTCCGCGCCCGACACGGGCAACATGGAGGTGCTGGAGCGCTACGGCAGCGACCGGCTGAAGGAGCAGTACCTGCGGCCGCTGCTGGCGGGCGAGATCCGCTCGGTGTTCCTGATGACGGAGCCGGCCGTGGCCTCGTCGGACGCGACGAACATCGAGTGCCGCATCGAGCGCGACGGCGACGAGTACGTGCTCAACGGCCGCAAGTGGTGGTCGTCGGGCGCGCCGGACCCGCGCTGCAAGGTCGGCATCCTGATGGGCAAGACCGACCCCACGGCCGACCGCCACAAGCAGCAGTCGATGGTCGTCGTGCCGATGGACGCCGAGGGCCTGAAGATGGAGCGCATCCTGACGGTCTTCGGCTACGACGACGCGCCACACGGCCACGGCGAGGTCTCCCTGACCGACGTCCGCGTGCCGGCCGAGAACCTGCTGCTGGGCGAGGGCCGGGGCTTCGAGATCGCGCAGGGGCGCCTGGGCCCGGGCCGCATCCACCACTGCATGCGCACGATCGGCGTGGCCGAGCGGGCGCTGGCGCTGATGGTGGACCGCGTCAATAACCGCGTGGCCTTCGGCCGCAAGCTGGCCGACATGGGCTCGATCCGCGAGGACATCGCGAAGTCGCGCATCGAGATCGACCAGTCGCGCCTGCTGACGCTGTGGGCGGCGCACCGCATGGACACGGTCGGCAACAAGGAGGCCCGCACGGAGATCGCGACGATCAAGGTGGCGGTGCCGAACATGGCGCTGCGCGTGATCGACCGGGCGATCCAGGCGCACGGCGGCATGGGCGTCAGCCAGGACACGTTCCTGGCCAAGGCGTACGCGGGGATACGCACGCTGCGCCTCGCCGACGGGCCCGACCAGGTGCACATGGAGGGCATCGCCAAGTGGGAGCTGCGCAAGGGCGAGAAGCGGGCGGCCGG
>JAPOXB010000219.1 GCA_026707335.1 Chloroflexota bacterium
ACCTCGGCGCGGAAGTGATCACCGTCGAGCCGCCGGACGGCTCCGACGCCCGCCGCTTCGGCCCCTACGCGAACGACACGCCCGGCCTGGAGAGCAGCCTCGCCTGGTGGGCGCACAACCGCGACAAGCGCAGCCTGGCGCTGGACGTCGGGACCGACGCCGGGCGCGACATCCTGTCGCGCCTGCTCGACGACGTCGACTTCCTCGTCGAGGGCGTCGAGCCGGAGCGCCAGGCCGGGCTCGGCCTCGACGACGCGACGCTCGCCTCGCGCTTCCCGCGGCTGATCGCGGCCTCGATCACCCCCTTCGGCCGTGAGGGCCCCAAGGCCGCTTATCGCGGCGGCGAGTTGATCGCGCTCGCCGCCTCCACCCTCCTCTCGACCTGGGGCGACAACGACCGACCGCCGGTGATGATGGCCGTGCCCCAGGCGTACGCCCACGCCGGAGCCGAGGCGGCCGTCGGCTGCATGGTCGCGCTCAACGAGCGGGCGGCGTCGGGCCTCGGCCAGCGCGTCGAGGCGACGGCCCAGACGGCGCTGACCTTCGCCACCCAGTGCACGTCGCTCAGCGGCCTCTGGGGCGCCGGCAACTTCTTCCGCTGGGGCGGCGGCCTGAAGTTCGGGCCGCTCGGCGTGCGCTTCATCTGGCCCTGCAAGGACGGCTACGTGTCGGCCGGGCTCTTCTTCGGCAGCGCCATCGGCCCGCCCACCAACCGCTTCACCCGGCTCATGTACGACAAGGGCTTCTGCGACGAGTCGATCCGCGACAAGGACTTCGTCACCCTGGTCGGGCCGCTGATGAGCGGCGAGGAGCCGATGTCGGAGTTCGACCGTTGCCAGGACGCCGTCGAACGCTTCTGCGCCGCCCACACGCGGGCCGAGATGGAGGCCTACGCGGTCGAACACGACCTGCTGGTCGACGCCGTGCGCACGACCGCCGATCTGCTGACCGAGCCGCAGCTCCAGTCGCGTGGCTACTTCCGCCAGATCGACCAGCCGGGCGCGGCGGCTCCCGTGACGGTCACCGGCCCCTTCGCCCGCTTCAGCGAGACGCCGCTCGAGATCGGCGGCCACGCCCCGTCGATCGGGGAGCACACGCGCGAGGTGCTGCGCGGCGACCTCGGGATGGGCGAGGCCGAGATCGAGGAACTGCGCGCGCGGGGCGTGATCGGGGTGGCGGAATGAGCGAGCGCACCACCAACGCCACCGCCCTCGCGGGCCTGAAGGTGCTCGACCTGAGCTGGGCGCTCGTCGCCCCGGCCGCGATGCGCGTCCTCGCCGACTTCGGCGCCACGGTCGTCAAGGTCGAGAGCTCCACCCGCATCGACCCCGTGCGGGCGGGGCCGCCCTACTGGCGCAACCAGCCCGGCCCCGAGCGCTCGTCGAACTTCATCAACTACAACGTCAACAAGCGCATGATCCAACTCGACCTCTCGCAGCAGGCGGCGCGCGACGTCGTGCTGCGTTTGGTCGACTGGTGCGACATCGCGATCGAGTCGTTCGTGCCGGGCGTGATGGAGCGCTGGAATCTGCACTACGACGCGCTCAGGCAGCGCAAGCCCGACCTGATCATGGTCAGCACCTGCCTCAACGGGCAGACGGGGCCCGACCGCGAGGGCGGCGGCTACGGCGTGGGCGGCGCGGCCCGCGCGGCCATGATCGAGGTGCTCGGCTGGCCCGACCGCGACCCCTCCCTCGCCCGCGCCTACACCGACTACACCGCCTCGCGGATGGTGGCCGTGGCCACCCTGGCCGCGCTGGATCACCGCCGCCGCACCGGGCAGGGCCAGTACATCGACCTGTCGCAGGTGGAGGCGTCGATCCCGTTCATCGGCACGGCGGTGCTCGACGCCGGCGTCAACGGACGCCTGCTGCGCCGCCGCGGCAACCGGCTGCCGGGCGCGGTCCCGCACGGCGTCTTCCCCTGCGCCGGCGACGACTGCTGGATCGCGATCGCGGTGCGGTCGCAGGAGGAATGGCGCGCGCTGTGCGGCGTCGCGGCGGCCGGCTGGGAGAGCGATCCCCGCTTCGCGTCCGCGGATGACCGCGAACGAAACGAGGACGCGCTGGAGGAGGCGATCGCCGCCTGGACCGCCCCCCAGGATGCGCACGCGCTGGAGCAGCAGTTGCAGGCCGCCGGCGTCGAGGCGCACGCCGTCCTCGACAGCCTGGAGGGCGGCGACGACGCGCAACTCCAGGCGATGCGCCACTTCGTCGAGGTCGAGTCCTCCGACCTCGGCGTGATCCCCGTCGAGAACACGCGGCAGCGGCTCTCGCGCACGCCCTCCGACCCGCGCTGGGTCGGCACCTACGGCGAGGACAACGACTTCGTCCTGCGCGAACTGCTGGGCCTCGGCGACGACGCCATCGCCGAAATCGCCGCGAGCGGCGCGCTGCAATAGGCCGCCGGCCGCGCGGCGTCGTATCCTGGCCCGCGAGTAGATCCGCGAACGAAACAGCGAAGAGAGGGCGCGCCATGGGACCGCTGACGGGTATCCGCATCGTGGAGTTGCAGGGCATCGGGCCGGGGCCGTTCTGCGGCATGATGCTCTCCGACATGGGAGCGGAGATCATCCGCATCGACCGGGCCGACCGCGTCCGCGGCGGCGACCCCGCCGACCCCCCCAACGACCTGCTCGCGCGGGGCCGCCAGTCGATCGGGATCGACCTCAAGAACCCGGCCGGCGTCGAGACGGCGCTGCGCCTCATCGACGGGGCCGACGGCGTCTTCGAGGGCTTCCGCCCCGGCGTGATGGAGCGCCTCGGCCTGGGCCCCGACGTCTGCATGGCCCGCAACCCCAAGCTGGTCTACGGCCGCATGACCGGCTGGGGCCAGGAGGGGCCCTACGCGCAGATGGCCGGCCACGACATCAACTACATCGCGCTGGCCGGCGCCCTCGCGCCCATCGGCCGCGACGGCCAGGCGCCCGTGCCGCCGCTCAACATCATCGGCGACTTCGGCGGCGGCGGCATGCTGCTGGCCCTGGGCATGGTCGCGGCCCTGCTCGAGGCCCAGCGCTCCGGCGAGGGCCAGGTCGTCGACGCGGCCATGGTCGACGGGGCAAGCTCCCTCATCACCTCCATCCACGGCGCGATCCACGCCGGCGGCTGGATCGAGCGGCGCGCCTCGAACCTGCTCGACGGCGGCGCGCACTTCTACGACGCCTACGAGACCGCCGACGGCAAGTACATCTCGCTCGGCTCCATCGAGCCGCAGTTCTACGCCGAGCTGCTCGAGCTGACCGGCCTCCAGGACGAGGATCTGTCGCCGCAGATGGACCGCGACGGCTGGCCGGAGTTGAAGCGCAAGGTCGCTGCGATCGTCAAGTCCAAGACCCGCGACGAGTGGGAGACGATCATGGAGGGCAGCGACGTCTGCTTCGCGCCGGTCTTGCAGCCCAGCGAGGCGCCCCGGCATCCGCACGCCCGGCACCGCAAGTCCTTCGTCGAGATCGCGGGCATCACGCAGCCCGCCCCGTCGCCCCGCTTCAGCCGCACGCGGAGCGCCGTGCAGGGTCCGCCCGCCCACGCCGGCCAGCACACCGACGACGTCCTCTGCGCCGCCGGCCTCAGCGAGGACGAGATCGCCTCGCTGCGGGACTGCGGCGCCGTCGCCTGAGCGGTCCGCTCGCGCTCACCGCGGCGCCCGCCTCACCAGAGGCGGTGGACGCCGTACTGGTCGAACAGGGTCTCGTCGGAGACGAGCAGGGGGTCGCGCGACACCGCCTGAGCGATGAGCATGCGGTCGAAGGGGTCGCGCAGCGGACCCGGCAGCGCGCCCGCGCGCTGGCCGTCGGCGACGGTGACGGGCAACTCCTCGAAGCCCGCCCTCGCGAGGGCGCCGGGGATGTCGCGGGTCAGGGCCTCCGCCTTCGGCAATCGGCCGCTGCGGTGCTTGGTCGCGATCTCCCAGGCCGACGCCGCGCTGACCAGCACCTGGTTGCGCTCGGTGTCCTCCAGCGCCCGCCGCGCGGGCGGCGACAAGCGGCGGTTTCCCTCGTACCACCAGAGGAGCGCGTGGCTGTCGAGCAGCAGCCGCACGGGTCAGCGGCCTTCCCACAAACGCAACTCTTCCTCGGGCAGCGGGTCGAAGAAGCGGTCGTCGAACTCGATCAGGCCCTTCATGGATCCGAACTCCCGCTTGCCGCGCGGCGTGCACGCCACCAGCCGAGCGACCGGGGCGCCGTTGCGGGCGATGGTCACCTCCTCGCCTGCCTCGACCCGCGCCAGCAGGCGCGAGAGCTGGGTCTTCGCCTCGTGCACGTTCACGGTCACCATCGCCGGCTCCCTCCTGGTCGCCTTAGCTAACGCTATGACTAAGCCGGCGATTCGTCAATCGGAGGCGCGCCCGCAGGGGCTTCCGTCGCGCAGGTGATGGCCGCTGCCCTGCCGAGGCCGTATCTCTGACCGAAGCCGTCCTTCCGGGCCCGGCTACCCTGCGCGCGAAAAAAAAACAATTCTGTGAGGAGCCCGACAATGGCCGCAATCACCGACATGGTCTCGCTGGAGCAGCGCGGCGACATCGCCCTGGTGCTGATCGACAACCCGCCGGTCAACGCCCTCAGCCACGGCGTCCGGCTGGGCCTGCTGCGGGCCTTCGAGCAGGTCGCGGACGACGCCGCCGTCAAGGGCGTGGTGCTGGCCTGCCGCGGCCGCACGTTCATCGCCGGGGCCGACATCACCGAGTTCGGCAAACCGCCCAAGGCGCCCGGCCTGCAGGAGCCCCAGACCGCGATCGAAGACTGCCCCAAGCCGGTCGTGGCGGCCATCCACGGCACGGCCCTCGGCGGCGGCCTCGAGGTCGCGATGTGCGCCCACTACCGCGTCGGCGACCCGGCCGCGCAGTACGGCCAGCCCGAGGTCAAGCTGGGCCTCCTCCCCGGCGCGGGCGGCACGCAGCGGCTGCCGCGCGTGACCGGCGTCGCCAAGGCGCTGGAGATGTGCGCCATCGGCGACCCCATCGGCTCGCAGGAGGCGCTGGCCGCCGGCCTGATCGACGCCATCATCGAGGGCGACCTCGTCGACGGCGCGGTCGCCTTCGCGGAGCAGCTCGTCGCCGAGGGCGCGCCGCTCAAGAAGATCCGCGACCGCGACGAGAAGATCGAGGAGGCCCGCGCCAACCGCGCCGTCTTCGACGACTTCCGCAAGAGCATCGCCCGCAAGACCCGCAACTTCCACGCCCCCGCCAAGAACGTGGACCTGATCGAGGCGGCGCTCGACACCCCCTTCGACGACGCGCTCGAGCAGGAGCGGGAGGTCTTCGAGGATCTGATGGCGGGGCGGCAGTCGCAGGCGCAGCGCTACTACTTCTTCGCTGAGCGCCAGGCCGCCAAGGTGCCCGACCTGCCGCGCGACACCGCCCTGCGCGAGGTCAGGACGGTGGGCATCCTGGGCGCCGGCACCATGGGCGGCGGCATCGCGATGAACTTCCTCAACGCCGGCGTGCCGGTGAAGATCGTCGAGCGCGACCGCGAGTCGCTGGAGCGCGGCATCGGCGTCGTGCGCAAGAACTACCAGCGCTCGGCCCGCCGCGGCCGCTTCACGATGGAGCAGGTCGAGGAGCGCATGAGCCTGCTCGACGCCGGCACCGACAAGTCCGTCTTCGCCGACGTGGACATGGTGATCGAGGCCGTGTTCGAGCTGATGCCGCTGAAGAAGTCGGTCTTCACCGAGCTCGACGCCATCTGCCGCGAGGGCGCGATCCTCGCCACCAACACCTCCGGCCTCAACGTGAACGAGATCGCGGCCGTCACCAAGCGCCCCCACGACGTCATCGGCACGCACTTCTTCAGCCCCGCCAACGTGATGAAGCTGCTCGAGATCGTGCGCGGCGACGAGACCGCCGAAGACGTCCTCGCGACGACCCTGCAGGTGTCGAAGACGATCGGCAAGATCCCGGCCGTCGTCGGCGTCGCGCCGGGCTTCGTCGGCAACCGCCTGCTGCACCAGCGCGGCCTCGAGGCCGAACGCCTCATCCTGGAGGGGGCGCCCCCCGCGCGGGTCGACAGCGTGCTGTACGAGTTCGGCCTGCCGATGGGCCCCTTCGCCATGGGCGACCTGGCCGGCCTCGACGTCGGCTGGGACCCCGACGACACGCACGGCCGCACGGTCCGCGAGGTGCTCTGCGAGTCGGGCCGCCGCGGTCAGAAGAACGGCCGCGGCTACTACATCTACGACCCCGAGACGCGCGCCCCCTCGCCCGACCCGGAGGTGCTCGACCTCATCCGCGACTTCGCGTCCAGGCACGGCGTCGCCCAGCGCGACGACCACAGCGACGAGGAGATCCTCGACCGCTGCCTGCTGCCCATGGCGAACATGGGGGCCAAGATCCTCGAGGAGGGCAAGGCGATGCGCTCCTCCGACATCGACGTGGTCTGGGTCAACGGCTACGGCTGGCCCGTCTACCAGGGCGGCCCCATGTTCTGGGCCGAGGGCATGGGCCTCGACACCGTCGCGGCCAAGATCAAGGACTACGGCGCGAAGCTGGGCGGCGCGCACTGGGAGCTGTCGCCGCTGATCGAGCAGCTGGCGTCCGAGGGCAACTCGTTCCAGGACCTGCCGCCGCAGAAGATCCGCTAGCCGGCCGCGTGGTTCGACAGGCTCACCACGAACGGAAGCGGCTCACCCCGCACGGCATCCGTTCGCCCTGAGCCTGTCGAAGGGCCGGCCGCGCGGGCGCGGGGCGCCCCGCCGGTATGCTTGCCGCCGACGGAGGTTCACCATGCCCATCGAGAAACTGCTCGTCGCCAACCGCGGCGAGATCGCCATTCGCATCATGCGCGCCGCGCGGGAGCTGGGGATCCCGTCGGTAGCGATCCACACCTCGGACGACGCAAACTCGCTGCACGTGCGCCGTGCCGACGAGGCGCAGGCGCTGCCAGGCGCCGGCGCCCGCGGCTACCTCGACATCGAGGCGGTGGTCGAAGCGGCCAAGGCGTCGGGCTGCGACGCCGTGCACCCCGGCTACGGCTTCCTGGCCGAGAACCCGGCCTTCGCCCGCCGCTGCTCGGAGGAGGGCATCACCTTCGTGGGGCCGTCGGTGGGGTCGCTGGAGCTGTTCGGCGACAAGGCGCAGGCGCGCAACCTGGCCGTCGGCCACGACGTGCCGGTCCTGCCCGGCAGCGCCGACGCCGTCGGCCTCGACGAGGCGCGCTCGTTCTTCGCGTCGCTGGGCGACGGCGGCGCGATGGTGATCAAGGCCATCGCCGGCGGCGGCGGCCGCGGCATGCGCGTCGTGACGGACGCGGCCGGGATCGAGGACGCATACACCCGCGCCCAGTCCGAGGCGGGGGCCGCCTTCGGCAACGACGCCGTCTTCGTCGAGCGGCTGATCGCGCGGGCGCGCCACATCGAGGTGCAGGTCGTGGGCGACGGGCGCGGCGGCGTCGCGCATCTCGGCGAGCGCGAGTGCAGCCTGCAACGCCGCCACCAGAAGGTCGTCGAGCTCGCGCCCAGCCCCTGGCTCAGCGACGCGACGCGCAACCGCATCACCGCCGCCGCGGTGCGCATGGCCGCAGCCGTCAACTACCAGAGCCTGGGCACCTTCGAGTTCCTCGTCAATGAGGCCAACGAGGCCGACTTCGCCTTCATCGAGGCCAACCCGCGCCTGCAGGTCGAGCACACCGTCACCGAGGAGGTCACGGGCGTCGATCTGGTCAAGGCGCAACTGCGCATCGCCGGCGGCGCGTCGCTGGCCGATGTGGGGCTCGAGCAGGACGCTGTCCCGGCCGCGCGCGGTCACGCCATCCAGTGCCGCGTCAACATGGAGCGCATGGAGCCCGACGGCGACGTGC
>JAPOXB010000242.1:0-1071 GCA_026707335.1 Chloroflexota bacterium
CGCGCACGCCGCGACGCCCTGGGGGGCGTCCTGGGGCTGCTGACGCTGGCGGCGACGCTGCTGACCGCGTGCGGCGAGGAGGCGGCGCCCACGCCTGGCCCGGAGAAGGCCGGACCCGCGGCCGCGCCGGTCGCGATCCCGCCGGCGCAGGCCGTGCCGGCCGGCCTCGACGCCCAGCTGTCGTTGCCGGCCGGCGTCGAGCCGGTCGTGTTCGACTACACGGAGGTGTCGTACGAGACGGCGTCGGGCGCGACGGGGCGGCTGGGGATGCTGGTCGCGGACACGATCGAGCGGCGCACGCGGGGGCTGATGCATCGCACCGGCCTGCCGCCCTCGACCGGGATGCTGTTCGCCTTTCCGGTCGAGACGCGCGCGCCGTTCTGGAACCAGAACACGCCGATGGAGATCGAGATCGGCTTCCTCGACGCGCAGGGACGGGTCGTGGCGCTGGTCGCGCTGGCAGCCAACGATCCGACGCTGCGCGCGCCCGAGGCGCCCTACCTGTACGCGGTGGAGATGCCGGCCGGCTGGTGGTCGGACAACGGCGCCGGGCTGGGCACCCGCTTCACGATCCCGGCGGGCGTCGTCGGGCTGGCGGAGTAGGCGGCGATCGGGGCGCGCGCCCGGTCGCGCTACTCGCCGATGACGCCGTGCGCCCGGGGGAGCTCAGATGGTTTCGAATTGCAGCGCGGAGAGGTTCAGGCGGGAGGAGCGTTTGGAGAGGTCGAGCATCTCGACGCCCACCACTTCGTTCGCCGCGTTGTAGTCGAGAACCACACCTGGCGACACCTCTTCGGACTCGACGATGGGGGAGTCGTCGAGACGCAAGTACAGGGCGTCCGCTTCCTTGTCCACGTTGAGCTTCATAGCTCACCCCTCTTGCTGCGATCGAAGAATACGCTCACCACGCGCCAGGGCACAACGCGGGTGTTCAGGGAAGGCGCGCACGGGGCTCGCGCCCGCGATGACGGCGAGCGCCACCTGGTGCGGGAGGCGAGCATCGCCCTCCGCCTCGGCGGCGGCCAGCCGGTCCTCGAGTTGGCTGGTCCGCTCGATCAGCGCGTCGTACTC
>JAPOXB010000242.1:1693-7715 GCA_026707335.1 Chloroflexota bacterium
GCGCTGCTCGCCGTCCTGGCGGGGATCGGCAAGATGATCCTGGGGCGGCGCGGCGGCGGCGACGAAGAAGAAGCCTAGCCGCCCCTCGCCCCGCCGCGGGGACGCCCGCGGGGCCGCGGCACGGCGCCTGCGCTCGCCGGGACGAGCGGCGGGAGAGTCATGGACGCCACCCAGCGCGACGGCGCACCCTACGACGTCGTCATCATCGGCGGCGGCATCTGCGGCGCCGCGTCGGCGCGGGCGCTGACGCGGCGGGGCTACCGCATCCTGCTGCTCGAGCGGGCCGACTTCGCGTCGGGCTCGACGGCGGCGGGCACGCGGCTGGTCCAGGGCGGGCTGCAATACCTCGAATCGGGGCGGGCGCGGCAACTGCACGAGTCGCTGCACGCGCGCGAGCGCCTGCTGCGCAGCCGGCCGCACCTGGTGCGTCCGCAGCCGTTCCTGCTGCCCGTCTACCACGACGAGCGCCGCGCGCCGGCGCTGGTGCGGGCCGGCCTGACCATCTACGACGTCCTCACGCCGCGCAAGGTCGCGCCGTGGAGCCGGACCTTCCCGCCGCGGGCCGTCGAGCGGATGGAGCCGTCGCTGGCGACGGTGGGCCTGCGGGCGGCCTTCGGCTTCCACGATGGACTCGTGGAGTTGCCCGAGCGGCTCTGCCTGGAGTATCTGGCGGAGGCCCGCGAGGGCGGCGCCGACCTGCGCAACTACGCGGCGGTCGATTTCATCCTGGGCAGCGAGAGCGGCGGCCGGGCCAGCGGGGTCGACTATCACGACGTGCTGACGGGCCGGCGCCACTCGGCGACGGCGCGCGTGGTGCTGAACGCGGCCGGGCCCTGGGTCGACGACGTGCTGCAGGCCACGGGCCGTCCGATGCGCCCGCGCCTGCGAGCGGTGCGGGGCACGCACGTCGTGCTCGACCTGGAGGGACGGGGGCCGTCGCACGCGCTGCTGGCGCGGGGGCGGAGGAACGGGGCGCCGCTGACGGTCGTGCCATGGCTGGGCCTGCACATCGTGGGGGCCGCGGAGTCGCCGGCGGAGGGCGAGCGGCCCGAGCGGACGCGGCCGGAGTCGTACGAGATCGACGAGCTGCTCGACGCCGCCGACCGGCTGCTGCCGGGCGTCGGCGTGAACCGCGCGCAGGCGCTGTACGCCTACGCCGGCCTGCAGCCGTGGGGCGAGCCCGGCACGCGCTGGCGGCCGGCGCAGCGCCTGATCGACCACGCCGAGGACGGCCGGCCGGGGCTGTTCTCCATCGTCGGGGGGACGCTGACGACGGCCGAGGCCACCGCCGACCAGGTGGTCAAGGCCGTGCGCCGCACGATCGGCCGGGCGGCGCGCCGCAGCGGGCCGCGGGCGTTGCCGCCGCGCGCGCCCGGCAACGTCTCGTTCCTGCCGCCCGAGACGCTGGCCCACCTGCGCGGCCGCTACGGCCAGCGCTCGGCCGACGTCGCGGCGTACGCGGGCCAGGATCCGTCGCTGGCGGCGCCGATCAGCCCGCGCCACCCCGACATCGGGGCGCAGGTCGCCTACGCCGTCGAGCACGAGCAGGCGCGCACGGTCGGCGACGTGCTGCTGCGGCGGACGCCGGTCGGTCGCACGCGGGGACTGGGCCGGGCCGCGGCCCCGCGCGTCGCGGCGATCCTGCAAGCGCGAATGGGCTGGTCGGACGCGGAACGGGCGCAGGCGGTGCGCGACTACGAGCTGGAGTTGCATCGCACGCTGACGCTGCTGCGCGGTCGCGAGGATCCCGGCGGCGGCCTCGCCGCCGACGAACCGCCGGCCGCCGCCGCCGAGGACCGCCCGGCCTAGCCGCGCCCGCGCCGCCGGGAGGGGGGACCGCATGTCCTGGTCTTGCAGTCATTGGCTCTTCGCCCAGTGGTACGCGCTGCTCAGCGACCGCGAGGCCGCGACGATCCGGGCGACACGGTCGCGGCTGGTCTCGGGTCTGACGGGGGAGGTGCTGGAGGCGGGCGTCGGCAGCGGGCTGAACCTGCCCCACTACGACGCGGACGCGCGGGTCACGGCCATCGACTACAACCGCCACATGCTGGCGAAGGCGGCGGGGCGTGCGCGGGCGGCGCGGGCCGAGGTCGCGCTGGAGGCGGCCGACGTGCAGTCGCTGCCGTTCGCCCACGATCGCTTCGACCACGCGGTCGCGGCGCTGGTGTTCTGCAGCGTCGCCGACGCCGAGCGGGGCCTGCGGGAACTGCTGCGCGTGACGAAGCCGGGCGGGTCGCTGCGGCTGCTCGAGCACGTCGGCGCCGAGCCGGGCTGGCTGCGGCGCACGCAGTCGGCGCTGAGCCCGCTCTGGAGCCGGGTGGGCGACGGCTGCCGCCTCGACCGCGACACGGTCGCCACGGCCGAGCGGGCGGGGGTGCTCATCGAGGCGGTGGAACCCGCGCGCGGGTTGCCGCGCCTGCTGCCGACGCGCCTGATCGAGGGGCGCGTCCCATCGGGCGGGGATTGAGCAGCGGCGGGGGCGGCCGATCCGATAGAATCGTTGGGAACTGTCGACCACACGGAGGGGAGGAATCATGACGACAACCGTGTTTTCGGACGCACTCAAGTACTACCGCGCTCACCAAGATGAGATCGTCGAGAAGTACAACGGCCAGGTCGTGGCCATCAAGGACGACAAGATCCTGGGGGCCTACGAGGATCTGCTCACCGCGTGTCTTGAGACGGAGAAGACGCACGAAGCGGGGACGTTCCTCCTCCAGCGGGTGTCGCCCGACCGCGAGCCGCGTGTCGAGAGGGTGCCCCGGGCGAGGCTCCCTTAGTGGCACCCGCTCTGACGAGCAAATCGGACGCGATCCAGTTGGTGCTTGAGAGCACGTGCGCCGTCTCTCGCGGATGGAACCCGGGGCGTCGTGAGCCCCGCCCGCCCCGTTTTCCCTACCACGCGATCTGGGACACAGGCGCGACGATATCCGCCATCTCGAGGCGCGTGGCCGAGGAGTGCCGTCCCACGAGAATCACGGAGACTCCGGTTCAAGGTGTGCATGGAATGGCGTACTTGCCAGTCCATCTCATCACTCTTGAACTCCCGAACGGCATCATAATCCAAGGGCTCGAAGTGATCGCAGCGGATCTCGGTGACGCGGAGGTCCTCATTGGCATGGACGTGATCACCCGGGGCGACCTCGCCGTCACCAACGCCGACGGCTTCACGCAGTTCTCCTTCCGGACTCCGTCGCAGGGACACATCGACTTCACGGCTGAGTCCGACCCGGGTGGCCGTCCCGCGGAACCCCCTACGCCGTAGCGCAGGCTGAGCGGCGCCGCGATCGCGCCTCACCGACCCCCATCGAGCCGCAGCCGCTGCAGGCGCAGCGAGTTCGCCATCACGCTGAGGCTGGAGAGCATCATCGCGAAGCCGGCGACGATGGGCTCGAAGAAGCCCTGCTCGCCGAACAGCCAGCGCAGGCCGCCGGGGACCGGGCCGAGCGCCTCGAAGACGGGGTAGAAGAGGCCCGCCGCGACCGGGATGAGCAGCAGGTTGTAGGCGAAGGCCCAGACCAGGTTCTGGCGGATGGTGCGGAAGGTGGCGCGCCCGACGGCGAGGGCCTGCGTCACGCCGCGGGGGTCGTCATGCATGAGCGCGACGGCGGCGGCCTCAATGGCGACGCCGGTCCCGCCGCCCATGGCGACCCCGACGTCGGCCTGGGCGAGCGCGGGCGCGTCGTTGACGCCGTCGCCCACCATGGCGACGACGCGGCCCTCGTCCTGCAGGCGGCGCACGACGCCGGCCTTCTCGTCGGGCTGGACCTCGGCGATCACCTCGTGGACGCCCAGGGCCGCGCCGGCGGCCTCGGCCGCGCGGCGGTCGTCGCCGCTGAGCAGGATCGTGCGGCGGCCGGCGGCGCGGAGGTCGCGCAGGGCGCCGGGGGCGGTGGGCTTGATCGTGTCGGCGACGGCGACAACAGCGGCGACCTGAGTCCCGATCGCGACGTAGACGGGCGTCGCGCCGCCGTCCGCGAAGCGCGCGGCGTGGCCGAGCGCCTCGTCGCCGATGGCGACGCCCTGCTCACGCAGCAGGCGGGCCGCGCCGACGGTGACGGTCGCGCCATCGACCACGGCGCTGGCGCCGCCGCCGGGGGTCGCGCGGAAGTCGCGGGCGGTGGCGTGGGCCAGACCCGCATCGCGGGCCGCATCGACGATCGCGCGGGCGATGGGGTGCTCGGAGTCGCGCTCGACCGCCGCCGCGGCGGCCAGCACGTCGCCGCGGTCGTGGCCGGGCAGCAGCGCGACGTCCTGCAGCGCGGGCTCGCCGCGGGTGAGCGTGCCGGTCTTGTCGAAGACGACCGTATCGACGGCTGCGAGGCGCTCGATCGCCTCGGCGGATCGGAAGAGCACCCCCAGCTCGGCGGCGCGCCCGCTGCCCGCCATGACGGCGGTGGGGGTCGCGAGCCCGAGCGCGCAGGGGCAGGCGACGACCAGCACCGCGACGGCGTTGAGCGTCGCGAAGGTGAGGGCGGGCGGCGGTCCCACGGCCAGCCAAAGCAGGAAGGCCAGCGCGGCGATGACCAGCACGATGGGCACGAAGATCGCCGCGACCCGGTCGGCCAGGGCCTGCACGGGCGCCTTCGAGGCCTGGGCCGACTCGACCAGGTCGATGATGCGCGCGAGCACGGTGTCGGCGCCGACCTGCGTGGCGCGCACCCGCAGCGCGCCGTCGCCGTTGATCGTCGCGCCGAAGACCCGATCGCCGGCCGCCTTGTCGACGGGCATGCTCTCGCCGGTGAGCATCGATTCATCGACCGCGCCGGCGCCATCGAGGACGACGCCGTCGACCGGGATCCGGTCGCCGGGACGGACGAGCATGACGTCGCCGGGGCGGACCTGATCGACGGGGACCTCGACCGGCTCGCCGTCCTCGCCGTCGCGGAGCAGCCGGGCGGTCTGGGGGCGCAGGCCCAGCAGCCGCCGCACCGCCGCCGACGCGCGGCCCTTCGCGCGCGACTCCAGATAGCGGCCGAGCGAGACGAAGCCGACGATGGCGAGGGCCGTCTCGTAGAAGACGGCGCGGTCGAGGCCGGCGCGGTCGAAGGGGCCCGGCGCGAAGGTCGCGGCGACGCTGTAGGCCATGGCGGCGGTCGTGCCGACGGCGATGAGCACGTCCATGTCGGCGCTGCCGTGCCGCACGACGTTCGCCGCGCCGCGCAGGATGCGCCGCCCGCTCCACAGGAAGACGGGCGTCGCGACGCAGAACAGCGCGAGGAAGAGGACGTCGGCGTCCCAGCCGAGGCCGGCCGCGTGGTTGATCTGCACGGCGATGAAGATGCCCCAGCCCAGCACGAGGGCGAGGAGGGCGTCGGTCAGGAGGCGGCGGCGCTCGTCGGCCCGGCGCGCCTCGGCCGCTTCCTCCGCGGCCTGCGCGTCGGCGGCGGGCTGGGGCCCGGCGCTCGCCGAAACGAGGCGGTAGCCGGCGGCGGCGACGGCGGCGGAGAGGACCTGCGTCTCGACGGCGGCATCGGTCAGGTGGACGCGGGCGCGCTCGCTGGCCAGGTTGACCGCCGCCGCCTCGACGCCCTCGACGCCGACCAGCGCCCGCTCGACGCGGCCGACGCAGGCGGCGCAGTGCATCCCCTCGATGGCGAGGTCGAGCGTGGGCGCGTCGTCGCGCGGCGGCGGGGCGGGCGCCTCTGGGACGGGCGCGGGTCCAGCCATGGGGAAGGCCGTCGTGTCGGGCATGGCAACCCTCCGATGCCAGCGTACCCAGTCCCGATGGCGGGCGGTGGGGGAAGCGGCGCCGGCGAACGGGATACCATAGTCGCCCCATGCCGCGCGTGCTACTCCTGATCCCCAGCGCCAGCTACCGCAGCCACGACTTCCTGGCGGCGGCGGGCCGGCTGGGGCTCGACGTGGCCGTGGCGTCGGACGTGGGGCAGCCGCTCGACGCCTTCCCGGAGCGCTCGCTGCAGGCCGACTTCCGCGACACCGCGGTCGGCGCGGAGACGATCGCCCGCTACGCCGACCGCCACCCGGTGGACGCCATCGTGCCGGTCGACGACGGCGGCAC
>JAPOXB010000091.1 GCA_026707335.1 Chloroflexota bacterium
GAAGTCGTCGATCGGGTTGCGCCGCGCGCTCAGGCTGACCAGCGTCGCGCCGCGGCTGACCACCGCGTCTTTGATGCGCACGCCCAGCACGTTGTTGCTGGCGCTGAGGTCGTCGCCGATGGCGACGAGCGTCGCCGCCTCTTCCACCGAGGTCAGCCGGCCGGACAGGTGTACGCCGCCGAAGCTCTCGCGCAGCGCGGCCTCGACCGCCCCCCAGACCGCCCCCACGCTCGCGTCGAGGTTGGGCGTGCCCAGCCAGGCCGCCAGCCGCGCCAGCGCGTAGTTCTCCTCCGTCGTCGCCTGGCCCGAGCCCAGCAGCCCGACCGCCCCCGCGCCATGCGCCGCGACGATCGCCGCCAGCTTGGCGCCGGCATCGCGCAGGACGACCGGCGTCTCGGCGTCGAAGCCGTCCTCGCCGCGGCCCAGCCGGCCGGCGAGCAGCCGCTGCCGGTCGCGCACCTGGTCGTAGCCGAAGCGGCCGCGCACGCAGATCTGGTTGCGCGACACGTCGTTGCCCGCCGCCGGCCGCACGATCACGCCGCGGCCGTCGCGGATGCCGACCTGGATCGTGCAGCCCATGCTGCACTCGGTGCAGACGGTGCTCACCCAGCGCTGCGGGCGGGCCAGCCACTTGTTGGGGGCCTCCATCAGCGTCGCCGTGGGGCAGACGTCGATGCAGGCGCCGCAGAAGTCGCAGTTCGACTCGTGGATTGCCCCGCCCGCCCCGAAGGCCATGCGGGTCGAGAAGCCGCGCCCGGCCAGCGTGATCGCGGTCGTGTGGCGCAGGTCGTCGCAGGCGCGTTCGCAGCGGGTGCAGAGGATGCACATCTGCGGGTCGAACTCGAAGTAGGGGTTGCCGCGGTCGGGCGGCGGCTGCTCGTACTGGTAGTAGGTGCGCGCCTCGTCGAGGTACGGCTCGACGTTCGAGCGCCCCATGTCGGCCACGTCCGACGCGGTCTGCAACTCGCAGCGGTAGTTCTTCGAGCAGGTCACGCAGCGGTGCGTGACGACGTTGTCGCGCAGGCAGATGTCGCCGGTGCGGCAGTGCTCCACGCGGTGACAGGTCAGGCAGCGGTCGCTGTGGTTGGCCAGGATGAAGGCCATCACCTCCTGGCGCATCTCGAGCGTGGCCGGGCTGTCGGTGCGCACGACCATCCCCTCGCGCACCTCCGTGCTGCAGGCCAGCACCTGCCCGCGCATCCCCTCGACCTCCACGACGCAGGTGCGGCAGCCCGCGTAGGCCGGCAGCCCGTCGATGTAGCAGAGGTTCGAGATGTAGATGCCCGCCTCCTTGATGACCTCCACCAAAGGGCGGCCGGGCGCGACCTCGTGGGGCGCGCCGTTGATCGTGATCTCGACCGTCGTGCTGGCGACCATCCGGCGTCCGCGCTCCTGGTTCTCCGGGCTGCTGAGTCGGGGGACTAGTGGTGCTGCCGCTCGCCGGCGGGGTGGATCTCCTGGCGCACGGCCGGCTGCCCGTTGGGGTAGATCCAGTCGTGCGCGTCGAGGTACTCGTTCGCCAGCGACGTCAGCGTCGGTTTGTCGTGGTAGAGGTCGTTGGGGTCCCGGACGACGTTCGTGTACGAGCCGCCCACCTGGATCGCCTCGTAGGGGCAGGCCTCGGCGCAGAGGCCGCAGTACATGCAGAGGCGGAAGTCGATCTCGTAGCGCTCCACCAAGTACGACCCGTCCTCGCGGGGCTGGGTCTGCACCAGGATGCAGCCGTCGGGGCAGGCCTGGGCGCAGGTGCTGCAGCCCGTGCAGCGTTCCACGAACCAGACCAGGTTCGTGCGGGCGCGCGGCGGGATGGGGCGCTCCGCCTCGGGGAACTCGAAGGTCGTGGGCTCGCGGACGAGGTGCTTGACCGTCGTCAGCAGGCCCTTGGCGATGCCTATGCCGTACGCCATCAGGCCGGCCCTCCCGGCGCCGATCCGCCGTGCATCGTCAGGTAGTTGGTGTCGTGTGGGAGAGCGCCGGTTTCGGTGTCGCGGGGTTCGCCGCTCACGCTCAGGTAGGGCGGGAACAGCGCCTCGAGCTCGCGGCGGATCGGGTCACCCTCGGGCAGCATCGTCGAGAAGTCGCCGTCGGGCTCCGGCCGCCGGCGCTTGCCGAGCACCCCCTCCTCCTTCATCACGTCCTGCAGCAGCATCAGGCCCGACAGCAGCGACTCCGGCCGCGGCGGGCAGCCCGGCACGTAGACATCGACCGGCACGACGTTGTTGACGCCCGGCAGCGTGCTGTAGCCGTGCGCGAACGGCCCGCCGATGTTGCTGCACGAGCCCATCGAGATGACCCACTTGGGCTCGGCCATCTGCAGGTAGATGCGGCGCACGGCGGGGGCCATCTTCCAGGTCACCGTGCCGGCCACGATCATCAGGTCGGCCTGGCGCGGCGAGGCGCGGAAGACCTCGGCCCCGAAGCGGGCGATGTCGTAGCGGGCGTTGGCCGTCGCGATCATCTCGATCGCGCAGCAGGCCAGCCCGAACATCGCCGGCCAGAGCGACGAGCGCCGCGCCCAGGTCAGCACGCTATCGACCTGCGTGATCAGTAACTGCTGGCGCAGGTCCGACTCGATGTCGGTGCCGGTCTCCTCCGCCGTGGGCGGCGGCTCGACGTTGAGCACCGGGATCGTCTCGCGATCAGCCACGGATCCTCCAGCGGGCCCCGGCGCGCCGCTCCCCGCGCGACGCTCCGCAGTCCTTGTGAAGTCGCGCACGATGATACCAGCGCGCCCGGATGGGCGATACCGCCCCGCGGGTCCGGCCGCTCAGCCGATCGGCGACAGCGCCCGCAGCCGCTCGATCGCCTCCGGCAGCACGCGCCCCACCCGGTCGACCTGCGCCTGCGTGGTCTCCCGCCCCAGCGTCAGCCGCACGGCCGAGTGCGCCAGGTCGGAATCGACGCCCATCGCTGTCAGCACGTGGCTCGGTTCGGTGGAGCCGGTCGTGCAGGCCGAGCCGGAGCTGGCCGCGACGCCCTCCATATCGAGTTGCAGCAGGATGCTCTCGCCCTCGACCCCAGCGAAGCAGACGCTGAGGTTGTTGGGCAGCCGCCGCGCCATGTCGCGCGGCCCGTTCAGCGAGACCTGCTCGACCCCCTCGCGCAGGTGGCGCCAGAGGCGGTCGCGCAACCCCCCGACATGGGCGTTGCGCGCCTCCATCTCCGCGCAGGCCAGGTCGAGCGCGGCCGCCAGCGCGACCGCCCCGGCCACGTTCTCCGTCCCGGCGCGGCGGTCGCCCTCCTGGCCGCCGCCGATGATCAGCGGCGAGAACGGCGTGCGATGCCGCACGTACAGCGCCCCGACCCCCTTGGGCCCGTAGATCTTGTGCGCCGTCAGCGACAGCAGATCGACGCCCAGCACGTCGGGCCGGATGTCGATCGCGCCCGCGGCCTGCACGGCGTCGGTGTGCACCAGCGTGCGCGGGTTGCGCGCCTTCACCGCCGCCGCGATGGCGGCGATCGGCTGCACCGTGCCCACCTCGTTATTCGCCGCCATGATGGTGACCAGCGCCGTGTCGTCGCGGACGGCGTCCGCCGCCGCCGCCGGGTCGACGAAGCCCTCTCCGTCGACGGGCAGGACCGTCACCTCCCAGCCGTCCCGCTCCAGCGCCTCCAGCGGCTCCAGCACCGCGTGGTGCTCGATCGCCGAGGTGACCATGTGGCGGCCCGTCGCGGCTGCCGCGACGCCGCGGATGGCCGCGTTGTCGGCCTCCGTCCCGCCCGACGTGAAGACGATCTCGCTCGCCGTGCAGCCCAGCCGCCCGGCCACGACGTCGCGGGCCTGGTCGAGCGCCTGCCGGGCCCGCTGCGCCTCGCGGTAGATGCCCGACGGGTTGCCCCAACCCTCGCGCAGGATCGGCAGCATGGCCGCGATCACGCGCGGGTCGACGGGCGTCGTGGCGGCATGGTCGAGGTAGACCCGCTCCGACATCGGCCGTTCCCTTCCCGGACCTGCCCGGCCCGTGTGCTTCAGGGTATCCGCCTTGGCGCCGCCCGGTCGTGCCGCGGCCCCTCCATGTCGCGGCCGATAGACCCCTCGCGCCGCCCCACCGTATACTCCCCTCGACGGACGCAACTGGGAAGGATCCGCCATGACGACGATGCAAGTGCCCACCCTGATCCACGTCAGCGACCTCGCCGCCGAGAAGGCCGCCGGGCTGCTCAAGGACAAGGGCTTCGCCGACGGCGCCCTGCGCGTCTTCGTCGTCGGCGGTGGCTGCAGCGGCTACCAGTACGGCATGGCCCTCGCGACCGCGGCCGAGCCCGGCGACCAGGTGGTCGAATCGGGCGGCGTGCGCTTTCTCGTCGACCCGGACAGCGCGCCCCTGCTGCTCGGCGCCCACATCGACTACGTGGACGACATCATGAAGCAGGGCTTCAGCATCACGAACCCCAACGCGGCCAAGAGCTGCGCCTGCGGCACCTCCTTCGACACCGCCGACAGCGCCGGTGCGTCGCAGGCCCGCTCCTGCATCTGAGGTCCGTGCCGGCCGTTCGCTCCGCGGGGAGGGAGCCATCATGGTGACCCGGCGGCCCGCCGAGGAGACCGCCCGCCTCGGCGACGAGATATACGACCGCGACATTCGCGCCCAAGTCGAGGCGAACCACCACGGCGAGTACGTCGCCATCGACGTGGACACCGGTTGCTGGGCCGTCGCCGACGAGTTGCGCGCCGCCGCGAAGCGCCTTCGGTCGGAGCAGCCCGATGCGATCGATGTCTGGCTGCTTCGCGTCGGGCACCGGGCGCTGCATCACTTCGGGGGCCGCCCGCTGCGGAGAGCGGAGTGATCGAAGGCGTCGTCAACGATGCCAAGGAGGCGGTGGTTCCCCTCACCCTTCGAGGTTCCGCGGGACGAACGCTGAGCATCGACGCGATCATCGATACCGGCTTCGGCGGGTTCCTCACGTTGCCTCCGGCGTTGGTTGCTGAGTTGGGCCTGCCCTACGAGGGCATGGGGCGAGCCACCCTGGGCGACGGCAGCGAAATCACGTTCCCGTACTACGACGTGACCGTGCTCTGGGACGGCGACCCGAAGTACGGTCTGGCGGATGCCGCCGATACCACACCCCTTGTCGGGATGTCGCTGCTCGACAGCCACAGCCTGTACGTGGAGATTGAGGTGGGTGGGCGCGTCGTCATCGAGGCGCGCTGAAGCGATCAGTCCGCCGTCGGCGGATTCTTCTTCCTGAGTGACGCCTGCGCAAAGGAAGGCGAATTGCGATTCCATTCCTCGCGCTCCTCCGGACTGAGGGGGCGGACCGGGCCGAGCTTCACGACCTCGGGGAAACCGAACTTCGCGGTCGAGTTGGGCTGCTCGGACGGCTGAGAGTCGGTGGTCATGGCTGCCGGACTCCTGATTCCTTGCCCCATCCTACAGGGAAGAAGTGGGGTGCAGGTGGGGCGCCCCGATGCGCTGCAGCGCCTGCATCGTCTCGATGTCCCGCTCGTGCAGCGAGACGAGCACGTCCTCGACGCTGATCGCGCCCCGGAAGGGGTGCCGACCGCGCCGCCCCAGCGCCGACGCCGGCAGTCCCCAGAGCAGCATGCACGTCTCGTCGCGCGACTGCCCGTAGATGCGCGCCAACTGCCCGACCTCGACCGGCTCCGCGCCCGTCGCCAGCCACTCCGCCGGGTGCAGCGACAGATCATCCCGGCCGCGCAGCAGCTGCTCGAGGTGCCAGCCGCCGGCCCGCTCCTGCAGGGCCAGCTCCCACGCGATCTCCAGCACCTCCGACGCCCCCGCGGATCGATCCGGCCGCGCCGCGGCCCGCAGCGCCTCCTGGACCTCGCCGCCGCCCTCGCGCAGCGCCTTCAGCAGCCAACTCGCCCGATCCACCGACCCGCCTCCCGTCCCGGCGGCCCCCGGCCGGCGGGGCCCCATTCTGACACAGCGCGCCCCGACCCGCTCGCGCTACGATCCGGCAGGCCCGGACCCGCCGGCCGACGACAGGAGGGCGCGCGTGCGCACCGAACTCTGGGAATCCGATCCCTTCACCGAGAAACGCCAGTCCCGCATCGACACGCTGGACAGCGACTACCGCTGGCAGAAGGGCGACATCATCGTCGATAACCGCGGTGGCGCGCACGACCGCTTCCGCGTGATCCACGTGCAGGTGCAGCTGCACGACGACGGTCTGCGGCGCACGATCCTCGCGCTGCGCCTCGACTAGTGACAGGCCCGGCCGCCCGGCTGGACGCCCTGGCGGGCCGCGCCGAGGCCTGCCGCCGCTGCCCCGGCGTCGCCCCGGAGAGCGCCGTCCTCGGGCCGCGCAACGGCCCCGTCCCGGCCGGGCTGCTGTTCGTCGCCGAGGCGCCGGGTTACCTGGGCGCCGTGCGCACCGGCGTCCCCCTGACCAGCGATCGATCCGGGAAGAACTTCCGCGCCTACTGCGCCGCCGCCGGCATCGACGCCGAGGCCGCCTTCATCTGCAACGCCGTGCTCTGCCACCCGCGCGCCGCCGACGGCCGCAACCGCACGCCGCGCACCGCCGAGGTCGCCGCCTGCAACGACTTCCTGGCCGCGATCATCGCCCTGGCCGACCCGCTGGTGGTCGTGGCGCTGGGGCGGGTCGCGCTCGACGCGCTGGGGCGCATCGCCCCGCACGGCCTGCGCCTGACGCCCGCCGACGCCGGCCGGCCCGTCGCCTGGCGGGGACGGCGGCTCATCCCGCTATACCACCCCTCGGGCCAGACGCTGGGGCGGCGCTCCCGCGCCCAGCAGATCGACGACTACCGCGCCGTCGGCCGCGCCCTGGCGGAGGCCCGCGCCGACCTCGCCTGACCCGCCCCACCGACTCACACAGTGGGCCGCCGCGGGATATGCTGCGCCCGCGACGCGAGTCCCCATGCAGCCAACCCCCATGAAAGCGACCGAGGCGGGCGCATCGAGACCGACACCCTCCCCTACACGCTCTACCTGATCCTCGCCGAGCTGTCGCTGGGCGGGCTGATCGCCATGCAGTTCATCGACCTGCGCGGCGGCGCCACCCGCGGCTTCATCAAGGCCACGACGATCATGCTGCCGCTGCTCCTGGGCCTCACCTTCTGGGTGGCCTTCACCCTCGAGGGCGACGTGGCCGAGGGCTACCGCATCGACGCCGGACCCCGCGACGCCATCGTCGTGCTGCTGGCCGTGCTGACCGCCGGCAGCCTCGTGCACAACGCGCTGCTCTACCGCGACCGCGTGCGCGCCGGGCAGATCGCCGGCGGGGTGCTGGCGGTGCTCGCCGTGGCCGTGCTGCTGCTGACCGCGATCATGCTGCGCATCCCCGTCTGGGGCATGGGCCTGCTCTTCCTCAGCCTGCTGACGGGCAGCCTGGTCGTGGGCTTCGCGGCCGCCGGGCTGACGCTGGGGCACTGGTACCTCGTCACGCCGCGGCTGCCTCCCCAGCCGCTCAACGAGGTCACGGCGCTGCTCATCGGGCTGCTGATCGTGCAGGTGCTGCTCTTCGCGCTGGCCGTCGCGCTGCCCATCGACGAGGCGCCGCTGGGCGGCCGCGACCTGCCCCTCCGCGAGGACGTCACCTTCTGGCTGCGCATCGCCGTGGGCTTCGTACTGCCGCTGCTGTTCGGCTGGATGGCCTGGTCGTCGTCGCGCATCCGCTCGATGATGGCCGCGACCGGCCTGCTCTACCTCGTCAC